>JBIKNC010000190.1:0-8657 GCA_044358925.1 Planctomycetota bacterium | reverse complement strand
CGTTCGTGCATGGAACGAGCGGTTCGGCGTTCGCCGCGAGGCTCGCGAGCGCGTCCTCGAGGAAGTTGCGCGTCGCCGCGGCGCGCGACGCGCCGATGCCGAAGCGATCGCTCAGCGCGCCGCGATAACGCAGCGTTCCGCGCGCGTCGACGACGAACGTCTCGGTCGTCGTGCGTGCGTCGAAGGCCGCTTCGATGGCGCGCGACGTGTCGACCAGCACCAGGCCCTCCAGCCCGAATTCTGCGACGTGCGCGCGCACCTCCTCCGAAGTGTCGAGCCCGCCGACGACGACGTGCACGAATCCGAAACCGCGCTCGCGCCAATGTTCTTCGACGCGCGCGACGTCGGGCGCGAACTTCAGGCACAACGGACACGTCAGGCTGGTGACGACGACGACCGTGCCGAGTGCACCGGCGCCGGAACGCCAACTCGTCGTCGCGCCGTCGAGAGCCGAACCGCTCGCGTCCCCGACGAAACGCCACAGGCCGGCCTCGCGTGCTGCGCGCCACGAGAGCTCACCGGCCTCGCGTTCGAGCGCCGCTCCGTCCTGCGGCTCTGCGTGCGCGTCGATCGAACCTGTGAGGACGGCGAGGGCGAGGAGTGCGGCACGCAGCATGGCGCGATGATGCGCGACACCTGCGCGCGGCGCTACGTCGTGCTCGCCCCGAGCAGGCACATGCCGAGCAGGTTCCCGCCCATCGACTCGAGCTGCGAACTCGTCTCCTCGACCAGGTGGCGCGGCGTCGTACGCAGCCGCACGACGAGGACGATGCCGTCGCACACCGCGCCGATCAGGTGCGGCTCCGTCAGCGTGTGCGCCGGCGGCGTGTCGATCAGCACGTAGTCGTACTCCTGTTTGAGCCGCCCGAAGAGCGTGCGCACGCGATCGCCGCGCAGGACCTGCGCGGGGTTCTGGGGCAGTTCGCCCGCACCGAGCACGTGCAGGTTCTCCAGCGACGTCGGGCGAATCGCCTTGTCGACGCGCAGCTTGTCGCGCACGAGTTCGGAGAAACCTTGGCGCATCGGGAGGCCGAGGTAGCGCTCGACGCCGGGCTTGCGCAGGTTCGCGTCGACGACCAGCACACGCGTGCGCGGGCGCTCGCGGAAGGCCAAGGCGAGGTTGAGCGTCGCGATCGTCACGCCCTCGCCTTCGACCGAGCCCGTGATCATCACGGTGCGCGGCAGGCCTTCGGGGTTGAGCGCCTCGAGCGAGGAGGCCAGGCGCCGGAACTGCTCGGCCTCACGCCCCTCGGGGCGATGCAGCACGACGAGTTCCTCGGACTCGAGCGGACCGCCCAAGCCCTCCTCGAGATCGGGCGGCAGCAGCGGCTCGGGCGGTCGGCGGCGATTGAGCAGTCCCATGGAGAGCGCGAGAGCCTACGCGCCGCGTCGCGACCCGCGATGCCGCGCGGGCCCGAGTGTCCCGCGAGCCGCACGCGCGAGGCGGCTGCGTGAGCGGGCGCGGCCGACGATCACTCGAACCCGAGCGGGCGCGTGAGGTCGATCGGCGCGGGTCCCGCTCCACGCGGCCACTCCGCCGCGAGAACGAGCGCGGCCAGCGGACCGGAGCGCCGCTCGCGCGCGAGGCGTTTGACCGCCGACACGAAGGCCACGGCCTCGCCGTCGCGCCGCGCGCGGAACCAGGTCCAGACGGCGCGTTCCAGGCCTGCGAGCACGGCCGCCGAGCGCTCCTCGTCCGAGCCCTCGAGCGCGCCGACCAGTTCGCCCAGGAGAAGTTGACGGGCGCGGATGCCGGCGCCGCTCGCGGCCAACGCGCCGAGCAGGAGCGGATCGCCGTGGCCGTCCTCGTCGCGGCGCTCGACCGCGCGTGCGTACAGCGCATCGGCCGTCGACAGGTCGTTCGCGAGATCGAGCGCGCCGCACAACGCGCCGAGCTCGTCCGTGAACCCCGCGGCGACGGAACCGGTCGCGGCGCGCGCGAGCACGTCGCGCACCAGAGCCTGTTCGCCGAGCGCGAGCGCGTGTTCGAGGGCCGTTGCGAGTTCCACGCGGTGCCACGCCTCGCCGACGCGCGCGGGGAAGGCGCTGCGCACGACGGCCGCGGCCCGTTCCGCGTCGCGGAGCGCGAGGCACCAGGACAGGGCGACGGCGCGCGGCCAGCCGGTCGCGTTCGCGGCGAGCGGCGCGAGCGCGGTCGGATCACTCCACGCAGAGGGCGACGGCGCAGCGCTCGCGGCCAGCAGTGCGGACAGTTCCTGCGCCTCGAAACGCGTGCCCGCCGTCGCGAGCAGTGCGAACACGTCGCTCGGCGTCGGCGCGGGCTCGGCGACACAACGCGCATGGGCCGCGAGCGCCCAGAGACGCTCGCGTGGCAGCACCTCGCTCGCGGGCGCTTCGATCCAGGTTCGCAGCCGCACGTCGAGTCCCGGCGCTTCGAGGCGCGCGCGCGCCGTGAGTTCGAGAGCGAAGCGGGCGAAGGCCGCGCTGGCCGCGGAGCGCTCCGTGTCCTCGAGCGCAGGCACGAGCACGAGCGGCGCACCGCTCTCGTCGGCGAACAGCGCTCCCCCGTCCGGGGCGATGCGCGGCAACGCGACGAAGCCTTCGAGCACGTCGCGTGCGAGCACGCCGCGCGCCGCCGACGCGGTCGCGAGATCCGCGCGCACGAGATCGAGTGCGCGCCGCGCGTCGTCGCGCGTCGGGAAGGACGGCGGAGCGGTGCCGAGCTCCGCGCCGGCGAGCAATCCGACGAGCGCATCGACGTCGCCGCGTTCGCGCCAACGGCGCACGAGGAACTCCTGTGCCGCCGGCCAACCGAAACTCGCGAGGGCGCGCGCCGCCGCGACGCGTTCGATCGGGCGCTCGGGAGCCGCGAACTGATCGAGCCAACGAGCGAGGAGATCGCGGCCGCGCAGACGGCCTTCCAGTCCGCGGCGCGTCACACGCACGGCCAGGATCGGCGCGCGGTCGCGCGCCGCGTCGGGCTCCTCGAGATGCGCCTCGAACGCGAGATCGTGGCGCAGGACCGCCTCGCGGAGCATGTCGCGCCAGTCGCCGATCACGACCGCGCCGGCCGCCGCGGGCAGCGGCGAATGGACGAGTGCGGGGTCGACGACCAGGCGCAGCGGCAGCCCGTCGAAACGCGCGAGGTCGCGCAGGACGTCGAACGGCGCGCGAGTGAAGTCGAGGCGGCCGAGCGGAGCCGAGCGCGTGCGGCCGAGTTCCTCGAGCCGCCGCCACAGTGCCGCATCGACGAGCGGCGCGTCGAACAACGCCGGATCGAAACGGGCGACGAGCCCGTCGAGCGCCGCCTCGCCGATCGCGCGAGCCTCGCCGCCCGCGGTGCGCAGTTCGAGGACGAGTCCGAGGTGCCGGTCGCGGCGCGCGAGTGCCGCGGCCACACGCGCGCGCCCTTCGGCGGACGCGTTCGCGGACCAGGCGACGAGCCGCGGACCGTCGGTCGGCACGAGTGCGTCGCACAGGACCGCCTCGGCTGCGTTGCGCGCGAGCGCCGAGTCGCTGTCGAGCCGCGCGAGGATCTCGTCGAGCTGCTCGTCGGCAGCCGCTGCGAAGCTCGCGCTCGCCGCGTTCGCGCGCGCTTCGACGACGCCGGGCGCGAGTGAACCGAACGTCGCGAGCACTCCGAACACCATCGACCAACCGTTCTTCGCCGCCACGGCCGGGAGCGTACCCTCGAACACGCCGGGTGCCTTCCTACACTGGCGGGTGCGTGCGCATCGAACGCCGCTACTGTGCGGCGCCCTCGGCGCCGCGCAGGGCGCGGCCTGCCCTCCCGTCGCTCTCCCCCACACGAGTGATCGCTTGTTCCGACGCATTCTGATCGCCAACCGCGGCGAGGTCGCCGTCCGCATCGCCCGCGCCGCGAAGAGCCTCGGCATCGCAACCGTCGGCGTCGTCAGCAAGGCCGATCGCGGCGCCTCGTGGACGTCCGCCTTCGACGAAGTCGTGACACTCGGCCCCGCGTCCGCGCGCGAGAGCTATCTCGACCCCGCGCGTGTGCTGCAAGCCGCGCGACAGACGCACTGCACCGCGGTGCATCCGGGTTGGGGTTTCCTGTCCGAGGACGCGCGCTTCGCCGCGTTGTGTCGCGAGCACGGCCTCGCGTTCGTCGGCCCGACGCCCGACGCGATCGCGCGCATGGGCCAGAAGTCGCCCGCGAAGGAGGCGATGCGAGCCGCGGGCGTGCCGGTCGTGCCCGGCAGCGTCGGCCTCGTGCTCGACCTCGCAGCGGCGCGCGCGGCGGCGGCCGAGACGGGCTATCCGTTGCTGCTCAAAGCCGACGCCGGCGGCGGCGGTCGCGGCATGCGCAAGTGCGAGCGCGAGGACCAACTCGCCGAAGCCTTCGGTGCCGCGCGCGCCGAGGCCGAGTCCGCGTTCGCACGCGGCGACCTGTATCTCGAGAAGTACCTCTCGGGCGGCCGCCACATCGAAGTGCAGCTCCTGTGCGACCACTTCGGCCACGGCGTGCACCTGTTCGAGCGCGAGTGCTCGATCCAACGCAAACACCAGAAGCTGATCGAGGAGTCGCCGTCGCCTGCGCTCGACGACGCGGCGCGACGCGAACTCGGTGAGACGGCGGTGCGTGCGGCGCTGGCGCTGGGCTACCGCAACGCCGGCACGATCGAGTTCCTCATGGACCCGACGAGCGGCCGCATCTTCTTCATGGAGATGAACACGCGCCTGCAAGTCGAGCACCCCGTGACCGAGCTCGTGTGCGACATCGACATCGCACAGTGGCAACTGCGCATCGCCGCGAACCACCGCTTGACGGTGCAGCAGAAGGACGTCGTGCAGCGCGGCGCCGCCATCGAGTGCCGCATCAACGCGGAGGATCCGCGTGCGAACTTCCGCCCGACGCCGGGCACGTTGTCCGCCTTCGAATTCCCGCGCGACCTCGGCCCGGGCACGGTGCGCGTCGACACCCACCTCGCAGTCGGTGACGAGGTGAGCCCGCACTACGACTCGCTGCTGGCCAAGGTGCTCGTGCACGCGCCGACGCGCGCTGCCGCGATCGAGACCATGCTGCGCACGTTGCGCGCGGCGCGCGTCGAGGGTGTGCACACGACGATCCCGGTGCATCTGGCGGTGCTCGATTCAGCAGAGTTCCGTTCGGGCCGTTACGACACGCAGAGCTTGCCGGGCTGGAAGGCCTGACTTCACGGAATCCACCATGGCCCACCTGCCCATGCAACGCATCGGTCGCGCGCTCGACCAGGTGCTCGATCAGCGCGAGCGCGACAAACACCTCGAAGGCGCGAAGACACGTGAAGCGCTGCTCGACGAACGGCGCACGAAGGTGCGCGCCGGTTGGGGCGCCGAGTACGCCGAGCGCGTGCACCAGAAGGGCAAGTGGACGGCGCGCGAGCGCATCGAACACCTGATCGACGCGGACAGCTCGATCTTCGAGGTCGGCACGTTCGTCAACTGGGGCAGATCCTTCGGCAAACTCGAGAGCCCCGCCGCGGGCGTCGTGACCGCCTTCTGCCGCATCGAAGGCCGTTGGTGCGTCGTCATCGCGAACGACAACACCGTGGCGAGCGGCTCGTGGTGGCCGCAGAGCCCCGAGAAGATCGAACGCGCACAGGAAATGGCGCGCCGCCTGCGTCTGCCGGTCGTGTACCTCGTCGACTGCTCGGGCCTCTACCTGCCGGAGCAGTCGCACTCGTTCCCCGGTCGCACGGGCGCGGGCCACATCTTCAAGAAGAACTCGCTGCTGGCCGCCGACGGCGTGCCGCAGATCGCGGGTGTGTTCGGCGACTGCATCGCGGGCGGCGGCTACATGCCGATCATCAGCGACCGCGTGATCATGACCGAGCAGGCCTACATGGTCATCGCGGGCGCGGCGCTCATCAAAGGTGCGAAGAGCCTCAAACTGTCGAGCCTCGACATCGGCGGCCCCGAAGTGCACGTGCACCTGTCGGGCTGCGCGGACGAACGCGCGCCCGACGACGCCACAGCTATCGCGATGATCCGGCGCGAGATCGGCAAACTCGCGTCGCCGGCGCTCGACTTCTACCGCCACGGTGCGAAGCCGCTGCCGCCCGCGTTCGACGCGCGCGAGTTGCGCGCGATCCTGCCGAGCGACCATCGCGTCTCGTACGACGTCGAGCAGGTGCTCGCGCGCCTCGTCGACGGATCGTTGTTCTGGGAGCTGTGGCCCGATCGCGGCCGCGAAGTGATGGTCGGCGTCGGGCGCGTCGGCGGCCTGTTCATGGGCTTCGTCGCCAACCGCCAGGGTTTGATCGACGACACCGAACGGCGCGGCGGAAAGAAGCCTGCGGGCATCCTCTACCGGGAGGGCATCGCGAAGGTCGCGTCGATGAGTCGCGCGTGCAACGAGGACGGCATCCCGCTCGTCTGGTTGCAGGACATCAGCGGGTTCGACATCGGTGTCGAGGCGGAGCGGCAGGGCCTGCTCGGCTACGGCTCGAGTTTGATCTACGCGAACAGCACGAACAGCGTGCCGATGTTCACGATCCTGCTGCGCAAGGCCTCGGGCGCGGGCTACTACGCGATGAGCGGCATGCCGCACGAACCGGTCGTGCAGTTGTCGACGCCGCTGACGCGCCAGTCGGTGATGGAAGGCCGCACGCTCGCGATCGCGGCCTTCAACACGAAGCTCGACGACGACTTCGAGATCATCACGCAGGACCCGGCCGAACGCGCGAAGATCGAGGCCGGCATGCGCAGCACCGAGGAGCGCATCGAAGCCGACATGGATCCGTACAAGTCGGCCGCGCAGATGGACACCGACGAGATCGTGCCGGTCGGTGAGTTGCGCGCGTGGGTCGAGATGTTCGCGCAAGCTGCCTGGCAGCAGACCGGCTATCGACGCACGAAGAACCCGCGCATCTGGTCGCTGCACGACGCCGCCGCACTGCAGGAGCCGCGGGTATGAGCACCCGTCGGCCTTTGATCGTCGAACAGGACGGCGCGCGGGTGCGCCTGCTCGCGCCGAACGTCGGTTGGTTCTCGCGCGGCGTCGCGAAGGGGCAACTGCTCGCGCCCGAGGCGTCGGCGGGAGTGCTCGAGACGCTCGGCACGTTCGTCGAACTCGTGGTGCCGGCGGGGGTGATCGGGCGCATCGTGAACGCGGCGCCGGTGCGGCTCCAGGAACCGGTCGAGTACGGCCAGGTCCTGTACGAACTCGAACCGCTCGATGGCGCACTCGCCCTCGCGGACGCGACGGCGCCGACGGCTGCGAGCGGCCTCGTCGTCCGCGCGCCGTTCTCCGGGCGTTTCTGGCAGAGGCCGTCGCCTGCGGATCCGTTGTTCCTCGCCGTCGGTGAGGAACTCAGGCCGGGTCGCACCGTCGGACTGCTCGAGGTCATGAAGACCTTCAGCCACGTGCACTACGGCGGTGCGAACGACGGCCTGCCCGAACGCGCGCGCGTCGTGCGCTACACGGCTGCGGACGGCGCAGAGGTCTCGGCGGGCGACGCGCTGCTCGTCGTCGAAGCGCTGTGAGCGCCGGCATCGCGAGCGAAGGTGATCCCCGGACGCCGGTGCCGCTGTTCGTGCCGCCGGGGCACTTCTATTCGCCGGTGCCGGACCCGAGTGCGATCGGCGAGCGCCTCGACGGACTGCTCGATGCACGGCGACCGATGCCCGGGCTCGCGACGCACGACGACGTTCAGTTCGCGCTCGGGCGCAAGCTGCTCGCGTTCCTGGCGCACTTCGATCCGCCGCTCGAGCAGGATCGTGCGCGCGCGCGCTACTGGTCGCAGAATCCGTTCTATCCGTTCGGCGACGCGGCGCTCCTGTCGCTGCTCGTGCACGAACTCGCGCCGCGGCGCGCGGTCGAGATCGGTTGCGGATTCTCGAGCGCGGCGCTGCTCGATGCGCGCGACCGCGAACGCGCACACGGGCGGAGCGACGTGCTGACGCACGTGCGCTTCGTCGAGCCGTATCCGGATCGGTTGCTCGATCTGATGGACGAGCGCGATCGCGCGAGCCTCGTGCGTGTGCCGACGACCGGCACCGCGAACGACGCAACTTCGAGCGCGGCACCCACGAACGCGGCCGCGGAGCGCGCCCCACTCTCACTCGACGCGCGACCGCTCGAAGAAGCCGATCTGACGTGGATCGAGACGCTCGGCCGCGGCGACCTGCTGATCGTCGACTCGAGCCACGTCCTCAAGACCGGCAGCGACGTGTTCCTGCTCTTCGATCGCATCCTGCCGGCGCTCGCGCGCGGCGTGTGGATCCACGTGCACGACGTCGCATGGCCGTTCGAGTACCCGCGCCCGTGGTTGCTGGAGGGGCGCGCGTGGAACGAGGCCTACGCGCTCAAACTCTTCCTGCAGTACAACGCCGCGTTCGCGCTGCGCATGCAGCTCACGTATCTGCTGTCGCGCGAGCCGAGCATCCTGTTCCCCGCGCTCGGCCTGCCGCACGGCCTCGACGGCCCGTTGCCCGCCGGTTTCCCGCTCGCCGCCGTGAAGCGCCTGCTCGCCGAACCCGGCAGCGCCGCGTGGCTCGAGCGGGTCGGTTGACGCGACCGGTCTCCCGTCAACGAGTCCGCGGCTCGACCTTCGCGAGACCCAGCAACGTGCGCAAGAATTCGGCGTCGTCGTAGCTGCGGCCGGACACACGCATCTCGGCGAAGCGCACGACCACCAGGTCGAGCGACGGCACGAGGTAGAGGCGCTGCTTGCCGGCGCCGGCGGCCATCACGA
>JBIKNC010000357.1:0-2781 GCA_044358925.1 Planctomycetota bacterium | reverse complement strand
CTCGCGCACCCGTCGGCGGGACTCGTCCTCCCGGGGCTCGTCGCGGGACCGTTGATCGCGCGCGCGCGGCCCGGTGCGGCGCGCGGCGGGCAGCGGGTCCTCGCCTGGACGGCGCTGGGTGTCGGAGCCGTGCTCGCGGCCGTGTGGGCGCTGCCGATCCTGCGCGACTGGAACGTCGTCAAGGGCGGCGCGAACCCGGCGCACCTCGTGTTGTCGAGCGGCTTCTTCCTGACGCCCGCGCTGGCCGTGCTCGCCGCGTTCGGGCTGTTCGACGTGTTCAAGCGGCGCGACCATCCCGGAGCCGTCTTGGCACTCCTCGTCGTGTTCGGCTGGCTCGGCGCCTTCGCGGTGAGCCTCGTGATGCGCGTCAGCGCGCAGTACGTGTTCGTGTTGCTGCCGTACACGTTGGCGCTCGCCGCGGCACCGTTCGCACGCGGTGCGAGCGGCTCGCCCGCCCGCCTCGCGGGTTTCTCGGCCGCACTCGCAGCCTTGCTCGCCGCGGCGCCGCTCGCGACGAACACACTGCTGCAGCTCACGGTGCGCAACGGCGAGCGCGAACACTGGCGCGAGGCCTACGCCGTCGTCGCGCGCGAACGCCGGGACGGCGACCTCGTGCTCGGCATGGCCGCGCCGGTCGGTCAGTACTACCTGGCGCCGGGCTCGCGCGATCTGCGCGAGCCGACCGCGCTCGAATACCTCGACCGCTTCCGCTTCGAAGCGGCGACGTTCGCCGCGCACGTCGGGCGCCGCACGTGGTTCGTCGTCAACGAGGAGCGCTTCGCCGAATGGCCGAGCGAGCAGCGCGACGAACTGCGTCGCATCCTGCGCGAGGACTGCCGCCTGGTCGCGCACTTCCCGCTCGAGGTCGAATCGCGCGACCTGTCGGTGTTCGTCTACCTGCGCGAGTGAAGCGTGCTCCCACTCGTCGCAGCGCGACGAGTGCTCGGCGTCAGCACACGCCTACGTTGCGTTCCTTCGCACTGACTTCGTGTTCCTTTGCGTCCTTCGCGGTGAAGTGCAACCCCCGGAGCCCGGGGGCCGTTGCACGTCACCGCGAAGGACGCAAAGGACACGAAGTCAGCGCAAAGGAACACCGACTCAGTCGTTGACCCGACTCAAGAACTCGCCCGTCTCGGTCGAGATCTTCACGCGGTCGCCGACCTTGATGTGGAACGGCACCTTGATGTCGAGACCGGTCTCGACCTTCGCGCCCTTCTTCACGTTCGTGGCCGTGTTGCCTTGGACGGCGTGCTCGGCTTCGATGACTTCGAGGGTGACGGCGGCGGGCAGTTCGATGCCGAGCATGCGCTCGCCGTGCACGAGCACCTCGACCTGGGTGTTCTCCTTGACGAAGCCCATCTTCTCGCCGATGAGGTCGGGCGTCATCGTGAACTGCTCGAAGCTCTCCGAGTCCATGAACACGAAGTCGCCGTTGCCCTCTTTGTAGAGGTACTCCGCCTTCTTGTGGTCGAGGTGCGCGACGACGAGCACGTCGTTCGAACCCAGGCGCATCTGACTCGTCGCGCCGGTCATGATGTCGCGCGTCTTGATGTTGATGATCGCGCGCAGGTTGCCGGGAGTCTTGTGCTCGTAGGTCGTGATGAGGAGCAGCTTGCCCTCGTGCTCGATGATTTGGCCTTTGCGGATCTCGGTGGCGCGCGCCATGGGTGGTGGAGTTCGGTCGTGGACGTCTGCCTTCGGTGCCCGACGGGCGGCCCCGCGGCGGGGCGCTCCGAAGTCTGCGGCCGAGAAGTCTAGCCAGGCCGCTGCGCCGCCTGCGCCGGCATTCCGGCCGCCGGGTCGCAGCGCCGAACTCCCGACACGGTCAGAACTGTTTGCGCTGGCTCGACGAGGGGATGTCGAGCGCCTTGCGGTACTTCGTCACCGTGCGGCGCGCGATCTTGACGCCGTGGCGCTCTTCGAGCAGCGCGGCGAGTTGGTCGTCGGAGAGCGGTTCCGCCGGATTCTCCGAGTCCACCAGGTCCTTGAGGCGCTGTTGGATGCTGACCTGACTGGTGGCGCGCCCGGCGCTGTCCGTGGTGCCCGAGTTGAAGAAGAACTTGAGCGGGTGGATGCCGCGCGGTGTCTGCGCGTACTTGCCGGCCACGGCGCGACTGACCGTCGAGATGTGCACGTGCGTCTCGTCCGCGACGTCCTGCATGCGCAGCGGTGCGAGCGCCTTCACGCCGCGTTCGAGGAAACCGCGCTGGTGGCGGAAGATGGCCTCGGCCACAGCCAGCAGCGTCGACTGCCGCTGCATGATCGCGTCCACGAACCAGCGCGCCGACTCGAGGCGCTTCTTCATCCAGTCGCGCGCTTCCGTCGCACTCTGTTTGTCGCCGGCGGCCGCATCGACCGTCTCCTTGATGAGTTCCTTGTGGTCGGGGCTGACGCGCAGCGTCGGCAGGCCGCGCCGCGCGAGCCGCACCTCCCAGTGACCGTCGAACTCGTCGACGATGACGTCGGGCGTGATGGCCTCGGCCAGCTCGTCGCCGTAGTCCGCGGTCGGGTGCGGGTCGAGCGTGCGCAACAACCCGATCGCATCCTTGATCTCGTCGAGCCTCGCGCCCGTCTCCTTCGCGATGTGGGGCAGGCGGTTCTTTTCGAGGTCGTCGAGGTGTTTCTCGACCAACTCGTAGGCCAGGTCGTCGGACAGTCCGCGGGCTTCGAGTTGCAGTTGCAACGACTCGACCACGTCGCGCGCGCCGATGGCCGGGTGCAGGCCGCGCCGCATCCGGCCGAGCGCCGTGCGCAAGCCGAACAGGCTCTCCTCACGCGACA
>JBIKNC010000263.1:0-5914 GCA_044358925.1 Planctomycetota bacterium | reverse complement strand
TCGAGCGCCTCGGCGGCGTAGCGCTCGGCCAGTTCTTCGAGTCCCTCGGGCAGGTAGCCGTGGCCGTCGAGGCTGTAGACGATGAACTCGGCCGCTTCGCGCGCGGGGCCTTCGAGGTCGAGCATCGCCACCTGCTCGACGAGCACGGCGGCCGTGTTCTTGGGGCGCGCCGGCGCGTTCGCCATCGCCTCCTGTTTGCGGTCGGAGGCTTCGGTGTCGAGCGTGCGGATGCGCGGCAGCTCCTCGTACTCGCGCAGGCGTTCGAACTCCTGTTCGAGCTGCTCGCGGTCACCGACTTCGGCCGTGGTCGCCGACTCGGGGCCGCGCAGGTCCTCCGGGGAGCCGTCGGCGGGCGGCTCCGCAGCACCGTCGCTCCCGGCCTCGGCCGTCTCCCCGTTCTGGGGCGCCGAATCGTCCACCTCGAGGAACGGATTCTCGACCAGTTCCTGTTCGACCCGCTCCAGCAGATCCAGCCCCGAGAGCTGGAGGATCTGCATCGCCTGGATCATCTGCGGCGACTGCACGAGTCGCTGCTCCATCCGGGCCAGGTGGTTGAGTCCGAGTCTCATGTGGCGGTCGCCGTTCCGCAGTATAAGTCGGCCGATCGGTCGGGGACGCTTTCGCCCGGGGCCGCATCGGTGCGGTTTCCGCGAGCGCGCCCGTCACTATCCTCGCAGCGCGCGCGGATTTCTCCCGCGCCTCAACGGTCGCTGTCGGTCGCATGTCGATGCAACAGTCTTCGTCGGACGGTGAAGCGGAGCTCGTACTCGAACACACCTTCGCAGCCGAGCCGCGCGCGTGGCGGCGCGTCAAAGCGGGCCTGCTCGTCGAGGCCGGGCTCGCAGACCGCAGGTCGGTCGCGCGCTGGCAGGAAGCCGTCGTCGCCGGTCGCTTCGACGCCGATCGCGCGGCGGAGGACCTCTTGGCCGCTCCGCGCACGGAAGCGGTCGAGGCGCAACTCGATCGGCGAGCGGCCGACCTCGCGCGCGACCTGGTCATGGCGCCGCGGCTGCGCGGACTCTCGGGCGCCGCACGCAAGGCGCGCGAGGCCGGACGCCGCGGTGTCGCGTGGATCGTCGTCCAGACCCTCGTCGTGGTGGTCTTCGTGGGCCTGTTCGCGGCGAGTCTCCTGATCGCGCGCTACGTCGGCCACGACCTGCACGCACCGCTCGACCGGGTGTTGTCGTGGGTCGGGCTCGCGCCCGGCGACGGTGCGGCTCGATGAAGAGAGAGCCGGCTCGCGCGCCGTCCTTCGCTGCGGACGGTCGGGCGGTCATACTGCGCCGACCCATGAGCGACGCGTTCGCGAGCAGCGGCGACGGGACCTTGTTCTCCCTGCCGCAGATCCGTCACCTCCTGCGTGTCGAGTTCGCTCGTGCGCAGCGCTACGGATACCCGTTGGCGCTCGTGCTGCTCGACTTCGCGCCGCTCCGCGGCGTGCTGGGTGAAGCGGACTTCGAGCGCGGTGCGCGCGGCATCCTCGTGCGGTTGGGTGAACTCGTGCGCACGAGCGACTACATCGGACGTGTGCAGGCGGATCGCCTGCTCGTCCTGCTGCCGCACACCGACTCGGTGGGCGCGGCGCAACTGGTCGAGCGCATCGAGAGCGCCTTCTTCGCCGCGCGCCCCGGGCACGCGCCCGTCACACCGAGCGTGGGGGTCGCGAGTCTCGAGAAGGGCAGCGTGCTGTTCTTCGACGCGCTGTTCGAGGCCGCCGAGGAAGCACTGGCGGAGAGCCTGCGCGGCGTGCGCGGCGCGCCGCGGGTGTTGTGAGCCGGTCGTCGATCCGAACGATGCGCATCCTCCTGGCCGACGACGAACCGACCATCGCCGAGACTCTCGGCGACGCTCTCGGCGACGAGGGGCACGAAGTCCTCTTCGCGCGCACGACCGACGAGGCGCTGAAGGCGCTCGAACTGCGGGCGCCCGATCTCGTGCTGACCGACATCCGCATGCCGGGTGAAGGCGGCATGGCGGTGCTGCGGCGAGCGATCGAACTCGACCCCGGTCGGCCGGTGGTCGTCATGACCGGCTACGCGACGGTCGCGCACGCCGTCGAGGCGATGGGCGAGGGCGCGGCGTGGTACGTGCAGAAGCCGTTCGACGCCCAGGCCATGGTTGCGATCGCGAAACGCTTCGAGCACGCACGCGCGATCGAAGTCGAGAACCAGGGCCTCAAGGCGCAGCTCGCGCGGCTGTCCGGCATCGAAGGCCTGGTCGGGAACTCGCCCGCGATGAACGAGATGCTCGCGCGCTTGCGCACCGTCGCGCCGACCGACGCGACCGTGTCGATCGAAGGCGAGAGCGGCACGGGCAAGGAGCGCGCGGCGCTCGCGCTGCACGCACTCAGCCGCCGTGCGAACGGTCCGTTCGTGGCCTTGTCGTGTGCGGCGCTGCCCGAGTCGCTGCTCGAGAGCGAGTTGTTCGGCCACGAACGCGGCGCCTTCACCGACGCGCACAAGGAGAAGCGCGGCCGCTTCGAACTCGCGAACGGCGGCACGATCTTCCTCGACGACATCGACGACATGCCGTTGTCGGTGCAGGTGAAGTTGTTGCGCGTTCTGCAGGAGCGTCGCTTCGAACGCGTGGGCGGCGAGACGACGCGCTCGGTCGACGTGCGGCTCGTCGCGGCGACGAAGGTGCCGCTGCGCGACCTCGTGCGCGAAGGCCGTTTCCGCGAGGACCTCTTCTATCGCATCCAGGTCGTGCCGCTGCGCATGCCGCCGCTGCGCGAACGCGCGGGCGACGTGCCGTTGCTCGTGCGAGCGCTGATCGAGCGCCATTTCGTGCGCAGGCACGAAGGCGATGCGCTGCCGCACGTGCGCACGTCGACGCTGGCGGCGCTGGAGCGTTATCCGTGGCCGGGCAACGTGCGCGAACTCGAGAACGCGATCCAGCGCGCGCTCGCGCTGCGCGGAGAGTCGAACGAACTGCGGCGCGAGGACCTGCTGCCGGCCGACGCGCGTTGGCGCGGTGCGAACGAAGTGCCCGACCGCGTGCGGCCGCTGCGCGAGGTCATGAAGGAGGCCGAGCGCGAGCACATCCGCGCGGCTCTCGAATCGACGGGCGGCCACCGCATGCAATGCGCGGCGCTGCTCGGCATCTCCCGCAAGGTGCTGTGGGAGAAGCTGAAGGAACACGACCTCGAGGACGCGTGAGGCGCAAGAGGTTCGTGAGCGAACACGAAGAGACGGCGGGGGCGCTGCCGACCGTGGTGTTGCCGGCGGGGACGCTCGCGATCGGCGACCTGCACGTCGACGTCGACGACGAGCGCGCGGTCGCCGACTTCGAGGACTTCCTGCGCGCGCAGCGCGGACGGCCGTGCCTGGTCGTGCTCGGCGATCTGTTCGAGTACTGGATCGGCGGCGCGCAGGCGAGCGGCAGCGGCGGGCGCCGCGCACTGCTCGCGCTCGCCGAACTCGCGAGCGGCGGCACGCGTGTGCTGGTCGTGCCCGGCAACCGCGACTTCCTGCTCGGGGCCCGCGACGCGCGCGCCGGCGGTTTCGAACTCTGTGCGCACGGTTTCGTGGGGCGACTCCAGGACGGCTCCCGAACCCTGGTCGTGCACGGCGACGAGTTGTGCACGCTCGATCGCGGCTACCAGCGACTGCGCGCCGTCGTTCGTTCCCGCGCGGTGCGTTTCGCGGCGCGCGCACTGCCGAACGCGGCCGCCCACGCGATCGCGCGCCGGTTGCGCAAGGTCTCCATGCGTGCCGTCGCGAAGAAGCCGAGCGCGGACAAGGCGCCGCAGCCGGCCGAGGTCGTGCGACGCGCGCGTGCGGTCGACGCGACCGTGCTCTTGAACGGTCACGTCCACGCCTACCGCGACGAGAACGTCGCAGGTGTGCGCTGGTTGTGTGTGGCCGCCTTCGGCGCGGAGCGCGACGCGTTCGAACTGTGGCCCGCGGGTTGGCGCAGCGCGGCGAGCGCGTCCATGCGCACGCGCCCGTCGCTACAGTCGCGCCCCATGACCATCGTCGCGATCGACGGGCCCTCGGGCGTCGGCAAGAGCACGGCCGCGCGCCTGCTCGCCGCACGGCTCGGGCTGTTCTTCCTCGACACCGGCGCGATGTACCGGGCGGTGACGCGTGCCGCGCTCGAGCGCGGTGTGTCGCCGGAGGACGAGGCGGGTTGCACGACCGTCGCGCGTTCGCTGCGCCTCGAATTCGACGACCAGGGGCGACTGTGGGTGGACGGCGACCTCGCGGGCGCAGCCATCCGCACCGAACACGTCACACGGCACGTCTCGCCGGTCTCGGCCCACGGGCCGGTGCGCGACATCGTCGTCGCGCGGCAGCGCGAGATCGTCGCTCGCCGCGGCGGAGCCGTGGCCGAGGGCCGCGACACGACGACCGTCGTCTTTCCCGACGCCGACGTGAAGATCTTCCTGACCGCCAGTGCGATGGAACGCGCGCGTCGCCGCGCCACCGAACTCGGACTGCCGCACGAACTCGGGCGCATCCTCGAGGAGATCTGCCGCCGTGACGAGTACGACTCGACGAGGCTGATCGCGCCGCTCAAGCAGGCCGACGACGCCGTGCGCGTCGAGACGGACGGGCTCTCGATCGAACAGGTCGTCGAACGGTTGGTGTTCCTCGTCTCGGCGGCGGCGCTGCGATGAAGGAGCGCATGTTCCTGGTGCGGCGCGGCGGCGGCTACCACGCGATTCGCTTCATCGCGCGCATGGGCATGGCGCTCCTGCACCGTCGGCGGCTGATCGGCGTGAGCGGCGTGCCGCAGACGGGCGGCGTGCTGCTGGTCGTGAACCACCAGTCGATGCTCGACATCCCGTTCGTCGCGACGAGCATCGATCGGCGCATCACGTTCGTGGCGCGCGAGTCGCTCAACAAGAACCCGCTCCTGCGCTTCGTCATCCACGCCTGCGACGGCGTGACCGTGAAACGCGGCGAGGCCGATCGCGCCGCGCTCGAGTCGATGGTCGAGCGCCTCGCGGCGGGGGAGTGCGTCTGCATCTTCCCCGAGGGCACCCGCTCGAAGGACGGCAGTGTGGCTCCGTTCCAACGCGGCGCGCTCATGGTCGCGCGCCGTGCGAAGGTGCCGGTCGTGCCGATCGGATTGTCCGGCACCGGAGCCGCCTGGCCCGCCGGTCGCGCTCTGCCGCGCTCCGGCCGCCTCGGACTGGCCGTGGGGCCGCCGATCGACCCTTCGACGAGCGACGCCGCCGATGTCGCGCATCGCACGGTCAGCGCCCTCGCGGCGGCGGCGGCCGCGGCCTGGAACTGACTCCGAGGCCCGCGTCGCTTTCCAGGGCGCGGCATCGATCGGACGTCTTTCGGAGCGCCACCCCTTCACGCGGGAGCGTCGCTCCGTCATTCTGTTGCGCTCGAAATCGGTCGCGTGGAGCCTGTCGCTCCGCGCCGCGGTTCGCCGCACCACCGAACATCCCACGACTCGGGCCCCCTCGCGCCACGTGCGCGTGCGCCGCGGCCCCCAGATAGAACCCATTCCTCGCATGTCCCTCGTCTCCCGCCGCGTCAAGCAGTTCGACCTGGATCCGGCTGCTCTCGACGCCCAGATCGCCCAGGCCATGGGCGCTCTCTCCGAGAACCAGTACAGCACCGCACTCGCAGGTGCCGTACGCGAACTCACACCCGACACCATCGTCCAGGCTCGCGTCGACTCGGTCGACGAGCGCACGGGCCTCGTGATCATGGACATCGGCGGCAAGGCTGAAGGCAGCCTGTCGCTCTCGGAGTTCGGCGAGACGTTGCCGGTCGCCGGCGAGACCATCGAGGTCTACTACGGCGGTCTCAACGACGACGACACGGCGAACATCAGCAAGCGCCGCGCGGACCGTCAGCGTTCGTGGGAGCGCCTGCAGAAGGACCACAAGGAAGGCGACGAAGTCCACGGCATCGTCCAGCGCAAGATCAAGGGCGGTCTCTTGGTCGAC
>JBIKNC010000189.1:0-8738 GCA_044358925.1 Planctomycetota bacterium | reverse complement strand
GTACTGCCTGGCGCCTGCGTGTCAGACACCGTACCGCCAGCCCGCCACGAGCCGGTCGAGTTCGGCCTCGCTGTCGCGCCACCAATCCACGGCCCAAACCCGTTCGAGCTTCCAACCCAGGCCCTCGAGCACCTGCCGCCGCAGCGCATCACGATCGCGCGCGGTCGCGGCGCTCGCGTAGTTCGGGCCGTCGGTCTCGATGCCCACGGTGTACGCACCCGGCTTGTTCGGATCGCGCACCGCGAGATCGACGCGATAGCCCGAACAACCCACGTCGAGATCCACCGCGTGGCCGCGCGCCTCCAGCTTGGCGGCGATCGACGCCACCAGCGCCGACGCAGCACGCCCACGCTGCCGATTCTGATCGGCGACGGCGACACCGGAGCGCTCGACGTGTTCGAGGAACGCACGCAGGTCGCGCACGCCGCTCGCATTGCTGCGCGACAGGTCGATCTCGCTCGCACGCAACGACGTGAACACGACGATCTCGCGCCGCGCGCGCGTCACGGCGACGTTGAGGCGCCGCTCGCCGCCGGGTTTGTTGAGCGGGCCGAAGTTCATCGACACGCGCCGCTTCGCATCGGGGCCGTAGCCGATCGAGAACAGGATCACGTCGCGCTCGTCGCCCTGCACGTTCTCGAGGTTCTTGACGAACACGTGTTCGTCGGCGGCCTCGTCGAAGAACGGCGCGAGGTCGGTGCGCGTCAACAGGACCTCGTCGAGCAGGTCGAGCACCAGCGTCTGCTGCGGCTGACTGAACGTGACGACGCCGATCGAGCGCTTGCTCGTGACCGGATCGCTGAGCCGCCGCACGATCTCGTCGACGACCGCGCGCGCCTCGACGGCGTTGGTGCGCGACGCGCCCGCGTCGTACACACCGTCCGCGAAGTACCGCCACGCCACACCGACGCCGTCGCTGTTGCTGGCGGGGAACGTGAGCAGCTCGTTGTCGTAGTAACGCGCGTTGCTGAACGCGATCAACGCCTCGTGGCGGCTGCGGTAGTGCCACGCGAGCCGCAGACTCGGCACCTGCGCGCCGACGCACTCGTCGAGGATGCTCTCGAGGTCGGTGACGTCCTCCTCGCTCACCGCGTCGCCCTCGCCGCGATCGAAGAACGACGTCGGCGGAAGTTGTTTCGAGTCACCGACGACGACGGCCTGTTTGCCGCGCGCGAGCGCACCGATCGCGTCCCACACCGGGATCTGCGAGGCTTCGTCGAACACCACGAGATCGAAGGTGGGGAAGGCCGGGTCGAGGTACTGAGCCACGGAGAGCGGGCTCATCAAGAAACACGGCTTCAACTCCTGCGCGACGCTGCCGAGCTCGCCGAGCAGCGCGCGGATCGCCTTGTGGCGCATCTTCTTCGAGAGTTCGTGCTTGAGCACTCCGAGCGGCGAGTCCTTCGTCGCCGGAGCGGCGAGGCGCGCGGCCGCGCGGCTCGCATGGAACGCGCGAACGACGCGCTGCACCTCG
This sequence comes from Planctomycetota bacterium, assembly GCA_044358925.1. Classification (GTDB taxonomy): domain Bacteria; phylum Planctomycetota; class UBA1135; order UBA1135; genus Rohdeia. The sequence continues at coordinate 7,264 of JBIKNC010000189.1, read as the reverse complement.
GTCAACTGGCGAGCATCGAGTTCGCAGAAGCGCGCGATCGTGTGTTCGTGCTCGCGGCCGTCGAAAGCGCGCAACGCGGGATCGTCGGAGATGACGTCGAGGGCGAAGAGCTCCGCGAACGCGCGTTCGAAGGCCGGCGGCGCGAGCGCGGCGACGAGGGCGCCGCTCTCGACGTCGGTCGCGAGTGAAATGAGGCCCGCGTCGACGAGCGCGGCGCGCGCGGTTTGGTAGCGGCACCAGCCGCGCACACGACTCCACGCCGGCAGCCAACGCAGCGCGGCGACGCGGCGTGTGCGGACGCCGTTCGCGCCGGCGGGGGACGTGAACGCGGCGTGCGGTTGCACGTCGCGCAGGAGTGCGGTGAGTGCTTCGGTGTGAGCAGCGCGCGCGGTGGCGAAGCGCTGCAATCGCGACTCGAACGGTCCGCCGCGCGTGAAGTACGTCCCGGAGTCGTTCGTGTGCGCTGCCAGCAGAGCAGCGACCGCGTCACGGAGCCGCGCCTCGTGCGCCGCGAGTGCGCGATGCGCTGCCGCGGCACGTTCGAGCCACGCGAGAGGTGCCGTTGCGCTCGCCCACGCCGCGCCGAGCACGGCCTGCGCTTCGGTCGCGGCGCTCGCAACACTCTTCTCGAGTTCGAGCGCACGCTGCGCCTCGTCGAGCACGGCGATCGCACGCTCGACGTCGATCGTGTTCGGCTCGCGCGCGATGCCGCGCACGGCGGCGCGCAGTGCACGACCTTCGAGCCACGCCGGCAGGAACCACGCGCCTGCTCGTTTGCGCCGGCGCTGTTCGAGTGCGGTGAGGTCGAGCGTCGTCGGGCTCGCGCGGAACTCGCGTTCGAACTTCGCGCGCAGCGCCGCGAGTTCGTTCGCCGCGGCTTGAGCCGCGCGCACACGTTCGACCACGCGCCCGTCGGCGAACACACGCGCCGCGTCGGGGCCGAGCTGGGGCGCGTCGACGAGCGCCAGGAGCGCCGCTTCGAGCGCACCGAAGCCGGCATCGGTCAGCGGCTCCAGGCCGCCGAGCTCGCTGCTCGCATGGGCGCGCAGCGCCTCGTCGAGTTCGAGTGCGGCCGCCGCGAAACGCTCGATCACCGCGCGACTGTTCTGCTCCCACTTCGGCGAGTACTCACGCGCGCCGACTTCGAGCAGCGGATGCGACGGCCCCGCTTCCTGTTCGCTCGCCACCCGCGCGAACTCGCCCAACGCCGCGCGCCACTTCGCGAGCGTCGCCGCCTCGACCGCACTCGGATCGCCGAACGTGAACGCGAGTTTGGGCGCCGCCTGCAACTCACCGATGCGCGCGACGACGTCGTGCACGCTCTCGCCGCAGAGCCTCGGAAGATGCAGCGCCGCGACGTGCGCGTTGAGGCGCGCGCGCACCGCGGCGACCTCGTGCACGAGCTTCGCGAAGTCCGTCTCGCCCGCGACCGGCGGCGCGTCCAGCACCGCGCGGAACTGCTCCAGCACCGCCTTCTTGTTCGCCTTGTTCGAATGCAGCTCGAGGCACGCGTCGCCGAGACCGACCGCGACGAGGCGGCGGTGCACGACTTCGAGCGCGGCCATCTTCTCGCTCACGAACAGCACCGTCTTGCCGGCCGCGAGCGAGTGCGCGACGAGGTTGGTGATCGTCTGCGACTTGCCGGTGCCCGGCGGGCCTTCGAGCACGAGCGTCTTGCCGCGCGCCGCCGCGAGGATCGCGCGCAACTGCGACGAGTCGGCCGACAGCGGGCACAACAGGTCTTGCGGCGCGAGCGTCGTGTCGAGCTCCGCGAGCTGCGGCATGCTCACGCCGTCGTCGAAGCGCGCGCGCGGCGTGTCGACGAGGTGCTTCACGAGCGCGCTCTTCTTCAACTCCGCGCCGCGATCGGCGAGGTCGCGCCAGACGAGGTGTTTGCCGAACGAGAAGAGGCCGAGGGCGCTCGTGTCCGAAACTTCCCAACGGTCCTCGTGCCGCACGGCTTCGCGGAACAACCGCAACACCACATCGACGTCGACGCCCGCATCGTCGAACGGCAGCGCGTCGAGGCCGCGCACGTCGATCTGATGCACTTGGCGCAGATACTCGAGCAGCGTCACGTTGAGCCGCGCGTCGTCGTCGCCGCGTGTGATGCGGTACCCGTCGCGCGCGCTGCCGCGCTTCAGCTCCAGCGGCACGAACAGGAGCGGCGCGCGCCGCACGCGCGAGCTGCGTTCGACCTCGCGGAACTCGAGGAAGCCGATCGCGAGGAACAGGTTGTTCGCGCCGCCTTCTTCGCGCGCCGTGCGCGCCTCGCGGAAGATCGCGAGCAGCCGCGCTTCGAGTTCGGCGGCGTCGAGATCGGCGCGCAACTCGTCGCGCTCCAAGGCTTCGTGCAGCGCAGGCGCGATCTTCTGTTCGTCGGCCGCACGCGTCGCCGCGTCGGGGCCGACGAGTTCGCGCGGGCGCTCCAGCAGGCGCAACGTCGTCCCGTTCGCCAGGCGATCCTCGAGCGCACCGAGTTCGCGCCCGAGCAGCGGCACGACGCGCCGCGAACGCGAGCAGTCGAGCAGGCGATTGCGCATCGACAAGTCCAGCAAGCGCCGAAGCCAACCGTCGATGCGCGTGCCCGGCCCGATCTCGCGCGCCCGCGAGCGCTCCGCCGCCTCGCGCAGCCGTTGTTCGTGCGCGACGTCGGCCGTCGACGCCGGCCCGCCGACCGTGTTCGCCGAGCCGCTCGCCGTCGCCGCCTCCGCGCCGTCGATCAACGCCATCGGCCGCATGCCCGCCGCCCGCGCGCGGTGCACGTCGATGGCCGCGCGGAACGCCTCGCGCCGCTCGAGATGCGCTTCGCCCGCGCGCCGCGCCGCGTCGAAATCGAGCGACGGCCGCGACAACACCGCAACCGCGTCGAACACGACCAGCTCCTTCAGCTCGACGCGCTTGGCCATGCGCACGACGTCGAGCACGCAGCTCTCCGCGAAGCTCTCGTCCTCGAGCCACACACCCGCGAACGCGTGTCCCTCGACGATCACGACCAGCGCGTGCAACCCCGCGGCCTCCAACACCGCCGCTGCCAGCAGCGTCGCGTCGAGGCAGTTGCCCTGTTTGCCGTCCACGACCTGCTGCGGCAGCCGCACGCGCTGCCCGCTCTGTTCGAAACTCGCCGGCACGCCCAGATACGTCGCGCCCAGCTCCTGCAGCGCCGCGTACACCGCGCCCGCCATCGCGAGCACGCGCAGCGGATCCTTGCTCTGGTACTCGTCGAGCGTCGGCGACCCGGTCGCGCGCTCGAGCCACACCGCCGTGCGCTGCACGAGCCCCGCCACCGCCGTCGTGTTCGGCAGCACGAACGCCGCGAGCAGCTCCGGCAGCACCGCGAGCCCCGGCCACGTGTCGCGCGGGAAGAACTCGACCTCGCAGCGCGCCGCGCCCACCTCGCGCCCCTCACCGTCCATCACGCGCGCCACGACCTCGCCGCGCACCCGCTCCGTGAGCCGCGCGAACCCCTCGCGCACCAGCTTCAGCACGAGCGGCCGCCCCGCCGTCGCGATCGCCACCTCGTCGCTCGCGAGCAGGTCGCCGAGCTCCACCTCGCAACGCTCCACGAGCTCCTTCGGCCCCTCGACGACGAGCCGCGCCCCCCGCACGTCCACCTCACCGACGTTGCGCACGCGCCCCTCGTGCACGAGCGCCACCCCGTTGTCCACGAGCGCCGCGTGCCAGCGCGGCAGGCAGGCGAACGCGACCTCGATCCGAGCGGTTGCTCCTTCCACTGCCGTCGTCGTCTGCGCGTCCATTGGGCCGCAGAAGCTACGCGCCGAGGCCCGGACCACCAACGCAGTGGCGGTGAGAGACTCGAGCGCTGCGCCGGATCCCCTCCTCAGCGCCATGAGCTCGCCCGTCGCCGCCGTCACGCCCGACGCCCTGCCGAAGCGCATCGCGAACACGCGCTTCGTCGGGGTGGCGGTCGCAGCGTGCGCCGCGAGGTCGCGAGCGCACGCCGAATCGAACGCGCTGTCCCGACTCAGTTGCCGATCGTGAGGCGCCACATCGCGCTCGTCGACAGGGCGGCGACCTGCGCGCAGGGGTTCGCGCTCGGGTCGACGATGGTCCACTGCAGGAGCGCGGTCGCGCCGACGAGGCTCGGTTGGCAGCCGATCGGGAACTTGCGCGTGGCCGTCAGCGTGCCGTTGCCCGCGTCGACGAGCGGCACGGTCGTCGCGATCTCGAAGGGGAGCCATTGGCACGCGCCGCACGCGATGGCGTTCGCGGGCGCATCGGTGGCGATGTTGACGTAGACGAGCGCGGTCGAGAGCGGCAGGTTCGCGATGGTCGCGCTGAACGAACTCGATCCGATCGACGGCGCGCCGTGGAACGAGACGGTGCCGGCCGAGCCGCAAGCGCCGCCGAGTTGGAGCGTCGTGCCGCTCTGCGCGTTGTTCGCGAGCACCTGACCGAAGATGTCGAGGCTGTTGCCCGCGTCGCGCGCCGACCAGACGGCGAAGGCCTCGTCGGGCAGCGGCGGTCCGGTCAGTGCGCCCGAGAATCCCGGCAAGCGCGGACCACCGGACCAGGTGGTCGCGATCGAGATCCACTCTCTCGTGTCGTTCGTGCCGGTGTCGAGGGTGAAGGAGCCTTCGCACGTGGTGCAGCTCGTGCTGTCGAGGCTGCGCACGCGCAAGGTGGAGTTCGAGAGGAGGCTCTTCTCGCGCCAACCGACCCACATCGTCGTCGGCGACCAGCCGACGGCCGGGCGCGTCGTGTCGAAGAGGGAGCTCGGCGACGTCACGTTCACGACCGCGCCCGCATCGACGCCGTCGGCCGTGGCGTTCAGGACGAGCGGCACGGCGCGCACGTACGAGTTGCCGTTCGCGTCGCTCGCTTCGAACGTGCAGACCCAACGAGTGTCGAGGCCGTCGATGTCGGGCGTGCCCACGGAACCGCTCGTCGGGTCGTGGACGTCGAAGCTCGTGAGGTAGGTGCCGTCACCGGGGCGGATCAAGAACCCGATGATCTCACTGCCGAATGCGGAGTGCTCGAGGTGCGCAGCGACGACGACACGATCCTTGCCGATGCCGATCGAGTCGTCGTCCGTCGAGCAACGGGCGATGCTCGGCCGACTGAACTCCGTCGAACCCAGGATCGTCGAGGCGTTCGTCGCGAGCGTCTTCACGGGGTGGGTGAAGTTGACTCCCGAGAACAGCGTGCTGTACGAACGTGTGCGCAGTCGGCCCGCGTCGGTGTCGTGCCAGACGACGCAGGCGCTGCCGAGCGAGAAGAACACGTCCGGCGCGTGACCACCGCACACGTCCGGGTCGATTTGTGCCTCACCGAAGACCGAGTACACGGCCGTCGGTTGCGGAACGTTCAGGAGGTCGACCGGCAGCGCGACGTAGTCGATCGCGCTGATCGGAACGCCGGGAGTGAGGCTCTCCCATTGGCGCGCGAACACGACGAACCACAAGTTCGAGCCGCCGATGTTCGCCACGGCCGGGCTGTGCGACGTTCCCGTGATGACCGGATCCACGCTGATCTGGAAGGACGACGACGTCGACGCACCGTCGGCGGCGAAGCGGCGTCCGAAGACGCGCGACTCGTTCGCCGACACGGCGCGCTCCCAGACGACGAAATACTGTTCGGTGTCGTTGTCGTAGGCGACGTCGGGGCGCGAGTCCTCGTTCGAGCCGAAGCCCGGATCGGTCGACAGCGTCAACACGGGACCGACGAGCGGATCGAGCACGAGCGGATACGCCGCCGCGTCCACGAATGCGTCCGGCAGCACGAAAAGCACGTCGTCGCCGTCGAGCACGAGGCGTCCGCGCACCGTCGCGCCGTGCGCGTCGATGCCGGTCACGCCGCCGATCGTGACGCCGCCCGCGTCGCCGTGTTCGCCGACGTGGCGCAGGTCGATGCGCGTGTCGCTCGCGAACGTCGGAGCGGCGAACGTACCGCTGAGTTCCAGGCGCACGACGAGGTCGCCGTCGCCCGCGGGCTCCTGTGCGAACACGTAGCTGAGCTCGACGCCCTCCTCGCGGCCGTCGAAGCGCTCGACGAGGCCGGGCGCGAGGGCGCGCGTCACGCGCGAGCGATGGGCTTCGATCGGCGCGGAGTCGTCGGCGAGCGCGAGTTCGACACCGCCGCGCTCGATCGACTGCACGGCGAGCCGCACGTTCTGCGTGCGTTCGGCGCGCGCGCCGAGGAAGGGCGTCAGCGAGAAGCCGTCGCGATCGACGGTCGCGCCGTAGTCGGGGCCGTTGAAGCGCCAACCCGCAGCGTCGGGCAGCTCTTGCAGGCCGACGCCGCGGTGCAGCGAGGCGCGGTCGCCGAGCAACGCGATCGAGCTCGGCAGTTGGGCGGCAGCGAGGTTCGAGGAGAGGGCCAGGGCGACGAATGCGTGATGGGGAGTGAGCTTCATGGCAGACGCGCGCGTCACTGGACGCGCGCGGCCGTCATCCGCGGGCGGGGCGCTCCGTCCCGGGTCCCGCGCTGATTTTCGTGACCGGCTCTCGGTCCGCCGCCTCCACGCGTTGGCCCTGGCCCATGCTTCGTGGACGGCGTGGAATGGAACGCCCTCCGCGGAGTACCGCCGCGCCGCCGTCCGCGCCCGCGGCTCCCACGTCGCGCCGCACACCACCATGGCCCGCACCGAAACCGTCCTCGCCCGCGCCCAGTTCGACCCGCGCCTCTCGACCTACTTCTTCCTGCAGGCGCTGTTCTTCCTGACGGTGACGTTCATCACGATCCCGTTGATCGTGGTGTGGATCTTCGTCGGCCCCGGATTCCACCGCCGGCAGTACGAAGCGCTGTCGTGTGAGCTCACGACGCGCACGTTGCACGTCAAACGCGGCGTGCTGTTCCGCGTGCAGCAGAACATCCCGCTCGACAAGATCACCGACCTCGCGCTGGTCGAGGGGCCGCTGTTGCGCCACCTCGGTTTGTGTGCGCTGCGCATCGAGACGGCGGGCGGCGGGCAGGCGACGTCGACGGGTCAGGCCATGCTCGTCGGCGTCACGGTCGCGGAGAAGTTTCGCGATCAGGTGCTCGCGCAGCGCGACGCGGTCGTGTTCGACGGAGGTGCGGCGAGCGCGATGACGGACGTGCAGCGTGCGGCGCCGTCGGCGACGCTCGACGAGCTGTGCGCGGAGGTGCGGCGCGGCAATGCGTTGCTCGGCGAGATGCTGGGCGAGTTGCGCAGGCCGCGAGGTTCGTGACGCGTACGGTGTCAGACACGGGATCCGTCACGGCGGGTTCGAAGTGCGGAATCGTCGCGCGGCGAGCGAGCGGCGCGCTTCGCGCGCCGTCG
>JBIKNC010000027.1:0-28901 GCA_044358925.1 Planctomycetota bacterium | reverse complement strand
ACCACGATTATCTCTGGCCCGCCGATGCGAGCGACGTGTTTCACGACCAGCGTCTGCTGGAAGTCCTTCGCGCCGAAATAGGCGCGGTGCGGCCGCACCAAGTCGAAGAGCCGCCGCACGATCGTCGCGACGCCGTCGAAGTGGCCCGGGCGCACGCGGCCCTCGAGTTCGTGTGCCGCGGGTCCCGCGTCGACCTTCTCGATCTCCTCGCGTGTGTCGGCCTCGGGGAAGAAGCCGAACAGGTCGCCGGTGAACGCGAGGTGCGCGCCCGCCTGTTCGAGCATGTCGCAGTCCGCGGCGAAGTCGCGCGGATAGGCCGCGAGGTCCTTCGGATCGTCGAATTGGAGCGGATTGACGAACACACTCACGACCACGCGTTCGTTCTCGCGCGCGGCGCGGCGCACGAGTTCGAGGTGACCGTCGTGCAGCGCGCCCATCGTCGGCACGAAGCCCAGTGTGAGGCCTTGATCGCGCCAGCGACGGCAGCGCTCCGCGGCAGCCGCGGGTCCGGCGATGCGTTCGAGTGTCACGAGTGCGCTTCCGCGACCGGGGTGGGCCGCTCGAGGTGGGCGAGTTGTTCGCGCGCCGTGCGGCCGCGCGCGTCGATCGCGAAGTCGGGAGCGATGTCGCACAAGGGTGCGAGCACGAACGTGCGCTGGGCGAGGCGCGGATGCGGCAACACGAGTCGTGTGTCGTCGATCGCGACGTCGTCGTACGCGAGCAGGTCGAGGTCGAGCGTGCGCGGCAGGTCGCGCACGTCGCGCGCGCGCCGGCGCCCGCTGCGCGCCTCGAGTTCCTGGAGGATCGACAACAGTTCGTGCGGCGTGCGCGTCGTCTCGAGACGCACGACGCCGTTCACATAACGCGACTGCCCGGGTGGTCCGCCGACCGGCTCGGTCGTGTGCCAACGGGAGAGTGCGGTGACCCACACGCCTTCGCTCGCCGCGAGCGCGTTCACCGCCCAACGCAACGTCGCTCGGCGAGGGCCGAGATTCGCACCGAGTGCGACGTAGGCGACGGCGCGGTGCGACGACATGAGGTCAGTCCTCGAACACCGGCACGCGCTCGCCGCGGCCCTTCGCGCGCACCCACTTCACGAGGCCGGCCGCGACGAAGCTCCAGAAGCACACCACGAGCACGGGCACCGGCGCGAGGTACAGCAGGAACGCGGCGAACACGATTGCGACGAGGGAGAAGAACGAGCGCCGTTTCGGCGCGAGCAGGTTCGCCAGGTGCGGATAGCGCACGTGGCTGACCATCAGCAGACCGAGCAACGGCAGCACGAACACACACACACCGGGCAACCAGGTCAGGAGCCCTTGGAAGTCCGCCGGTGCGTAGTCGATCAGTTGCAGGAAACGGCGCGTCGGTGTGGCCGTGCCTTCGTTCGACTCGAGTTCGGGTTGCGAGAGGATCAGGTACAGCCAGACGAGCGACGCCACGGCGCCCGCGGCGACCGGCGACGGCAGTCCGGAGAAGTCGTCCTTGCGCCGGCGCACGGGCGGCGTCGGATCGAGCTCGTCGGAGTCGTCGTCGGCATCCGCGACGCCACCGAAACCCGCGGCTCCGGCGACGCGCGCGGCGCTCGGCACCGAAGGCGCTTTCGCGTCGGCTTCGAGGTTGAAGCGCACGAGGCGCAGGATCGCCATGAGCGCGAAGGCCGCCGCCGCGAGGAAGTGCACACGCGACGTCCCGAAGGAGCCGTCGGGCGTCTCGTGTTCGACCAGGATCTTCGCCAGCAGCGCCGGCACCACGCCGAAGGTCAGCGCGTCGGCGAACGAGTCGAGTTGGGCTCCGAAGGCGCTGGAGCTGCGCGTCAGGCGCGCGGCGAAGCCGTCGAGCACGTCGAAGACCATGCCCGCGAAGACCAGCGCACAGGCCACTTCGAGCTTGCGATGGAAGACCAGAGGGTCGGCGCCCTGGTAGGCCAGGGCGTCGATGCCTTTCGAGAGCGCGAGCAGACCGCAGAACGCGTTGCCGAGCGTCAGGAGGTTCGGGAGGAGGTGGACGCGCTTCAAGAAGGCCCCGGTCGACGGGGCGCGAGATGGTAGCCGCGGCTTCCCCCACCACCGCAGCTCGCGGCCCGGTCATGATTTGTGCCTTCGATCGGATCCCGCGCGTTCAGGCGTGCGTCCGTCTGCACTGCCTCACGAAGGTCCCCCATGATTCGATCGACCATGTCCCCCGCGATTCGCAGCGTCTGTGCCGCAGCCCTCGCCGCCTGTGCGTTCGCCACGGCGGCCGAGGCGCAACTCGCGCTGGACTGGCGCGACGGGCGCCTCGGGAGCGAGATCAGCCACGTCCTCCAAGGCGGCGCGAACCAGATCGTGGTCCTCCTGCCGTCGGGCAACGCGGGTCCGACGCCTCTCGCGCTCGTCGATCCGCTCGACGTGCGCTTCTTCGAGGTCGGCCTGGATCTGCTCGCCTACCTCACGATCGTGCCGCTCGACGTGACGGGCGCGGGGGGCGTCACCTTCAACCTGCCGCCCAACCCCGCGCTCGCGGGTGTCCGCCTGCACTGGCACGCGGTGGCGCTCGGCTCGACGTTTCCCGCGCCGCCCGTCTTCGGCGCGCTGTCGAACGCGACGCGCCACACGCTGCTGTTGCCCGGACAGTCGGAACTGACCGCGGAGCCGCTGCAGGGCCCGCGGCGCTACCACACGGCCAACGAGATCCCGGGCGGGCCGCTGGGTGCGTCGCTCGTGTTCATGGCGGGCGGCGAGTCGCCGATCGCGCCGTTCGGCGTCCGCCAGGACTGGGAGGTCGTCGATCCGTCGAACGAAGAGGTCGTGCAGGGCGGGCCGCTGCTCGAGCGCCGCACGCGGCACACCGCCGTCACGCTGCTGAACGGCCGCGTCCTGATCGTCGGCGGCATCGGCGGCGGCGCGACCTCCGTGCTCGCGTCGGCCGAGCTCTACCTGCCGAACCTCGACGTCGTCCAACCGACGACCCCGATGGCCGTTCCCCGCGTCGGCCACACGGCGACGCGCCTCGCCGACGGTCGTGTGCTCGTGGTCGGCGGACTCTCCGACTCGTACACGGTCGACCATCCGCTCGGGTATCCGGAGGCTTTCCTCGGCTCCGGCCTCGGCACGCCGCCGCCGTTCGCGCCGTTCGCGGAACTCTTCGACCCGGCGACCAGCACGTGGACGTCGATCCCGTCGATCGGCCCGCGCACCGGGCACGAAGCGGTGCTGCTCGGCGACGGCACCGTGCTGATCGCGGGCGGCCTCGTGCCGGGCCCGCTGGTGATCCCAGTCGCCACGAACACGTGCCTGCGTTTCGATCCAAGCACTCTGGTCGCGACGGGCGCCGCGCCGCTGCCGACCGCGCGCGCATTCATCGGCATGAGCCCTGCGCTCGGTGGCGACGCGCTTCTCGCCGGCGGCGGACCCATCAGTGTGGGCGGCACCCAGGTCACCGTCGGCGCCGTCGGTCAGCCGACGCTGCGCTTCGACCGCGTGACCGGAACGTGGAACACGGTCACCGCCGATCCGACGGCCTCAGCGTTGGTCGTGGTGCGCTGCGTCCGCATGCCCGACGGTTCGATTCGCTACGTGCTGATCGAGAACCCCGACGTGCGCATCGATCTCGGTGTCGTCGGCTCGGCCGCACCGAAGGTCTTCGTGCTCGTTCCGGGTGCGGCGACGTGGGTGTTCGACGGCTCGCTGCTGGAGCGCCGCTACGGCTTCACGGTCACGAGTCTCGACGATCGCACGCGCTTCCTGATCGGCGGTTCCGCAGCCAACGCGATCCCCGGCGGCACGGGCGCGATCGACCGCACGCTCGAAGCGTATCCGTATCCGTTGTGAGGCCGAACGTGCGCGCAGCACGGCTGCGGTCGCACCTCAGCGAGCGACGACGGCGCGCACTCCGAGATACGGTGCACTCGCCGACTCGCTCGTCTCCGACCACGTCAGCAGGATCTCCCGATCCCCTTCGATCTCCGGACGCATGCGGAAGAAGCCCGTCGTCACGGAGCGAGTGAGGCCGCGTTCGACGGACCAGCGATCGCGCGAGAGTCCGCTCGACGAATAGAACGGGTCGATGAGGAACTCGCACACGTTGCCGATCGTGTCGAACAGCCCGTAGCGGTTCGGCCGACGCGAACCGACCTCGGCCGGCGCTTCGAGCGCGTCGTCGGCGCGCGACAGCACTTCGCGTTCGAGGAACAACTCGCGCAAGACCTCCGGTGCGGCGCTCGGCGGCAGGTCGAATCCGAAGCCGCCTTCGGCGCCGCCCGCGACGGCGTCGAGCCACTGCTCACGGTCGGGCAGCGTGAGTCCGCTGCGTTCGAGCGTTTCGAGTGCGTCGATCCACGTGATGTCGGTGACGGGCAAGTCGCCGCGGCGCATGTCGTCGGACAGGCGCGACCACTGCGACAGCGTGATCTCGTCCCGGCCGTAGAGGAGGCCGCTGGGCAGCCGCACGAACACGATGCCTTGGCCGGGTGCGCGCGCCGCGAAGTCGCCGGCACCCGTGACGAGCAGCGCCTCGAGGCGATCGGGAGCGGCCGTCGCGAGGTGCTCGAACAGCGCGAGTCCGCTGTGGGGATCGAGCCCCAGCGGCAGCAGATCGTTGGACGCGAGTCGGTGCGCTCGCTCCACACGCTCGATCGCGGAAGCGCGCGCGAGGCGGTCGCGCACGTGCGCGAGCGTGCCGGCCTCGTCTTCCGCGAAGTGCTCGAGGCGCGCGAGTGTCTGGCGCAACTTGCCTTCGATCCAGCCCCGAGTGCGGCGCTCGGCGCTATCGCTCTCGGCATCTCGATCCTCAGGGTCCGAGTTCACGTCGGCGCGCAACTTCGGCAACAACTGCGCGAGTCGTTCGCCGCGTGCGATGTAGCGCTCGAAGTCCGCACGGCGTTCCGGAGCGACCGGCCACAGTCCCTGTGCATCGCGTTCGAGGTCGTCGAGTTCCTCGAGCACCATGAAACGCTCGGCGAGCGTCTCGACGCGCGCCTGCGCGAGCCGCGACGCGAATGCGATCGCCGCGACGATCAGCACCGCGAGCGCGAGGAAGGTCAACGCGCGGTGGCGCAGCACCCACTTGCGCGCCTGGGCCAATGTGCCGCTCTCGAACGCACCGACGACGCGCCCTTCGAGGTAGGCGCGCAGGTCCATCGTGAACGCGGCGACGTCCGGATAACGACGCGCGGGGTCGCGTCGCAGCGCGAGTTCGGCGATCGCGACGAGTTCGCGCGGGATGCGCGAATCGAGCACGAGCAGCGGTGTGGGCCCGCCGTGGCGCAACGCGACGAGCACGCCCTCCGCACGATCCGCGTACGGCGGCTTGCCGCACAACACGTGGTAGAGGAGCGCTCCGAGCGCGTACACGTCGCAACGCGGGCCTTGTTCTTCGACGCGTCCGAAGGCCTGCTCGGGCGGCATGTAGGCCGGCGTGCCGACGACGTCGCCGTCGTGCGTGAGGAACGGTTGATCGGTCGCGAGATCTTCGCGAGCCGCGGCGCGCGCTTCGGGTCCCGCGTCGTCCGCGCTCTCGCGTTTGCTCGCGACGCGCGCGAGCCCCCAGTCCATCACGTACACCTGGCCGTAGCGCCCGACCATCACGTTGTCGGGCTTCAGGTCGCGGTGCACGACGCCGCGGCTGTGTGCGTACGCCACCGCGTCGCCGACCTTCGCGACGACGTCGAGCGCGCGCGCCAGCGACCAGTCGGGGTCCTTCGCGTGCAAGCGTTCGATCACACGGTTGAGCGTCTCGCCCTCGACGAGCGCCATCGTGAAGTACGCACGGCCCTCGTCGTCGCGGCCGAGTTCGTGCACGGGCACGATGCCGGGGTGTTCGAGTTGCGCGGTGACCTGCGCTTCGTCGAGGAAGCGCGTGAGGCGTCGATCGCCTGCCGCTCCGCCGCCCGTGCGCACGACCTTCATCGCGACGCGGCGGTGCAGTTGGCTGTCCGTGACTTCGAACACGACGCCCATGCCGCCGCGACCGACCTCGCGGCCGACGGCGTAGCGCTCGCTGGCGGGCGTCTCCGCCGCGCCGGGTGTGAACGCCGTGCTGCCGCTCGCGCCGGCCTGCAGCGCGGCCTCGACGCCGCCCGCCGCTTCGAAGCGCTGCCACAGCGCTTCGAGCGTGCGCAGCGCGGCGAGCAGATCCGCGCGCCCACCGGCCAGTTCTTCGAGCGTCGTGTGCGCGCCGCTGTCGCGGCTCTCGAGCCAACCTGCGAACAACTCGTCGGCTTCGTCCGCGAGTGCACCTTCCGCCGACGCGCCGTCCAGGGCGCCTTCCGCGGCCTGGCTACGCGTGCCCTCTGCGTGCCCCGAACTCACGTCTCGTCCGCGGACGTGCCGCCGATCTTGCGCGCGAGTGCGATGCGCGCGCGGGTGTGCAACATGCGCGCAGCCGCTTCCGTCGGCAGTCCGAGGCGCTGGGCGACGACGTCCCACTCCGCGCCGCTCTCGCGCGCGACGAGCACGTCCCGATGCCGCGGCGACAACGTCTCGAGCGCCTCGGCGAGCAGGCTCTTCTCCTCGCGCCGCGAGACCTCCTCCGACGGCGAGGCGAGCGCCTCCTCGGCGAGTTCGTTCACACCCGTGCGTTCGTCGGACGAGTCGCCCCCGTCGATGCGCACTTCGCGGCCGCGGTCGCGCTTCGCGGCGCCGTGGAAGCGCGCCAGTTCGCGCAAGCGGTTCTCGACCAGAGTCGAGAGCCAGCGCACGAAGGCCGTCTCGTCGCGCAACTCGAAGCGCTCGAAGCCCTCGAGCACCTCGACCATCGCCTCCTGCACCATGTCGCCCGATTCGAGTTCGCGGCGCAGGCTCTCGCCCATGCGGCGCCGCACGAGGGCGCGCACACGCTCCTGGTAGCGCTCGAGCAGAGTCCCGAGTGCGGCACCGTCGCCCTTCTGGGCGCGCTGCACCAACTCGAACGTCTGCGCGAGGTCGGGCGCCGCATCCATCGACGTCATCCTACGCCGCCGCTCGCCGAGCGCGGCGGCGGCGACGTTCGCACCGTCGACGTCGATCGGCGGAGCCGGGTCAGCGCCCGCGCACGAACATGCGCATCACGCCGCCGTCCAAGCGGTAACCGCTCGTGACCAGTCCGCCGGTCCGCTCGGCGGCATCCGAGATGCGCTCGCCGACGGCGCCGAGCGGGATGTCGATCTCCCCCTCCGCTTCCATCAGCTCGCCGAAGAGCCGCACGGCCTGCCCGCCGAGTTCGAACATCGAACGGGTGTCCATGGCCGCCATCGACATGGCGTCCTGTGCGGCGGCGAACGCGGCCACGAAGCGCGCGTCGAAGCGCGGCTCGGTCGTGCGCTCGCGCAGGAGATCGGCGGCCACGGACGCGGCGCTCTGACCGAACGCGAGCACGCCGTCCTTCGAGCCGAACCACATGCCGCCGTCGGGTGTGTCCATCCCGCGCACGATCTGACCGTCGATGTCGAACGTGTCGATCGGCAGCGGCTCGCCCGCCAGCTCTTCGAACCACGCGAGCGACCGCGTCACCAGGTTCTCGAGGCGGGCCGTGTCGTTCACGAGCACGAGGTTCGAACCCGAGAGCCCGAGCGCGTCGAAGAACTGCACCAGGCTCCCGCTCTCGTCGGGGAGCGGCGCGTCGCTCTTCGGCGGCAGCGTGTACGTCACGAACGAACCCGGGAAGATCGCGACGAGTTCGTCGAACGGATCGAGGCCGGTGGCCGCGGTGAAAGGTTCGACTTCGGCCAGCACCATCTCGGCCACGTCGGGCGCGTACTCCTCGAACCAGCCGCCGAGAAGCGCGGCGAACTCCGCGAGGTCCACGCCCGCGACCTGCACGCTCGTCGCTTCACTCGGCACCATGCCGAGCAACGTCGCCGGGGTGCGCGTGTGGAACGTGCGCGCCAGATCGTGGAGCAGGCCGCTGGTCGGGAACGCGAGCAGCCCCTCGACGTCGAAGTTCGCGCCCGCGCCGATCGTGAAGCCGAGTGCGGCGAAGCGCATGCGGTCGACACCCAGGTCGCGCAAGCCGGCGACGTGCTGTTCGGTGGCCCCGGAGTCCTCGCTCGCGACGAACTCGTCGAACATGGCCACGACGCGCGTCAGGTCGACGAACACGCGCACGTGGTGCGTCGCGCCGAGCGCCGCGCGCGCCTCGGCGAGCGCCGGGGACGCCGCGGCCGGTGCCGCGAGCGCGCCGCCGCCTGCGGCTGCGCTCGCCGACGTGCTGTCGATCAGGCGCTTCATCTCGCGCCGCATGGCGCGGTGGTTCGAACCGGCCACGAGCACGAGCAGGTCCTCCCGGCACGCGAGCAGGGCCTCGTCGTCGTCGAACCCGTTCTCGTCGAGCACGAGCTCGAAACCGCCCAGCGTCTTCCACGAGTACGTCACCTCGGCCAGGCCGAGCATGCGATCGACGGCGGCCCGCGCGGAGCCGCCGGTGTGCGTCGCGAAGACTGCGGCCGCCTCCGAGAAGTCCGCGCTCGGCGCGACGTACATCTGCAGCGGCGCGAGGGAGGTGCGCACGGTCTCGTGCAGCGCCGAGAAGATCGGCCCCGCCGCTGCGCGTTGCTCTTCGGTCGGTTCGAGCGCGCCGAACAACGCCGCGAGCGCCGCCGCGTCGAATCCGTCCGGCAGCCCGCCGAGTTCGCTCGCCAGGCCCACGAACAGACCGTCCGGAGCCAGGAGCAGACGGCCGAAGTCGTGTGCGAGGAGGGCTTCGTGGAGTGCCGCCGGCGACGCGCTCTGTGCGACGATCAACGCGCCGTCCGGCACGAGCGCGAGCAGCGCGTCCGTGGCGACGACCGGTTCTTGGAGCGAGACGGCGAGGAGGAGGGCGGCGAAGTTCATGGCGTGCGGGGCGACTTTCGGGCGGAAGAAGGTAGCGACCGCCGCCGCCCTGCGGCTCTTTCGAATGGAACTCGCCGCGCCCGCCACCAGGCGCCGCGGCGGGCGGCGCGGCTATCCTCCGCGCCCATGAGCGAGATCGAGAGCATCCACGGCCGCGAGATCCTGGACTCCCGCGGCAACCCCACGATCGAGGTCGAGGTGTGGCTCGAGAGCGGCGCCCACGGCCGCGCGGCGGTGCCGTCCGGTGCGAGCACCGGGCACCACGAAGCGCACGAGTTGCGCGACGGCGAGGGCCGCTACAACGGCAAGGGCGTGCTCAAGGCGGTCGAGAGCGTCAACACCGAGTTGACGCGCCACCTGCTCGGCTACGAGGCCTTCGATCAGGTCGCGGTCGACCGCGCGATGATCGACCTCGACGGCACACCGAACAAGAAGCGGCTCGGCGCGAACGCGCTGCTGGGTGTGTCGCTCGCGACGGCGAAGGCGGCGGCGATGGAAGCGGGGCTCCCGCTCTACCGCTACCTCGGCGGTGCGGGCGCGCGCGTGCTGCCCGTGCCGATGATGAACATCGTCAACGGCGGTGCTCACGCCGACAACAACGTCGACATCCAGGAGTTCATGATCATGCCCTTCGGCGCGACGCGTTTCCGCGAAGCGCTGCGCATGGGCACCGAGGTCTTCCACGCGCTCAAGGGCGTGTGCAAGAAGCGCGGCCTCGCGACGGCGGTCGGTGACGAAGGCGGCTTCGCGCCGAACCTCGGTTCGAACGAACAGGCCATCGAGCTGATCCTCGAAGCCGTCGAGAAGACCGGCCTCGCACCCGGTCGCGACGTGATGATCGCGATCGACGCCGCCTCCGCGGAGTTCTTGAAGAACGGCAAGTACGTCGTCGACGGCAAGCCGCACACGGCCGAGGAACTCGTCGAGTTCTACGCCGGCTGGTGCGAGAAGTACCCGATCTTCTCGATCGAGGACGGCCTCGACCAGGACGACTGGAGCGGCTGGACGGCGCTCACGCAGCGCCTCGGCGACCGCGTGCAACTCGTCGGCGACGACCTGTTCGTCACGAACGCGGCGCGCCTCGAGATGGGCATCGAGAAGCACGCGGGCAACGCGGTGCTCGTGAAGGTCAACCAGATCGGCACGCTGACCGAGACGCTCGAGACCATCGCGCTCGCGCACCGCTCCGGATACCGGTGCATCATCAGCCACCGCTCGGGCGAGACCGAGGACGCGACGATCGCCGACCTCGCGGTCGCGACCAACGCCGGTCAGATCAAGACCGGTGCGCCGTGCCGTTCGGATCGCGTCGCCAAGTACAACCAACTGCTGCGCATCGAGGAGGACCTCGAGGGTGCGGCCGTCTACGCGGCGCGCCAACTCGGCAAGTGAACGCCGAGCGCGAACCCACCGCGCCGGCGCGTGCCGTCGCCAGCGTCACGGCGAGCAGAGTCGCCGCGAGCGCGTTCCGCGGCGTGCTGCGCACGCTCGGCGACTGGTTGCCGATCGCAGCGGCGGCGGCGCTGGTCGCGCACCTGTCGTGGCTCGGACTGCGGCCCGTGCTCGCGGAACGCGTGCGGCTCGAGAGCGCACGCGAGCGCGTCGGACTCGAGACGCGCGTACTCGCCGCGGAGGCGAGCGAAGTCGAACGACTCGAACGCGCGACGGAGGATCCGCTCTACCAGGAGCGCTTGCGTTGGCAGTGGCGCCTGGGCGATCGCGCGCCGCGCGAAGTCGAAGCGCGCGGCAGCGACGAGCGCACGCTTCCGATGCGCGGTGAGCGCGTCGACGCGACGCCGATCGACGACGAGAGCGTGCTGCAGAGTCTCGTCGCGCCGCCGTCGGATGCGGCGCCGTCGCAGCCGTCCGCCGCTGCCGTCGACGGGCGCGTTCGGTGAACCTCGCACACTGGGTTCTGGCGCTCGCCGCGTCGTGGTGTGCGGCGCGCGAGGCCGGCGCTGCGCCGCTGCGCTGCGGAGAACCGTACGGCGAGGTCGAGTACCGCAGTGCGCGCGACGAGGGTGTGCTCGGCAACGAGTCGCGCGTGCCGCACGACGAGGATGCGAGCAACGCCTTCGCGGCCGCGGACGCTGCGCTCGCTCAGCGGCGCGCGGAGAGCAGCGCTCTCGCCCCCGTCTTCGAGGCCTGGCTCGTCGCCGCCGCGAACAGCGATCGCGAACGACTGGTCGCGACGGCCGCGGTACCGGGACAGAAGATCGCGAGCGAACGCCTGTACGAGAGCGTCGAAGTGGCTCTCGCGCGCCGCATCGGTTGGCTCTCGGAGCCGGAGCGCGCCCAGTGGCGCGCGCACGTCGAGGTGCTTGCGGAGCAGCGCTTCGCCGCAGCCCGCGTGGCCCGCGATCCGCTCGCCGCACTCGCGCGCCTCGAAGGTGATCTGCCCGGCACGACACACGCACTGCGTGCGGCCCTCACGTTGTGCGACGACGCGTTCGCCGCGGGCGATCTCGTGCGGGCCGGCGGTTGGCTCGCGCGCGTGCGCGACGCACTGCCGCTGAGTGAGCCGCGCTCATCGGCCGACTTCGCGCGCGCCGTCGACACACGCTCGGCGGCACTGGCGACGCTGACGTCGGCACTCGCCGCGCGCGCTGCGCGCGCCGACCAGTCGCGCGCCTTCGTGGCGGCCGGCGGATTCGAATCCGCGGGCGCCGTCGCACTCGAGGATCCGCTCGGACCGGATTCGCGCGGCGTCGGACTCCCCCCGTCGGTCGGTCTGTTCGCGGGCCTCGTGGTGCTCGACGACGGACGTTGGTGCGTGCAGACGACGAGTCGACTGCATTTCGTCGACCCTGGCGTCGAAGGCAGCACCACACCGCGCCTCGTCGAGCGCTTCGAACCTGCGCTCCTGATCGAGGATCTGGTCGGCGCGCCGCTGCTCCCCTATCCGACCGGCTCCGCGCCGGGTTGGCGCTTCACGCCCGTCACGGACGGTCGCGACGTGGCCGTCGTCGAAGGACGCGGAAGACCGGGCTCGAACAACTCGAACGCACTCGCGCGTTTCGCGCCGCCGCCCAAGACGCGTGCGCCGGGCACGCAGCCGCAGTCTTTGCTGGCTCGGTGTGTGTGGGCACGCTCGGCAGGCGGCCATGCGGCGCCCGACGGAAGCGTGACGCCGCTCCAAGAGATGGCGGGCGCCGAGTACCAGGCCGGACCCGTACTCCTCGGCGACGTGCTCGCGGCGCAGATGCGACGCGGCAGCGGCGACATCGAAGCGTCGCTCGAACTCGTCGATTGGCGCACGGGCGCACTGCGCGCCCGACGCACGTTGTGCATCGGCCGCGAAGTCGGTCCGGATCTCGGACGCTTCAGTGCGGCGCCGGCGCGCGGCGCCGGTTCGCCGCTGGTCGCCGTCGGCACGCGTGTCGTCGTCGCGACGAATCTCGGGGTCGTGGCACTCGTCGACGCGCTCGACGGGCGGGTGCTGTGGTGTCTGCGCACGCAGCGCACGCGCCGCGACGACGGCTTCGGGGCCGCCAGCGGCACGCGCCAGATCACCACGGCCGACGCGGTGCACGCAACTCCGGCCGACAGCGACTTCCTCTACACGCTGCCGCTCTCGTCCATCGACGCGCCCGCGCCGAACCCGGCCGACATCGCAGAGCCGCTGGCTCTGGCGGAGACGCTCTTCCTCGTCGGTGCGACGCAAACCGGCGGCTCCACACGGCTCGTCACGGCCGTGCGCAGCGGCCCGCGGTCGGCGTTGGCGTTGCTCGACCCGGCCACCGGCGCCGTCGTACCGGGGGTGTTCCTGCCACTCGGCGAAGGCCTGTGCGAGGGCGCCCACGTCGCTCCCGACGGCGGCGTGGTCGTCGCCGCGGGTGAACGACACGTCTACCTGTTCGACGGCACACGCGAGCTGTTCCTCGTCGACGAACACACTCTCGACGACCCCCACGCACCGCGTCCGCGCGGCAGCCGCCCGGCGCTGGGCGGCAGTGTGCACGTGTCGGGAACGCTGCTCGGCGTGTTGTCGAACGACGCGCTCGTCTTCCAGCGCCCCAAACGCCCCAGCGCGGACTGAACACGAGCGTCGGTACGTGCGGGCCGCCACGTCCCAGGTCGGCGCGTGATTCCGACGCGGACTGTCGCCGCGCGCGGGCGCCGTGCGATCCTGCCCGACACGAAGAGCACCATGAGCACCCTCGACAGCAACGCCCTCACCCGTCTGCGCGCCGCCCACGCGCGCCTGCGCAGCGAACTCGCGAAAGTCATCGTCGGTCAGGACGCCGTCGTCGACCAACTGCTGACCGCGATCCTGTGCCGCGGTCACTGCCTGCTCGAGGGCGTGCCGGGTCTCGCGAAGACGCTCATGATCTCGAGCCTCGCGAAGACGCTCGAGCTGTCGTTCAACCGCGTGCAGTTCACGCCCGACTTGATGCCCTCGGACATCACGGGCGCGGACCTGTTCCACATCGACCCGCAGACGGGCGAGCGCTCGTTCCGCTTCGCGCGCGGACCGTTGTTCGCGAACGTCGTCCTCGCGGACGAGATCAACCGCACGCCGCCCAAGACGCAGGCCGCGTTGCTCGAGTCGATGGTCGAACGGCAGGTCACCGCCGGCGGCAAGCGCCACGAGCTGCCCGATCCGTTCTTCGTGCTCGCGACGCAGAACCCGATCGAACAGGAGGGCACCTACCCGCTGCCCGAAGCGCAACTCGACCGCTTCATGTTCATGATCAAGGTGCCCTATCCGACCAAGGACGAGGAGCGCGAGATCCTGCGGCGCACGACGGCGAACACGACCGCCGAGTTGAAGCCGGTGCTGACGAAGGACGAGCTGCTCGAACTGCAACGCGCGGTGCGCGAGGTGCCGGTCGCGGATCACGTGCTCGACTACGTGCTCGCTTTGACACGCGGCACGCGTGTGCGCTCCGACGAGCCGCTGGCCTTCCTGAAGGAATGGGTCAGTTGGGGCGCCGGTCCGCGCGCGAGCCAGTTCCTCGTCGTCGGCGCGAAGGCCCACGCCGCGATCGCGGGTCGCGACCACGTCGCCGTCGACGACGTGCGCGCGGTGCTGAAGCCCGTGTTGCGCCACCGCATCGTCACGACGTTCGCCGCGAGCGCCGAAGGCATCACGTCCGACGTCCTGCTCGATCGCCTCGTGCAAGAGGTCGATCCCAACGCGTCGGTCGCACACGTCGCCGGAACGGGCGCGCGCGCGCGCTGATCCCACGCCTCGTGGCACGACCGAACCCGCTCACCGCCACGTCGCTGGACCCTGCGGTCCTCGACAAGCTGGCCAAGTTGTCCCTCGTCGCCCGCACGGTCGTCGAGGGCTTCATGGCCGGCTCGCACCGTTCGCCGTTGCGCGGCGCATCGGTCGAGTTCGCGCAACACCGCGAGTACGTGCCGGGCGACGACCCGCGTTTCATCGACGAGCGCATCTTCGCGAAGACGGGCCGCCTCGTCGTGAAGGAGTTCATCGAGGAGACGAACTTCGCGTGCCACCTCGCACTCGACACGAGTGCGTCGATGGGCTTCAAGACGCTGGCTTGGAGCAAACTCGACTACGCGCGCTGGTGCACCGCCGCGCTGTCGTACCTCGTGCTGCGTCGGCGCGACTGGGCCGGCCTCGTGCTGTTCGACACGAAGGTGCGGCGCGAGATCCCGCCCGGCGGCGGTTCGCCGCAAGCGCTCTCGTTGTTCAAGGAACTCGAAGCCGCGAAGCCGTCGGGTGAAACGAACGTCGGCGACCTCATGAAGGGCCTGGCGGAGCGTCTGCGCCGGCGCGGCATCGTCATCGTGCTGTCGGACTTCTTCGACGAGCCGGCGCGCATCCTCGAAGGCGTGCGCCACCTGGCCTTGCACGGTCACGAGCCGATCCTGCTGCAGGTGCTCGACCCGGCCGAACTCGACTTCTCGTTCGACGGCCACCTGCGCCTCGATCCGCTCGAAGACGGCGAACCGCTGCGCGTCGACGCACGCACGATCCGCGACGCGTACCTCGAGGAGTTGCAGCGTCACAACGAAGCGCTCTCCTCGGGCTGCCGCAACAACGGCGTCGAGTTCGTGACGCTGTCGACGGCCACGGGCCTCGACGTGGCGCTCTCGGCCTTCCTCACGCGCCGCATGTCGAGGAAACGCCAGTGACGAGCCGTGCCCACAGCGGAGGCCGAGCGTGATCGACGGCTTCGTCCATCCGGCGCTCGCGTTCGGTGCGCTCCTCGCGATCGTCCCGCTCGTCATCCACCTGCTCAATCGCCGGCGCGATCGGCCGCTCGCGTTCGGCGCGATGCGCTTCGTGCTCGCGGCGCACAAACGCACGCGTCGGCGCGCACGACTCGAGAGTCTGCTGCTGCTCTTGCTGCGCATGCTGGCGGTCGCTCTGCTCGCCTTCGCACTCGCGCGACCGTTCGTCGGCGGCGACGCGCTGCTGTCGGGCCTCTCGAACGCACGCAAGGACCTCGTGTTGCTGGTCGACGTGTCCGCGTCGACCGGCTATCGCGAAGGCCTGGGCAGTCCGTTCGAGCGCATCGCGGCACGCGCACGTGAACTCGCGCTGGCGCTCGACGAGACGAACGGCGACCGCGTGCGTGTGATCCTCGTCGACGGCGCGCCGCGCGCGGCGACCAGCCGCTCGGTGGCCGAGGCGCGTGCGCTGTTCGACGCGTTGTCCGAGCCCGAACCGACCGGCGCGGATCTCGCGGCCGCGCTCGAACTCGTCGGCACGTGCCTCGACGACTGGGGCGCGCGCGGCGAGGACGTCGAGGTGCGCTTCCTGACCGACGGTCAGCGCGCGACGTTCGCGGTGCGAGCGGCGCCCGCAGCCTCGAACACCGACGCCACGAACACGGACGCAGCTGCAGGTGCAGCGTCCGACGATCCGCTCACGGCCGTCCTCGATCGGCTGGGCGCGCGCGGCGTGCGCATCCAAGTCGAGGACTTCGGTCCGTCGTCGGCGGTGCCGGCGAACGTGGCCGTCGTGGGCCTCGAAGTCGTCGGCGGCGAGCCGTCGTTCGGAGCGCCCGCGCGCGTCGAGGCGGTCGTGCGCAACTTCGGCTCGCAGCCCATCCTGGACCTGCGTGTGTCGCTGTCCGTCGACGGTGCGCGGCTGCCGGCCGCGAGTGTCGAGCTGCGCCCCGGCGAGGAGGCACGCGCTTCGTTCGCGGTGCGCTGGCAGTCGACCGGCGAGCAGAGTCTCGAGGCCCAACTCGCCGCCGACGGCCTGGCTGTCGACGACAACCGCACTCTCGTCGCGAGCGTCGCGCCGCCGGTGCGCGTGGCACTCGTCAACGGCGCGCCGAACGACGAAGCGCTCGAACTCGACGAGGTCGGACTGCTCGCCGCCGTGCTCGCACCGCCGGGAGACGGCGGACCCGGCTTCGACGGCACGGCGCCCTTCGAGCCGCGCGTCGTCCTGCCGACGGAACTCGAGTCGGGCGCGCTCGAACTCGCGTCGACGGACGTGGTGTGGCTCGCCAACGTCGCGCAACTGTCGACCCGCGCGGTCGAAGCGCTCGCGGCGTGGGTGCGCAGCGGCGGAGCGCTCGTCTTCTCGCTCGGCGACTCGGTCTCCGTCGCGGGCTACGACGCGCGCTTCTTCGCCGACGACGGCAGCGGACTGTTGCCGGCGCGATTGCTCGAGAAGCGCGCCGTCGCCGATCGACGCCGCGAGTACCACCGCGTGCGCGCGTTCGACGAGACCCATCCGGCGCTCGCGTTCTTCGCCGACGAGCGCTTCCGCCGACTGCTCGTCGAAGTGCCGATCTTCGAGTACTTCGCGTGTCTGCCGTTGCCCGACGCGCGTGTGCTCGCGGAACTCGACGACGGCGGCGCGCCGTTGCTCGTCGAGCGCGACTTCGGACGCGGCAAGGTCTACCTGCTGACGACGACGATCGACCCGGCCTGGACGAGGCTGCCCGAGTCGCCGAAGACGCTCGTTCCGCTCGCACACGAGTGGATGCGACACGCGGCGCGCGCCACGACGGCGCCGCGCAACGTCGAGCTCGGTGAGCCGCTCGTGTTCGAGACCGCCGCGTTCCCGCGCGAGCCGATCGTCGTGCTGCCGGACGGACGTCGTCGGCCGATCGATGCGGCGCCGAACGCTCTCGACGGCGGACGCTGGTCGCTGGTCGCGGCGAGTGCGGCCGACGAACCCGGCGCCTGGCGCGCCGAACTCGAGGGCGCGACGGTGGCGCGTTTCGCCGTGCACTTCGACACGAAGGAGAGCGATCTCGCACGCATCGTTCCGGCCGAACTGACGCTGCGGCACGCGGCGCTCGTGCCCTCGGCGCTCGAGCGAGGCGACGCTCCGACGAGCGCCGGCGGTTCGCGCGGCGAGTTGTGGCGGCCGCTGGCCTTCGTCGTGCTCGTGCTGCTGGTTCTCGAGTCCCTCTACTCGGCCCTCCTCGGCCGCCGGCGGCGGAGCGCGTGATGCTGCTGTTCCAGCAAGTCGAACCGACGAGCACGTTGCGCTTCCTCGAACTGCCGCCCGCGTGGGTCGTCGGTCTCGTCGTGCTGCCGGGCTTCTTCGCGCTCGCGTGGTTCACCTATCGGCGCGAGTCGCTGAGCCCGCGCGTGCGCGCGCTGCTCGTGGGTCTGCGCTTCGTCGCGCTGCTGCTCGTCGCCGCCGTGCTCGCGCGTCCGGTGATGGTGAGTTCGCAGGAAGAGGTGCTGTCACCGCAGGTGCTCGTGCTGCTCGACGATTCCGCGTCGATGCGCCGAGAGGACGCGTACGCGACCGACTCGCGCGCGCTCGCGGCGCTCGGCGAGCTGGGCCTGCCCGGTGACGCGACACGCTCGCGCATCGCAGCGACGTTGTTCGAACGCGGCTTCGAACAGCAGCTCCTCGAGCGCGGCTACGAACTCTCGACGTTCGTGTTCGACAGCAGCCTGCGCGCCGCGCCGACGCCGCTCGCACTCGAAGCGCGCGGTGACGCCACGCACCTCGGCGACGCGCTGAGCGAAGCGGTCTCGCGCCACCGCGGACGTTACACGACGGCGCTGCTCGTGCTGTCGGACGGACGCAGCAACGGCGGCGTGGACGCGGTCGAGGGCGCGCGCGCCGCGGCGCTCTCCGGGATCGCGGTGCACAGCGTCGTGATCGGCGACACACGGCCGCTCGAGAACGCGGTTCTCGAACTCGTCGAGGCGCCGCAGAGCGCGCTCGAAGGCGACGAACTCTCGTTCGCGGTGCGCGTGCTGGGCCGCGGCGGCGCGGTCGGCGAGCGCGTCGAAGTGCTGCTCGAGGAGCTGCGCGGCGAAGGTGGGCGCACCCTCGTCGACAGTCGCGAAGTCGAACTCGAAGAAGGCGGGCGCCGCGTCGTGCTCGTCGCTCCGCCGGGCCCGGCCGAAGAAGGCACGGGCGAACGGCGCTTCGAACTCTCGGTGCCGCCGCTGCCCGAGGAGACGATGGTCGACGACAACCGCGCGCGCGCCGCGGTGCGTGTCACGCCCGAACGCGTGCGCGTGCTGTACGTCGAGTCGTATCCGCGCTGGGAGTACCGGCGCCTGTCGCTCGACCTGCTCAAGCGCGCCGAGAAGGACATCGAGTTCCAGGCCTGGCTCCAGGAGAGTTCGGCCGGCTTCCCGCAGGAACACAGCCCCGGATTGTCGGCGCTCGAGCGCCTGCCGACGACGCGCGAAGAGCTGCTCGATCGCTACGACGTCGTGATCCTGGGCGACGTGAACCCGTTGCGCTTGTTCGACGACGCCGCCGAAGGCGAGGCCTTCGTGCAGGCGCTGGTCGCCTTCGTCGAAGCGGGCGGCGGATTGCTGTTCCAAGCGGGCGAACAGGACAACCCGCGGGCGTTGATCGGCACACCGCTCGAAGACCTGCTGCCGGTCGTGATCGATCCGTCGGAGGACCTGTTCTTCGAGCAGGACACGACGCGCGCCTTCCGGCCCCTGCTCGAGAACGCGGCGGTGCCGCACGAGATCGTGCGCCTGCATCCCGACCCGGACACGAACCGGCGTCTGTGGGAGGACGCCGACGGTCTGCAGGGCATGTACTGGTTCTCGCCCGTCGCGCGCGCGAAGACCTCGGCCGACGTGCTGCTGCGCCACCCGACGAGTGAGAACCGCTTCGGTCGTCGGCCTTTGCTCGTCACGGGCTACTACCCGCAGGGCCGCACGCTGTTCCTCGCGATCGACTCCACGTGGCGCTGGCAGTGGCAGTACGGACCGCGCTACTTCGAACGCTTCTGGAAGAGCGCGATCCGCTGGCTCTCGCTCGGTCGTTTGCGTTCCGGTGATCGGCGCGTGCGCCTCGAGACACCGCGTTCGCGCTACGACCTGTCGGAGCCCGTGCCGCTCGAACTGCGCCTGCTCGGTCCCGACTGGCAGCCCAGCGAAGAACCCGACGCGCGCGTCGAGGTCGAGGCGCCGGACGGATCGACGCGCACGGTGGTGCTCGTCCCCGACGGCGGACGCGCGGGCACGTTCACGGGGCAGATCGAACTGGACCAGCCCGGCAACTTCGCCGCGTGGCACGAACTCGACGGGCGGCGGGCGGCGACGATCGGATTCGAGGTCGTGCTGCCTTCGAAGGAGAACGCCGACCCGACGCCGGATCCGGCGCGCCTCCTGGCCGCCGCGGCCGCCTCGGGGGGCACCAGCGTGGAACTGGCGCGCTGGCGGGAGCTGATCGAGGTCTTCCCCGCGGGCGCCGAGCGCCGCGAGCCGATGAACTCGACACTGGAGGACGTGTGGGATCGCCTCGGGGTGCTCCTCGCCGCCCTCGTGCTCCTCGGACTCGAGTGGTTCGTCCGCAAACGGTCCGAACTGATCTGAACTCGAACCCAGTGGCGCTCGCGCGACGAAGCCGAGCGGGCTCTGGGGCCTAGAATCGCAGCGTGAACGCACACCTCGACACATGCACCGAGCGCGCTGACGCGCCGGTCGTGTCGTCGCTCCGCGCGCGGCTCGCGGCGAAGTTCAGAGGCGCCTGCTCCGCGGTCGTCGCCGTCGTCGCGAGCGCGACGTTCGCGCTGCCGGTGGCCGCGCTCGCGCAGGAAGGCGCGGGAGCTTTCGAGGCCGGGCGCGACGGTGTCGACGAACGCACGACGCAGCTCTTCGCGCTCAACGGCAGTCGCGAAGCCGAAGGCCTCGCGCGACGCGCCCTCGAAGCGCTCGCGGGGGGACGACCGACATCCGCGTTCGCGGCCTTCGAGGAGCTGGCGCGCGAGCACCGTGGCGAGGTGCTGCCGCCGTCGCTGGGACCGCAGCTCCAGTCGCAGTACGAGTTCCGAACGGGCGTCGAAGTCTGGATCGAGAGTCTGCTCGTCGAGCAATCGGCGAGCGTGCGCACGAGTTGGTCGACGTGGTGCACGGAACGCGCGGGCGCGACGCTCGCGTTCGCGCGGGCCACGCGCGACGGTGCCGCGTTGCTCGAACTCGCGCGTGTCTATCCGCTGTCGAGTCTCGCTGCGCGCGCACATCTCGCTCTCGGGGACCTTGCGCTCGGCGAGGGCCGCAGCGCCGGCGCGCAGCGCTCGTTCACGGCCGCGTTGCGCGCGGCGGAGGCCGGCGCCGACGCTCCGGCGAGCGCCGCGGCGCGTGTTCGCACGGCTGCGGTGCTCGAACTCGAAAGTCGACAGGCGCTCGGTGGTGACGACGTGTCGCTCGCATCGGGCGGCGGCGAGCTGCCGCGCGGACCGCTGCACGAGTGGAGCGTCGCACTGCCCGACGACGGCCCGTTCGCAGGCGGCCGACGCACGGCCGGGCTGTGGGCGCTCGTCGGTGCTTCGTTCGGCGATCGTGTGTACGTCAGCACGTCGCTCGAGGTGCTGTGCATCGACCTGTTGTCGGGAGCGTTGCTGTTCTCGACCGCACGCCCCGCCGGGTGGGACCGCGTGCGTCCGGACGAACGTCGCGACTTCTTCGAAGCGATCGATCACGCGGACGCCGTCGTCGCTCCGGCCGTCGACGAGCGTGTGCTCGTCGCCGCACTGCAGATCCCCGAGTCGAAGCACTCGAGCTACGACTACCAGGGCATCACCGTCACGAGCCGCATTCCCGAGCGCCGCCTGTTCGCGTTCGATGCATCGAGCGGCGCGCCGCTGTGGGACCACGCACCCGGCAGCGGAGTGAACACGGAAGCCGAGGGGCTCTCGGTGTGCGCTCCGCCGCTGCTGTTCGGCGGCCGTTTGTACGTGCCGTGCGCCCGCGTCGAGGGGCGCATCGAGTTGCGCGTGTTGTGCTGCGATCCGGCGACCGGCGCACTCCTGTGGAGCACGCGCGTCGTGAGCGGCCAGCGCGCGCTCAACATGTTCAACCGCCACGAGGAGGAGTTCTGGAGCGCGCCGCTCGCGGCGCACGACGGCGCGCTGCTCGTCGGGACACAACTGGGTTCGGTCGCCGCACTCGACCTCGCGACCGGCGCGTGCATCTGGCAGGCGACGTACGAGCCGCTGCCCCTGCCGCGCAACCGCAGCTTCTACAGCGCCGCGCCGCGACGCCGTGTCTGGCGCAACGCGGCGCCGGTCGTCAGCGACGGCCTCGTGCTCGCGACGCCGACGGATGCCGAGGACCTGATCGCGATCGACTTCGCGAGCGGGCGCGTCGCGTGGTCGCTCCCCAATCGTTCGCTCGAGCCCGATCGATCGGCGCGTCTCGCGGTGGATCTCCTGCTCGGCGCGCAGGACGGAGTGTTCGTCCTCGGCGGCGGTTGGCTGGCGAGCTGGCGGGCACCACTCGAGCCCGGCGGACTCGCGGTCGCACTGCCCGAGGAGATCGTGTTGCAGGCCAGCGGCTTCGCGACCGGCCCGCGCGCGTCACTCGTGGGCGACCGCGTGCTCGTTCCGAGTTCGGCCGGCCTGCTCGTCCACGACCTGTTCGGCGAACGGCGCGAGGACGAGGAGATCGAGTGGGACTACGACGCTCAAGGCAACGTCCTCGTGGCGCGCGGCGCAGTCGTCAGCGTGCGGGGCGACCGCGTGACCGGCCACCTCGACATCGAGATCCTCGAGGGGCGCACGCTCGAACGACTCGCGCGCGACCCGCGCGATCTCGGCGCTCTCGAGACCGCGGCGCGCATCCAGTTGCGCCGCGCGGAAGTCGCCCTCGAGAATGGCGACGCCGCCGCGGCGCTCGCGCAGCACGCGAAGTTGCGGGCGACGATCGGCGAGCGACTCGACGCTTCGAGTGCGCTGCGTGCGCTCTTCGCCGAAGCCGTGTTGCGCGAGGCGCGCTTGCTGGTCGCGAACGACGCGATCGACGACGCGGCCGCGTTGCTCGAGGCGAGTGCGCAGCGCATGCGTGAGAGCGAGTTGGTGCTGGCGCTGCTCGTCGCGTGGTTCGACATCGAACGCGCGCGCGGCGGCGAGCGCGCGCTCGACGTGCTCGCGCGCGTCGAACAGCGTGTGCCGAACGCACTCGTCGCGGTGGACGTGCTCGCGAGCGACGCCGCCTTCGTCGAGTGGCTCGGACCCGAGGAGCTGCGCCCGCTGTCCGCGGCCATGTGGGCGGCGATCGAACGCGCTCTGTTCGCGGACGCGCGCGGTGACGCGGACGCGGCCGTCGCTGCCTGGCAAGCCGCGCTCGAGAACTTCGGAAGCGCAGAACTCGCGCGCGGCCTCGAGGCGCGCGTCGCGTTCGAACTCGCGATCGCACGCTGGCTCGTGCGCGCGCCCGACGTCTACGAACCGTTCGAACGCGCGGCTCGTGCGGCCCTCGACGCCGCGCTGCCGACGCGCGACGTCGCGGCGCTCGACGAGATCGTGCGCCGTCAGCCGTTCGCTGCAGCGGCGCGCGAGGCGCGCGAGTTGGCGGTGGACTGGGCCCTCGAAGGCGGCGATCTGGCCGCAGCCCTCGCCCGCGGACGGACGAGCAACAGCGGCGACGAGGTCTGGACGACGGAGCGCCGCGTCGCACTGGCGCAACTCGCGGACGCGGTCGGCAACGGTTCGCTCGCGCGCGCGCTGCTGGGCGACGTCGCGCGCACACGGGCCGACTGGCGCGCGACGAGCGGCGCTGCGCGCGGTCTCTCGGCCGCCGAACTCGAGTCGCTCGTCGTCAACGCGGCGCCGCTGGTCGCGCCGGCACCCACGTTCGGTGAGTCCGTGCGCCTCGTCGACACGGTGCGCGGTCCGTTCGACGTGCTCGGCCTCGTCGCCGACCCGCGCGACGACGACGGTTCGCGACTGCTCGTGCACCGCCGCGAACACCTCGAAGCACTGCCGTTCACGAGCGACGTCGCCTCGGAACGCACACCGTTCGCGGTCGGCGCACGTTTCCCGAGCGACCAGCAACGCACACTCGCCCGCGAGGCGCTCGTGTGGTCCAGCAGCGGCCGCTTGTACGCCACCGACCTCGCGACCGGTCGCGAGCGCTGGCAGTGGCCGCCCGACGACGAAGGTGAGTCCCGCGTCTACCAGATCGTGCAGGAGTCGGCGGCCGGTGACGGTGTCGCCGTCGCGACCGTCTACCGCGTGCCGCAACCGTCGACCGCGGTCGCACTCGAACTCGTCACGGGCGAGGTGCTGTGGGAGATCGACATGCCGATCGGCGTGCGTTTCCTGCGCCCGATCGTCGCCGACGGCCGCGCGGTGTTCGTGTCGCACGGCGTCGACGGCCCGTCGCGCGTCGTGTCGGTCGATCTGCTCACCGGCGGCGACCGCGTCGAGTTCGCACTCGGGGCCGCGCTGGACATGCGGGACGGCGAGCGCCTCGCCTTGCGCGCGCGCCGACTCGTCGTGCCGCTCTTCGACGAAGGCGCTGTCGAGGCGTACGACGTCACGACCGGCGAACGCGCGTGGCGCCACGACTTCGCGACGGGCGGCACGCGCGCGCGCCTGTTCGCGCTCGTCGAACACCAGAACGCCCTGTTCGCGATCACGAGCGACACGGACGTCACCAGCGGCGGCACGTCGAAGGTGCACGAGATCGAAGTGCGCCTCGGCGGCACGCGCTTGGTCGCGGTGCTCGATCCGGGCGAAGTGCTCGTGGGCGTGCCCGCGCGGTCGTGGGAGCGACTCGCCTCGCCGCACCTGTTCACGCTCTGGCACGACGGCTCGTCGGCGGAGGCGCGCCTGTCGCTCTTCACGCTGCCGCTCGGCCGCACGTGGACGGCGCCGCTGCGGCTCGCGGACGGCACGCTCTCCGACGTCTCGCGCACGTTGCCGGTCGTGTCGCGCGGCCTGGTCGCCCTCGTGTGGGGCACGGTCGACCAGGAGACCGGCCGCGACGACAACCCGCGTCTCGGCTTCTTCGACCTCGTGAGCGGTACCAAGATCACCCACCGCTTGTTGCCGCAGGACTTCGCCGAGTTCGACGACGTCGAACTCCTGGGCCTGGGTGACGCCCTGTGGATCGTCTGTTCCTCGCGCGACGAGAACGACGAACGCATCGAGATCTGGCGCTAGTGCCAACGGAGCCTTCCATGACGATCCTCACGAAGACCATGTGTGCCGCAGCGGTGCTCGCCGTCGCCTTCGGCGGTGCGAACTGGACGCTGCGCGAAGGCGAACCGCAGGCACAGCCGTCGCCGCTGCGCGCGGCCACCGTCGACGAACGCGAACAGGCCTACGAGTCGGTCGAGATCACACCCGAGCAGGTGCGCGCGATCGAAGCGGGACTGGCGTGGCTCGCCGCGCGTCAACAGGACGACGGCAGCTGGAACGGCAAGATCGGCTACAAGCTGAACAGCGGCTACAACTACGACGCGGAGGGCGGTCACATCGGTGTGACCTCGCTCGCGCTGATGGCCTTCCTCGCGGGCGGCCACCTGCCGGGGCGCGGCGAATACGGCGCGGTGGTCGAGCGCGGCCTCGACTTCATCCTGCGCCACGCGGGCGAGGACGGCTACATCACGTACCTCGGCTCGCGCATGTACAGCCATGCGTTCGCGACGCTGTTCCTGGCCGAGGTCTACGGCATGACGCGCCGCGAGGACCTGAAGCGCGTGCTGCAGAAGTCGGTCGACTTCATCGTCGACGTGCAGAACGCGGAGGGCGGTTGGCGCTACGAGCCGTTCGCCCCCGAGTCCGACATGTCGATCGTCGTGTGCCAGGTGCTCGCACTGCGCGCCGCGCGCAACATCGGCATCCGCGTGCCGAAGAGCACCGTCGACCGCGCGGCGGAATACGTGTTGTCGTCGGCGATCACCGCCGACTCGGCGCGCAGCTTCGACCGCGGCCGCCTGTTCGACCAGATCGGCGCGTTCCACTACCAGAAGGGCAGCGGCTCGCGCTCGACGTTCCCGCTCACCGCGGCCGGCGTCACGGCGCTGCACGGCCTGGGCATCTACTCGGACGACGCGATCCGCCAGGGCCTCGAGTTCCTGCGGCGCGAGATGGACGACTTCAACTCCGAGTTCGGGCCGCAGCGCCGCGGCCACTACTTCTTCTGGTACGGGCACTACTACGGTGTGCAGGCCATGTACACCGCCGGCACGAGCGGCGGGATCAACTACTGGAAGTCGTACTTCGAGGAACTGCGCGCGCTCCTGATCGCGACGCAGCGCCCCGACGGCAGCTGGCCCAACGACCCGGGACCGGGTGACGCGTTCGGCACCGCGGTCGCGTGCCTGATCCTCGAGATCCCCTACCGCTACCTCCCGATCTTCCAGCGTTGAAGCAAGGCGCGCACAGCCTCGAACACACGCCGCGTCTGGCGGCGCTCCTCACCGCGTTGCGAGCGCGGATCGTGCGGCGCATCTGGACACTCGGTCTCGGGCGTCTCGCGACGATCGCAGGAGCGTGGGCCGCGCTCACGTTCCTGCTCGACCGCACGCTCGACCTGCCGCGCGCACTGCGGCTCCTGTCGCTCGTCGCCTTCGTCGCGTACTTCGCCTGGGAGTTGCGTCGCAACCTCGTGCGAGCGCTGCGCCGCATGCCGGACGACGCACGCCTCGCGCTGGTCGCCGAACGCGGCCTCGACAGTCGCGAAGAGCTGTTCGTCAGCGCGGTGCAACTGCAGCGCGAACTCGGGCAGGGCCACGGCGCGTTGCACGACGAACTGGCGCGTTCGGTCGTCGCGCGCGCCGAAGCCGCGGCGGCCGGCGTGCGCACCGACCAACTCGTCGAATTCCGCACGGCGCGGCGCCATGCCGCGCTCGGCGTCGCCGCACTCGCAGCAGCGGCGCTGCCGCTCGTGACCTCGCCGCTCGCGGGTGTCTTCGCCGCGCGCCTGTTCGGCGCCGACGTCGACTGGCCGCAGCGTACGCGCCTGGAACTCGAAGTGCTCGCGGGTGCGATCGTCGAGCAGGACGGCGAGGACTTCACGTTGACCGTGCCGCGCGGCGGCGACCTGTCGCTGGCCGTGCGAGCGATCGGCGAGTTGCCCGGTGAGGTCGAACTCGCGAGCGAGAGTGCGCTCCCGCAGATCCTGTTGCCGGGCGGCGACGGCGTGTTCCGCACGGTGCTGCGTTCGGTCACGCGCGACGACGTGCTCGAACTCTCGGGCGGCGACGACGACGACGGCCCGCGCGCGCGCCTGGTCGTGGTGGACCCGCCCGACCTCGCGGGTGTCGTCTTCGACGTCGAACCGCCGCCCTACACGGGACTCGCGCCGCGCCGCTTCGAAGGCACGGGCGCGACGGGTCTCGTCGGCTCGCTCGTGCGTGTCTACGCCCGTCCGCGGCCGAACGACGCCGCTGCGCGCCTGTTCATGCTGCCGACGGAGCGCGTCGTCACGCCGGAGCGCCGCGCGGTCCCGGCCGATCTCGCGCTCGCGCTGGGCGCTGAATCGGGTGCCGACGTCGGCGACGTGCTGTACCACGAGTTCGTGCTCGAGGAGAGCCTGCGCCTGCGCTTCGAGCTCACCGACGCCCGCGGCCTTTCGAGTCCGGAGCCAGCGCTCTTCGCCCTCGACGCCACCGTCGACCGCGCGCCCGAGATCGTGCGCCTCGTGCCGACGCGCAGCGACGTCGAGACGTCGAGCCTCGGCGCCGTGCGCGTCGTGCTCACGGTGCGCGACGACTTCGGCATCGGCGACGTGCGCTGGAGCGTGCGCTCCGGCGGCGACGGTCCGGCGCTCGGTGAGGGCGTGCTCGCGCCGCTCGCCTTGCCCGAAGGAGTGCCGGGCGAGTGGCACGTCTCGCTCCTGCTCGAACTCGCGCCGCTGCTCGGCGCCGGCGCGGAGGCCGGGGGCGAACTGCAGGTGGTCTTCGAGACGGCCGACCTCGCGGTACCGCCGCACGTCGGCCGCGACGAGTCGCTGCGGGTGCGTGTGCTGTCGGGCGACGAACTCCTGCGGCGCGTGAAGGACCGGCTCGCGAAGGCGCGCGAACAGGCCTCGCGCCTCTCCGAGCGCCTGCTCGAGGCGCGCCGCCGCTGCGAGGAACTCGCGGACCTGATCGACGCGTCCGGTGCGACGTCCGGCGAAGAACTCTCCGGACTGCGCACGGCGCTCGCGCTCGCGCGCCGCACGGAGTCCGACGGTCAAGCGCTGCTGCGCGAACTGACGTCCGTCGTCGAGATGGTCCTGTACGCGCGACTCGACGACAAAGCCGAGCCGCTGTTGCTCGCGCTCGACCGCGAACTGGGCGCGCGGCGCAGTCGTGCGTTCGAAGTCGACCCGTGGCGCAACCTGACACTCGAACAGGCGCGCGCGCCGCTCGCGACCGAAGGCTTCGGTGTGCACCTCGTGTCGATCGCCGCGATCGGCATCGAACTCGTCGACGGTCCGCTGGCCGCCGGCGCGAACGCCCTCGATGGCGCTGCGGCCGCCGACGACGCCGACGAACTCGGGGCGGCGCTCGCGGCGTCGGCCGGTGAGGCCACACAGGCACTGGCCTTGGTCGAGAGCCTGCTCGAACGCCTCTCGGAGTGGGACAACTACCAATCGGTGCTGAGCCTCGCGCGCGATCTGCTCGAGCGGCAGAAGGCGCTGTCGGAACGCACGCGCCGTTACGCGACGGATCGTTGAGAGGAGACGTCATGAAGCGACGCACCACACGCACGTTCACACCTCGGCTGACCATCTTCGTCGCCGCGTTGTGCATGTTCACGCCCCTGCAGGCACGTGCGCAGGACGGCGCGCAGGAACTCGGCGAGCGCGAACTCGCCACCATCCGCGAGGAACAGTTGCTCCTGGCGCGGCAACTGACGCGCCTGCGGCAGACGATGCAGGTGCTCGTCGAACGACTCGAGAGCGAAGGGCGCACACGCACCGTCGAACTGTTGCGCGACGCGCTCGACGACCTGGCGCTGCGCGACGCGGAAGCGCGCACGCTGGAGGAACGCCTCTCGGCCTCGGCCGAAGCCATCGAACGCGGCCAACTGGCGCGCGCTCTCGAGGAACAGGCGCGTGCGGTCGCGCGCCTCGAAGAGTTGCTCGACATCCTGCTCGATCAGAAGCGCACCGACGACGTCGAGAAGAAGCTCGAGGAGCTCGCGCGAGCGAAAGCGGACCTCGCGCGGCTCGCGGGCGCCGAAGGGAAGATCGAAGAAGGCGCCGCTGCGGCGCACGAGGAGAGCAAAGGCGCGGCGCGGCGAGCGCTCGAGGCCGCACTCGGCGAACTCTCGGCTGCACAGCGCGAACTGGCGCGCAACACGGCCGAAGCGGCGCGAGCGACGGGCGATCTCGAGTGGAGTTGGCTGGAGTCAGAGCTCGGCGAGCTCCTGCGCGATCAGGCGGTCGATCGCGAGCTGCTCGAGCGCTTCGATCCGGCCGCACTCGAGAACTTGCGCACCGCGCGCGCGGGACTCGAGGACGCCGCCGGCGAACTCTCGGCGGCCGCGCGACTCGAAGCCGCCGCGCGCGAACTCGAGCGCTCGGCGG
This sequence comes from Planctomycetota bacterium, assembly GCA_044358925.1. Lineage (GTDB taxonomy): Bacteria > Planctomycetota > UBA1135 > UBA1135 > Rohdeia. Next base: position 432 of record JBIKNC010000027.1, on the reverse strand, counting down.
AGCGCACGAGTGCGGGCGAGGAGACGGCGGCCGAGGCCGCACGCGAACTCACGGACGCGCGCCAGCGTCAGCGCGACGCAGCGACGACGGCGGCGCGCGCGAGCGACGCGGCTGCCGCGCGGACGGCGGCGGAAGCGCTCGAGCGCGCGGCGGAAGCGGCGCGCGCGAACTCCAGCGAGAGCGGCGCGACGTTCCCCGAGGTCGCTCGAAAGGAAGCGGCGGCATTGCGCACGGCAGCCGACGAAGCGCGCGAGCGCGCGGCCGCGCAGCAGGAGCGTGCCGCCTCGGAACTCGCCGCACAGCAAGGACGAGACGAGGCGCTGGGGAGCGACGTCGCGCGTGCGAGCGCCGCTCGCGTCGCGGAGGCGCTGGCGTCGAATCAGGGCCAGCGCACGTCGGCGAACGCGCCCGGCGCCGAGACGCCGCCGGGTG
>JBIKNC010000188.1:0-8760 GCA_044358925.1 Planctomycetota bacterium | reverse complement strand
GCTGCACGGTGTTCGTGCAGCGCGCCGCGCGTCGTTCGGACCAGGTGCGCCGAGCGGCGCACACGCTCACGGCTGGTAGATCTCGGCGCCGCCGGCCAGGCCGCCCGCGACGAGGACCGCGCCCGTGTCGAGCTTCGCCATGATCGGCAGGATGCGCGCGGCAGCCATGTCACCGACCGCGATCACGTCGTTGACACCGCGGTAGACGTCGGCCGCGTTCGAGTTGCCGATCACCGGCGCGAGCGGATCGGAGAGGTCGAGGACGAAACCGCCCGCCACGAGCACGTGGTTGTTCGGCAGCAGGATCGCCGAGCACAGCGCGCGGCCTTCTTGCAGCGTGCCGACGTTCGCGAACGAACCGCCGATGAAGTTCGCGGTGAAGCGCTCGATCGTCGCGACCGAGGAGACCGTGATGTCCGCGATGTTCCCGCTCGTGAGGAACGTCGTGAAGTCGGCCGTGAGGCCGCCGATCATGAGCACGCGGCCATCCGGTGTCGCCACGGCTTCGTGGCCCGCGCGCGCGGTGCCCATGAAGGCCGGGAAGAACGGGAACGCGTTGGTGTTCGGGTTGTAGTCGTTGGCCGTGCTCGACACGGTCGGCACGTTGATGAACGGGATCACGCTGATGCCGCCCGCGAGCAGCACGTTGCCGTTCTGGCGCAGCGTGGCCGTGTGCAGCACGCGCTTCTCGGGCATGTTCGCGGCCGCTGCGAACGTGTTCGTGAGCGGGTCGAACAACTCCGTCGTCGCTTGGATGTCGTTCGCGAGGCCGAGCAGCGTGGCCGGGTCGAGCAGCGTCGCCGGATTCGACAGGTCGAGGCCGATCGTCGCGAGTCCGCCGGCGAGGAGCACCTTGCCGTTGTTCAGGAGAGTCGCCGAGTGTCCGAGACGCGCGTTGACCATCGTGACCGAGAGCGACGTGCCGTTGCTCGGGTCGAAGACGAAGGCCTGGTTCGTCGGCGCGCCCGTCAAGAGGTCGAGGCCGCCCGCGAACAACACACGACCGTCCGCGAGGCGCGTCGACGTCGTCAGGCTGGAAGCGGCGAACGGCAGCACGCCGTCGGTGAACTCTTCGAGGCGCGGATCGAACGTCGTGCTGACGAGTCCCGAGCCACCGACGAACTCCAGTGCGCCCTTGTCACCGGGCAGCACGACACCGCCGGCGAGTGAGGCCAATCCGGACGGCGCGGCGAACGTGGGTCGGAACGTCTGCGGCGCGCTGATCGGCAGGCGCGTCAGGTTGGTCTGGTCGCTCGGGAGGAAGCCGAGCGCGGCCTGCGCGCGGAAGACCTCACCGACGAACGACGGGCTGTTGGGGACGGTCGCGGAGAAGCCGCCCGCGCCGTTGCCGTCGAGGAACCCGAAGGCTCCGACGTCGATGCTGAACTGGAACAGGTCGATCGGGATCAGGAGGTTCGCGCCGAAGGCCGGCGTCGGGGCTTCGGTCACCGCGAAGAGCAGGAACCAGAAGTCACCGGGCGTGCCCTCCGTGATCGACCAGGTGGCCTGTTTGCCGATGGCGCCGCCCGTCTGGACGAGGCACGGCTCTTGGGCGGCGGCGAAGGAAGAGAGGAGGGCGGGGGCGACGAGGGCGGCGAGAGAGGAGCGCATCGAGTGGGGGTGCCTAGGAGTTCGCAAAGTCGGGTCGAGCCGAGAGAGCGTACCCGGACGGCTCACGGCCGGTGCGGGACGAGCGGCGTGATCAGCCTCCGCGCGGGCCTGGTGTGCCATTCCTTCGCATCGCGTGCGGTCCGCTCCGGGTCCATCGGCGCCTCGCCCGGCTGAGGCGGGAAGGTGGTCATGGCGTGGAACGGATGCGGCTCGACGAACAGCGCCGCGTTCGTGTTCGGGTCGCGGTCCTTGGCCCAGCCGTCCAGGAACACGAGCCAGTCGCGGCGCATGCCCGGCGCGAGCGGCGGCAGGAGGCTCGCGTCGAAGGCCACCGTGAGTGCGTCGCCCGCGCCCATCACGACGAAGCGGTCGTCGACCGCGAGCAACATTTCCTTCACGTCACCCAGGCGCGTGTAGTCGCCCGGGTGTTGGTTCCAGCGCGGCGCGCTCGCGAGCCGGTCCCATTCGAACCACTCGAGGCGTGCGTCGCCCGCCAGGAGCACGGGCTCGCTGAAGCCGCGCTCCCACAACCGTGCCGACTTGGGGCTCACGACGTGGCGTGCGATCGGCGCCGCACCGTCGCACACCGCGAGGCGGATCTCGTCCCAGTACAGGCGCAGAGTCGACGACACCCGCACACGCGGATCGGCCGGATCGAGGTGGCCGGCGAGATCGATCACCATCGTCTTGGTCTTGCCGGCCGGGAAGCCGACCGGCGGACCGATGGCGCGCCAGCCGCCCGCGCCGTCGGGCACCTCGATGATCGGCGGCACGAACTCGTAGGCCGGGTGGCGCGCGCTCGCCATGTTCACGCTCGCGTCCGTCCAGTAGAGCCAGCCCGTCATCACCAGGCGCGGGTCCTGCATCGTCGCGGTCTCGCTCGGATCGAAAGCGAGTTCGAGCCAGTGCGGCGTCGCGAGCCCGGGGAACTGGCCGCGGAACGCGGTGAACGGGATCGCCACGGCCATGTCGACGGCGGCGAGTTCCGCCGTCCAGTCGCGCCCGTCCGAACCGCTGGCGCGCAGCGCCGCGTGTGAACGCGTGACCGTGTGCACCTTCGCTTCGGGGAAGGGCGGGAACGTGAAGCGCTCGTTCGGGAAGACTTCGCTGCCGATCGGGTGGTCGACGGCTTCGAGATGCACCGCGTCGAAGTACGTCACCTCGCGCAGTTCCTCCATGAGCTGGATGACGAGCTCGCCGTCCTTCGGCACGAGTTGTTCGCCGCGCACGAGCACGTACTCGTCGTGATCGGGCGGGACGAACACACCCGGCGCGATCGGCAGGCCGAGCGGTGTGATGCCGATCACGTCGCTGATGAACTCGAACGTCTCGCCGTTCCACGTGTAGAGGAACGGACACGAGCCGACCAGGCCCTCGGCCTGCTCGATCACGAACGCGCGGCCCGTCGGCACGTCGACGTGGCTCTGCACGACGCCGTTCGGCCACGTGACGCGCACGACGTCGGCGAGTGTGTGTGCACCGAGTCCGATCGCGAGCGGCTCGCCGCGCCAGTACACGCGTCGATACAGATCACCGGCGCGCAGTTCGACGATCGCGCCGACGCCGCGCGCGTTGTCCTTCACACCTTCGAGTGCGAGCGAGAGCGATCGGCTGGGGTCGCTCGCGCGCCGTTCGAACACACGCACGTCGCCGCCGTTCCACACGACGAACTCGACGAGCCCGTCGCGATCGACGTCGCTCTCGTGCACACCCGCCACGCGGCCCTCGACGAGGCGCACGCGTTCACCGCCGCCGACGCGCGCCGCGAACAGACCTTCGTCGGCCGGTTCGACGAGGTCGGGGACGCCGCTCGCGCCGACGTCGGCGACGATCGCGTTCGTGTTCGCCGTGCCTTCGCGCGCAGCGAACACTTCACCGAATGCACTCTTGAACCACGCCGTTCGGCCGACGAGGTCGGGCAACGCGTCGCCGTCGACGTCGAAAACGAGCGGCGCCGAGTTCGTGCGTCGCAGAGCCTCCGGCACGCGCAATGCAACGTCGCGCCACGCGCCGCCGCGTTCGTTGTCGAACAGGTGCGCGCCGCCCGGCCCGCCCGCGAGCACGTCGACGTCTTGATCCGTGTCGAAGTCCTCCAGCACGAGCCACTCGAGGTCCGTGCGCGCGCCATCGAACGGCACCGCGGTGAACGCGCCGCCCGCACCCGCTCCGTCGTGTCGCAACACGGCCGCGCCGAACGCACCGATCGCGACGACGTCGAGGTCGCCGTCGTGATCGACGTCGCCCGTCGCGAGTGCACGCACGGCGCCGTCGAACGTGTGCACCTCCTCCGGCGTCGACGCCCACGCGCCGTCCGCGCCGGTCGTGTACAGCACGACGTCGGCGCCGCGCGAGACGACGAGTTCGAGGTCGCTCGCAGCCGACCGCACGAGGTACGGCTTGCCGTCGATCTCGCCGCGCACTTCGAGCCGCTCTTCGCGTTCCTCGCCGAGTTCGATCGGCACACAGCGCGTGAAGTCGCCTTCGAGCACACGCGACTTCGCGCCGCTCGCGTCGAGGAGCCACAGTCCGTTCGCGCTCGCCCAGTACCACTCGCTTGGGCCCAGCACACTGAGCTCCGGCGCACCGCCCGGGCGCGGCAGGCCGCCTTCGACGTCGCCGCCGTACACGCTGTGCCAGTTCTCGCGCCGCGACAGCGCGAGGGCGTGGCCCGGCGTCGGCAGTCCGTCGAACGCAGCGACGGCGTCGTACGCGACCTCGCCGCGCGCCGGCGCCGCGGCGCGCGCACTCGGCGCCGGCGCCGCGACGCGACCGAGCGAACCGCGCAGCAGGTCGCGCGAGGTCGGCTCGGGCACTTCGCGTTGTTTGAGTTCGTTCCAGCGCGCGAGCACGGCGCGGCCTTCGTCGGAGCGCTCGCGGTCGATGAGCAGTCGGCCGTACCGGTAGGCGACCGTCAGGTACCACGAGCCGCCGAACTCGACGCCGCGTTCGAACAGCGCCGCGAGCAACTGCTCGCTGCGATCGAGCAGTTCCGGGTCACCTGTCACGTCGCCGACTTCGAACAGCGCCGCCGCGAGCGCCAGCGTCGTCGGGTAGTCGTCCGGTGCGAGCGCACTCGCGCGTTCGAAGTGCACGAGCGCCGCCTCCGGCTCGCCGAGTTCGAAGAGCTGGCGCCCGAGCACGTAGTGCGCCGCCGCGTCGGCCTCGTTCTTGCCGAGTGCGCTCGCGAGCAACTTCTGGACGCGCTCCGGATCGTCGCCGAGTTCGCGCACGCAGATCGCAACGCGCACTTCGTCGCTCGGATCGACCGGCGTTCGCAGCAGCAGCGGCTCGAGTTCCGCCAGCGCCGCACCGATGCTGTCCTGTTCGAAGAGCGCGGCCGCGCGTTCGCGGGCGACCAGCACCTCCTGCGGCACGGGCGTCTCCTGGAGTGGGACCGCGGGCTGGGTCGCGCCTTCGGTGGGAGCCGCGCCAGCGCCCGCATCCTCCGCAACCGGCGCCGCGACCTGCGGCGGCCCGCCGCTGGGGTGCCAGGGCTGGGTGTCGGGCGGGGTCGGATCGCCGCACGTACTGGCGAACAGGGCTGCGAGTGCGGCGACGAGCGCGGCGGCGACGAGGGCGATCGAGGCTCGGTTCTTCATGGCGCGGCCCACCATGGGAACAAGCGCCGGGGCGAGATGGTGCGCACCGCACTCTTGCTCGGCCCCGCCGTGGGCCGAGAATGGCAGCGACCCCGCGCTCCCCCCGATGTCCAGCGAACCCGTCGCCGCTCCGCCCTCCGTCCGTCCTCCCGTCGTCGCCGGCGTGCCCGCGGCGCGGCGCCGCGCCATCGTCGTCGGCGCCTCGAGCGGCATGGGCGCCGCCATCGTGGAGCAGCTCGTCGCCGAGGGCTACCGCGTCGCCGCGCTCGCTCGCCGCCGACCGGAACTCGAGGCGCTCGCCGCGCGTTCGAACGGCGCCGTGCTCGTGCGCGAACACGACACGTGCGACTTCGATGCGGTGCCGGAACTGTTCGAGGAACTCGTGCGCGAACTGGGCGGCCTCGACCTGTTCGTCTACGCGGCCGGCGTCATGCCGCGCATCGAACCGCGCGAGTACTCGACCGCGAAGGACTTCGCGATCCTCGACGTCAACCTGAAGGGCGCGATCGCGTGGACGAACCAGACGGCGCAGCTCATGCAGACGCAGCGCGCCGGAACGATCGTCGGGATCTCGTCGATCGCGGGCGACCGCGGCCGCAAAGGCAACCCGGTCTACTGCACGAGCAAGGCCGCGCTCGACACGTACCTCGAAGCGCTGCGCAACCGTCTGTCGGAAGTCGGCGTGCACGTGTGCACGATCAAACCCGGCTACGTCGACACGGCGATGACGAAGGGCATGAAGGGCCTGTTCTGGGTCGCGTCGCCCAAACGAGCCGCGGCGCAGATCCTCGCGGCCGCGCGCAACCGTTCGAACGTGCGCTACGTGCTGCGGCGCTGGTGGCTGGTCGGCACCGTCATCAAGAGCATCCCGTCGTTCCTGTTCCGCCACCTCAACATCTGACGCGCGGGCCGCGACGAGCGATGGACCTTCGTGAGCAGGGAAACGGCGCGCCGCTCGAACCGAGCGCGTCGCTCGGCGAACCGCGCCGTTTCCGCGGTTGGTCGAGTCGCGTCGGCAAGGGCAAGAAGGCGCTGCGCCGCGTGGCGCGTTCGTACGAGTACGTCGAAGGCTGGGGCCGTGCGGTCGGAGCGCAGGCGCGCGTCCTGCGACCGACGAGCGTGAAGGAGGTGCGCGGAGTGCTCGCGGCCGCGCGTCGCGAGTCGTTGCCCATCTGTCTGCGCGGCGGCGGCAACAGCTACGGCGACGCGAGTGTGACGACGTTCGGGCACGTGCTCGACATCAGTCGCATGAACCGCGTGCTGGACTTCGACTCGGCCACGGGCGTGGCGGAACTCGAAGGCGGCGTCACGATCGAGCAGCTCTGGAAGCACGCATTGCCGCGCGGCTATTGGCCGCGTGTCGTCAGCGGCACGATGTTCCCGACGATCGCGGGCGCGGCCGCGATGAACATCCACGGCAAGAACAACTTCAAGGTCGGCACGATCGGTGACGCGATCCTGGAATTCGATCTGGTGCTGGCGAACGGCGAGAAGGTCACGTGCAGCCGCGAGCACGAGAGCGACCTGTTCCACGCCGCGATCGGCGGCTTCGGCATGCTCGGTGTGACGACGCGTGTGCGCATCGCGACGCACCACGTGCACTCCGGCGATCTCGAGGTGCGCGCGCGTTCGTCGCGTTCGCTCGCACAGATGATGGCGCAGTTCGAGGACGAGCAGCGCCACGCCGACTACCTCGTCGGTTGGATCGACTGCTTCGCGCGCGGCTTCGAACTCGGGCGCGGACTGCTGCACGTCGCGCGTTACCTCGGGCCCGGCGAGGATCGCGCACCCGAGTCGACCTTCGAACTCGCGCACCAAGAATTGCCCGCCTCGATCCTCGGCTTCCCGAAGCGCCAGGTGTGGCGCTTCCTGCGCCCGATCTGCAACGACGTCGGCATGCCGTGGCTCAACGCGGCGAAGTACACGGCCGGGCGGCTCGAACAGCACAAGGAGCCGTTCCGCCAGGCGCACGCCGCGTTCGCGTTCCTGCTCGACTACGTGCCCGACTGGAAACTCGCGTACGGGCCGGGCGGTCTGATCCAGTTCCAGTCGTTCGTGCCGAAGGAGACCGCGCTCGCGACGTTCACGGCGTTGCTCGAGCGCTGCCACGCACGCGGCACGGTGCCGTACCTCGGCGTCTTCAAGCGCCACCGGCCCGATCCTTTCTGGCTCACGCACGCGGTCGACGGTTACAGCTTCGCGATGGACTTCCGCGTGGTGCCGGGCGAGCGCGCGCAGTTGTGGTCGCACTGCAAGGATTTGGCGGAGATCGTGCTCGCGGGCCGCGGCCGCTTCTACTTCGCGAAGGACCTGACGCTGCCGCCGGGGACGCCGCAGCGCTTCTTCGAACCCGGCAATCTGGCGCGCTTCGAAGAGCTGAAGGCGCGCCTCGATCCCGACGGGCGCTTCGAGACGCAGTTGTCGCGCCGCCTGTTCGGCGAGCGCTGGACCGTTCGTCGGTGAGCGCGTCGCCGAGCACGCCGCTGAGCGCGCCACGAGCGCTGACGCCCTGCGCACCGTTGGAGCGGCCGACGCGCGCCGCTACCTTCTTCGCTCCTCGAACACATCCGGGGCACCCGCTCCCATCGCCGCCATGACCGACAAGCCGACGCCCCAGCCGCCGCCCCAACAGCCCCAACAGCGCAACCTGTTCGAGTTCTTCGACGAAGAGGCGCGCACGATGATGGGGCACGCGCGCGACGAGGTCGTGCGCACGAAGCGCATCAGCCTCGAAGCCGAGCACCTGCTCGGTGCGCTGCTCGTCGCGAACTTCAAGGGCATCGACGAGGTGCTGGCCGGAGCGAAGGTCGACGCGGGCGCGCTGCGCGGTGCACTCGACGAGGTGTGCGGATTGGGCGACGCGGCGGCGCTGCCCGAGCAGTTGCAGGTCGGCGCGGGCGCGCAACAGGCGCTGCAGGTCGCGCTGCAAGCCGCCGGTCAGATGTTCCACGGCCTCGTCAAACCGGAGCACGTCCTGCTCGGCCTGATCCAGGCCGCCGACGGTCCCGCTGCGAAGGCGCTGGCGAAGATCGGAACGACGCGCGACGTTCTCGGTGCCTCGCTCATGCGGCGCATCCAGACCTTCCCGCAGGACGAGGCCGCCAAGAAGCGCGTGCTCGAAGCGCAGCGTGCGCAAGCCGCCGCGCAGGCGCGCGCCGGCGGAGCGGGCGCAGCAGGTGGCGGTGGGGGCGGCGGCGCCATGTCCGGCTTCACCGAGTCGGCGACGCGCGTCGTGAGCGAGGCGCGCCGCCTCGCGGGCGAACTCCGTCACGGCCAAGTGGGCACGGTGCACCTGCTGCTCGCGCTCCTGAACGACCAGGACCGGCTCGCGACGAACGCGTTCCTGAAGGTCGGTGTGCGCGCCGAGGACGTGAAGAACGAACTCCTGCGCCAACTGCGCGCCGAGAGCGCGGAGCCGGTCAAGGCCTGACCGAGACTGGTTGACGGGTACGGTGTCAGACACCGGATCCGCCACGCCGGCGTGGAAGTGCGGAATGGAACGGACGCCATGGATGGCGCGCGAAGCGCGCCATCCATGGCGTCCGTTCCA
>JBIKNC010000026.1:0-28977 GCA_044358925.1 Planctomycetota bacterium | reverse complement strand
CACGGCGCTCCCGTTCCGCACTTCGACCCCTGCGTGGCGGATCCGGTGTCTGACACCGTACGCGTCAACCGAACACGGTGCCGCTCAGCGACGGCTCAACGACATCAGCAACTGGATCACGTACCAGAGCATCAGCGCGACCGCTGCGAACAGCGCGAGCGATGCCGCGACGTGGCTGTTCGTGTGGTAGGTGCGCAGGATGTTCGACGTCGTGTAGAGCACCGAGCCGCCCGCGTACGCAATCATCAGCGACGAGAACAAGATCGACGGCAGCGTGAAGTTGAACACCATCGAGCACACGATCGCTCCCAGCGCCACCATGCCGAACACCGCGAGGATGCCGCGCAGGAACGAGAAGTCCTTCTTCGTGACGAAGACGAAGCCGGTCAGGCCCGCGAACACGAGCGCCGTGATCAGACCGGCGGCCGGGATGATCGTCTTGTCGGCATAGGTCGCGGCGACCGCCAACAGCGGCGTGAAGATCAGCGCTTGCGCGACGACGTGCACGCCGAGGCCGGCGTACTGCGCGCCGGGGTTCGCATCGGAGCGCGCCAGACGATCGGCGAACCAACTGACCCCGATGAACAGGCCGAGCGTGATCGCCCAGCCCGCGCGACTGCCGAGCATGGCGTTCACGAGCGGATCGCGGATCGCAGGCGTCGACTGGATGAAGGCGCACAGCGCGACGAAGGCGAGCATCGCGCCGCCGAGGTGCGCGTAGGTGCGGCGGATGAAAGCGGTGCGCTCGTCGAGCGTCGCTTCGGATGCGAGGGGTGAGGTGAGGGCGTAGCTCATCGAGAGTCGTCCTGTGGAGGGTGCGAGCGCGCCGGCCGATTCCGGCGTGCGAGTCGCGCGCAGCGTAACCGCCGTCGGCGCGCGTGCCTCCGCGGCTACGCTGCGCGGATGTCTTCGCCCGCCCTCGCCGTCCGCGGCCTCGTCAAACGCTACGGGTCGTTCGCGGCGGCGGACGGCGTCGATCTCGCGGTCGAGCGCGGCCAGGCGTTCGGGCTGCTCGGGCCCAACGGGTCGGGCAAGACGACGGTGCTGTCGTGTGCGCTCGGTTTGTTCCGGCGCACGAGCGGCACGGCCGAGGTTCTGGGCGTCGCGAGCGACGAGTTGTGGCGCCTCGGCGGCCGGCTCGCCTGTGTGTTCGACACGCCCGCGCTCCTGCCCGGGCACACGGTCGCGCAGAACCTCGCCTACCAGCGGCGGCTGCGCGGGCCGCACGGTAGCGGCGCGAGCGCGAGCGGCGCCGGCACCGGTTTCGCCCCGCGCGCCATCGACGAAGCGCGCGCCCTCGAACTCGTCGGCCTCGCGAGCATCGCGTCGCGCCGCGCGAGCGGCCTCTCACTCGGCCAGAAGAAACGCCTCTCGCTCGCGGCGGCGCTGGCGGGCGAGCCCGAGTTGATCGTGCTCGACGAGCCGCTCTCCGGCCTCGATCCGATGGGCGTGCGCGACATCCTCGCGCTGCTCCGCGAACTCGTCGCGCGCGGCATCACGCTCGTCGTGTCGAGCCACCGCCTGCTCGAGATGCAGACGCTCCTCACCCACCTCGCCGTGCTGCACAAGGGCCGCGTGTTGCATCAGGGGCCGCTCGAGGCGCTGCTCGGCGACGACAGCACGGTGCACGTGCGCGTCGACGACGAGGCGCGCGCGCGCAGCGTGTTGACCGGGAATGGGTTGTCGGGGATTGGCAACGTCACGAGCGCCCCGAACGGCGGCCTGTTCGTGCGCTCGAAGGCGGGCGACGCGCCGCGCGTCGCCAAACTGCTCGTCGAGGCCGGCATCGCACTCGAGTCGCTCGCGCCGCAGCGCCGCGATCTCCAAGCCGCGTTCGAGGCCGTCGTCGACGCCGAACTGGCGCGGCGCGGCGAAACACGCGAGCCGCAGCACCTCGGCGCCGCTCCTACGAAGTCGCAAATCGCAAGCGGAGGCCCGCGATGAGAGGCGCACTTCGCGTTCTCGGCGCCGAATGGGCGCGCCTCGCCTCCGCGCGCAGCGCCCGCGTGAGCGCCGCCCTCCTCGTCCTCGTCCCCGCCCTGCGCGTCTTCGCCGCCGTCGCGGGCGAGAAACTCGAACGCCTCGAGCGCGACGCGCGCGGCCTGGCATCGGTCGGTCTCGACGAAGGCACGGCCTGGGGTCCGCTCGTCGACGGTTGGCGCGCGGGTCTGATGCTCGGCGTGGCGCTCCTGCTCGTGCACGCCGCGCGCGCCGTCGCGGGCGACCGCGAGAGCGGCGTGCTGCGCATCGCGATCACACGCAGCGCGTCGCGTGCGGGTGCGTTGGTCGGACGCGCGTTGCTCGGGCCGCTCATGGCCGTGCTCGTCGCCCTGCTGTCGGGCCTCGGCGCGCTCGCCGCTGCCGCCATCGTCGGCGACCTCGGCGCCCTCGTCGAAGACGGCTTCACGATCACGACCGCCGAAGAACTGCGCGCCGAACTCCTCGCCGCCCTCCTCGTCACGACCATCGGCCTCGCGACCATCCACGCCTTCGGCCTCTTCGTCGCGACGCTCGTGCGCGGCGCCGTGATCGCACTCGCCGTCGCGCTCGCCACCGTCCTGCTCTGGGACGTCTTCAAGACCTCGACCGGCACCGCGCGCTGGTGGATCTTCGCGAGCCACGCCCCCACCTTCGTCGACGGCAGCGCCATGTCCGAGATGTCCGGCGTCGCGCGCGGCTACTCCGACAAAGGCACGCCGCCCGAGATCTTCCGCAAGGGCCTGGTGCTGTCGCCGCTGAGCGGACTCGTGTTGATCGCGGCGGCGGCGCTCGTGCTGCGAAGGCGCGATCTGTGATCACGGCCGCTCGCTGCGGAAGCGTTGTGAGCGGAGCCTGCTCACGAAACTGGTGAGCACTGCGCGTCTATCCGATTGCATCCACGTCGGAGTGAGCCGCGCAGCTCGTCGACCGTTGCGAAATCGCGCGGCGCCCACGTCTCGCCCAACACCCGTCGGGACCTTGACGTACGTTGCGCTCTTCGGCGCGCGGCACTGCGCGTCGGACCTTGCCATGAACGACTCGCTCATGTTCTGCCGGTTCGTGTTGTGCTTCTGTGTCGCGCTCGCCGGTGTGGCGCATGCAACGCCTCACGCGGCCTCGCGACCCCACCCGCAAGACGACGCGCGCAGCGCGATCGCCGAGGATGCGATCGGCGGCGTCGTCCTCGACCAGGACGGTGCGCCGCTCGCGGGTGTCACGGTCGGCCTGCGGCACCGGCGAGCCGGTTTCACACAGGTCAGCGAGGCGTCAGGAGGACCGCTGTTCGACGGCGGAGGAGGCGACTTGCCGTGCGACACGTTGGCCGCGCGCCTCGAGCGCATGCGGAACGACTGGCGACCGTCGCTGGACGAAGCGCTGGCGGCCGCGGAAGCGGCGTGGCGCGCGGAGCGCGGTGACGTGTTCGAGACGACGACGGATGCGAATGGTGCGTTCCTGTTCGAGGGGCTCACGGAGCACGATCCGTACGCGCTCGAGTACTCGCTGAGCGGCTATTCGTTCAGAAGGTCGCGAGGACAGAGCGCGCGGCGGAGCCAACACCTTGCAGTCGTCGGACAGAAGCTCCACCGCATCGACTTCGAGTTCGTGGGCGAGGACGGCTTGGTGTTCGACCAGGTGTTCGTGCGCAGGTACCAAGGCGGCTTGATCGAATTCGTGAGTTCGCAGCGCCTGCAGTCGTCGCTCGAGTTGGGTCCGGACACCGAGACACTGCAGTTCTTGGCTGACGGACCTTCCATGCGCGAGTTCGGACCGCTCGGCGAGTACGCGAGCGAGCCGATCACGATCGATCCGGGTGATCCTGCGCTTGCGAACGGGCCTGTGCGCGTGGAGTTGCGTCGACGAGCGTGGGTGACGCTGCAGCTCGACGATCCGTGGTCCGCACGCGGAGGCGGCGGTGGGCGCCACTTCGTCGCGACGCGGCTCGCAGATGGCGAAGAGTTCGACGCGGCGGTGTTCGCCGCGAGAGTGCGCGCCACCCGCTACTCCGCAGCACAGGGGTCCTCGATGGCGAGCTACCCGGACTTCAGGGTCGCACGCCAAGCCGACAGCGCATGGAGGGTCGTGTACGGCGATCTCGAGCGCGGTCGGTACGTGTTCGGCGTGTGCGACAACGAGTCGCGGCTGCTCGTGTGGAGGGAGTTCACACTCGAAGATCCGGGATCGCTCGTGACGCTGCGCCCACCGCAGCCGACACCCGGCGATCGCCTGGTCCTGAAACTCGTCAACGTGCACGGCGAACGGCTCGGCGCAGTGCCGCAGTTGTTCGTCGACGAACGTGTCGACGGCATGTGGCGAGCCGTCGAGCACGACGTGCTCACGTCGCCCTTCGGCGAACACTGGATCGCCCTGGACGCGGTCGCGCCGGAAGCGAGTGCGCTGCGCATCGGCGCGCTGCACTGGACGCACGGACTCGTGTACGAGGAGATCGCCACGGACGTGCGCGCGCTCGAACTCGTCTATCCGCGCTGGAGCACGCTCGACCTGGCTGTTGTCGATCTCGATCCGTCGGTACTGACGTCGAGCATCAGCGCGAACCTGGAGTACGTCGGACCGTACCTCGACACACGTGGCGAAAGGGAGCCACGCTCGCCGTATCTCGTGCTCGACGGCCACCACGGCACGGGCCTCGGGCCTGACGGCAGAACGACGGTGAGTGGGCTCGCGCCGGGGACGTGGCGCGTGTGGTTCGAGTACGTCATCGACGGAAACCGAACGGTGCGCGTCGACGGCGGAGACGTGCAGCTCGAGCCGGGCGCGACACACACGTTGGAGGTCTCGGCACCGAAGCTCACTGACCTCGACGTCCGAACGGCGACGACGTTCGCCGGTCGGGAACTCGTTCTGTTCGCCGCGAGCGAGCCTCGCGAAGTCGCTCGCACGCGCGTCGACGCCCTCGGCGGCGCGCGTTTCGTGTCGGTGCCGATCGGCGCGTATCGGCTCGGCGTGATGGGCGGCCACTCGGTCGACCACGGTTCGTTGACGGACGTCGTGGTCGACGGCACACCCATCGAGTGGAGGCTGCAATGAGCCTCTGGAGGACGATCGTCGCCCTCGCGCTGGCGCTTGCGACCGCTGCGTCGCTGCTCGCGTTCTCGAACGCGCCGCGCGACGACGGCGCACTCACGGGCCGCATCGTCGACGAGAGCGGAGTGCCCGTCGCCGGTCTCGAACTCCTGCTCGTGCCGCGCGACTCGGCACCTCCGGGGACACTCCCCGCGTGGCTCGAAGAGCGCGCGCCCGACTCGCAGGGCTTCTTCGGCATCGCGCTCGCCCCGCAGCCCGATCGGCCCGACACTCGGCGCACGTCGAGCGGGACGAACGGCGAGTTCGCGTTCGACGGACTGGCCCTCGATCGATCGTTCCTGCTGTACGCGACGCCGGGGACCCATGTCGTCCTCGGACCGCCGAACGGCGCCGCGTGCGTGGCCGGCGACCATGTCGCTGTCGTCGCACACGAGCTCGTCGCCCTGACGCTGCGCTTCACACAGATCGACGGCGCGCCGACCGAGCGCATCCTCGTGCGCGTCGAGTCACACATGCCGGCGCGGGGTTCCGACACACGCCGGGGTTTCGGTCAGGAACTCCTCGTCGACGCCGGCGACGCGGTGCTCCACGTGTTGCCAGGAGAACACTCCGTGACCGCAAGATCCTGGAGCGGTTCGAACCAGCTCGCGGGCAACGGCGGCTTCGATTGGGCCGCCGCGAGTTCCATCGACACGTCGACGTCGAACACCGTCGAGCTGACCTTCGCACCATCGCGCACGGTCGACGTGTTCGTCCGCAACAGCCCGCTGCCGTTCGACCGAACGTCGCAGGCGTACGTCGAGATCGTTCCGCCGGACCCGAACGTGCCGGGAGCTCTCGGCCGCCGTCCGAACCACGCACGCATTGAAGCGGACGGCACGGCGACCGTGGTGTTGGAGAATGCGGACGGACCTCACGTCGCACGCTTGTTCTCGACGAGCGGCCGTCTGCTCGCCGCACAGCCGGTCGAAATCGTCGCACCGCGCACCGCCGTCCGCTTCGACCTCGCCGCTCTGCCCGTCGCGCAGGTGTCGATCGCGGTCGACGTGCCGGGCGGCTTCACGCTCGACGGGCTGCGCATCCTCCACCATGGTTGGGCCGAACGCTCCATCGAACAGAAGTGGACCGTCGCGTCCGACGGTCGCCTCTCCATCGCATCGGGCACAGTCGCGGACGAGTTGCTGGCGAGCGCGCACTCGACCCAACCGTCGCGCCTCGAGTTCGTGCATCCGCGGCTCGGAGTTCAGACCGTCACCCTCGAACGCGGTGTCTTCGACTACCGCGTCGCGTTCGAACCGCGGCCGCTCGTGCGTTTGAAGTTGGTCGGAGAACAAGCGGCCGAGTTGGTGACGAGTGCGGTCGTGAGCTTGGGACGATTCGAGCCGGTCGACGAGTCCTCTCCCCACGTCGTCGCGCGAACGTCCGTGGTCAGCGTCGAACGCGACACGGCCACGAACACCTTGACCGTCACTGGCATGCAGCCCGGGAGGTGGCGCTTCCTCGTCCAGTCCGCACCCGTGGCCAACGGCTCCGCGCCGAAGCCCGCACGGACGCTCGCGACCATCGATCGCGACCTCACGACCGGAGTGCACGATTTCGAGGTGGTTCTCCCGCGGCGGCACACAGCGGCGTTCTGGTGTCTGCCGGAGCGGCAATGGCCGCGGACGCTGCGCCTCGAAGGCGAGGGCCAGAGTCTCGAGCTGCAGACGGACACGTCGGGGCGCTTGAACGTCACGGGCCTGCTCGCCGGGCGCTACCGCGTCTGGGTCGACGACGACTGGTTCGCGTACGGCACGTTCGACTTCGTCGTGCCGTGCGACGAGGTGCTGTGGGTTGGTCGGCCGCACGACGCGCTACGCGTCGCGCTCACGCGCCAAGACTCGCCTCTCGCCGCAGCCGGACTCACGGACGGCGACCTCGTCATCGGCTTCGACGGCCTCACGTTCCGCCAGCAGAGCGGCTGGCGCACGGCTGACGCGGCTCGACTCCAGGCACTCCTCGATGACAAGCACTCGCACACCGATCGGCACTACCCGCCGTTCGACGCTTGGAGCTTCACCGAACATGGGAGCACGAAGCTGCTCGTGCAGCGCGGTGACGAGGTGATCGACGTCGCCGTCGGGCCGATCGCGGCGCACACGCCCGAGCAACTCGACGCGCTCGGCGGAACGCTCACGCCCGTGTATCGCGAGTGAGCAGGCGCGGCCGGTAGCCTCACGAACATGGCAGCGCGGCGCGCGAGTTTGAGGGTGAAGGTGGCGAGAGGTTCATCGGCAGCGGCTCAGAGGGCACTCACCGCGGCGTGCCGCGACGGTGACGAGAATGCGCTGCGCGCAGCGCTGCGCGCGGGCGCCGAGCCGGATCGCGTGGTGCGCGGTTGGGCGCCGCTGCACGCCTTGGTTCAAGAGACCGTGCACGGCGAAGGTGAGGACGACGAGGCGCGCCGTGCGAAGTGTGTGCGCGCGTTGATCGAAGCACGCGCCGACCTCGAGGTGCGCGCGGGCTTCCCGCCGGCGACGGCGCTCGTGCTCGCGGGGCTGGGCGGCAAGGAGCGGCTCGCACAGATGCTCATCGACGGCGGCGCAAAGGTCGACGTGTTCGCGGAGGCGGCGCTGCTGCGCCTCGCGGCCGTGAAGAAGCGGCTGGCGCGCGACGCGACGCTCGCAACGGCGGCGGACGCGACGACGGAGGCGTCGAGCGGGCTCACACTGCTGCACTTCGCGTGCGGCTCGCGTTTGGTGCGGCTCGACGCGAAGCGCGCGCGCGACGGACTCGCACTCGTGCGCCTGCTGATCGACGCGGGCGCCGACGTCGATCGCGTCGCGACGGTGAACGTGCTCGGCGAAACGCACCTGCGCCCGTCGTACTTCGCGATCGGTGCGCGGCGCTTCGCGGAGGCGCAGCTCCTGCTCGAGCGCGGCGCGGATGCGAACGCGGCGCTCGTCACCGCGCTGTGGAACACGAAGGACGACTTCGCGCGCTTCGGCGAGCTGTGCCTCGCCCACGGCGCGCGGCACGACGGGCGGCCGCTCTTGAACGAGCTGGTCCGCTGGGGTCAGTTCAAGACCGCGACGTGGCTGCTGGAGCACGGCGCCTCGACCGACGTCGCCGACGAGCGCGGTTGGACCGCGCTGCACCAGGCCGCGTCGCGCGGCAATCGAAACTTCTGGGAGACGATCGTCGCGAGCGGGGCTGATCTCACGCGGCCGGACGTCGAAGGGCGCACGCCGCTGTCGATCGCGAAGGCGAAGGGGCTCGCGCCCGCCAATGCTCGCTCGAGTTCCGCGCCAATGGCCGCCAAGCCCACGCGCGCGCGTCGACCGACGAAGTGAACTCGCGAGAGGACGTGCCCGAGTGCGAGCGTGCCTCGACCCGACACGCCGCCAAGCGTTGTCGTGGTGCCGCGTCGCTCAGGCGCCCAACTCGAACGCCACCGCATTCGTCACCGACGTGAAGAACACGCCGTCGAAGGTCAGCGCGGCGTGGTCGAGTTCGATGCCCACCAGCGACGGCGAGAGGACGTTCGGCGCGATCGTGAGGGTGGCGGCTCCTGTGCCGTTCGCGTCGAGGAGGCCGATGAAGTTGCTGAAGACCGGCGGGCCGTTGAAGGTCTGGAAGGTGTAGGCGTCGACGTTCAGCGGCAGGAGGATGGAGCCGGTCGAGGTGGCGACGGGGGTGCCGGGCAGCGTGCCGGTCGCACTGCCGGTCAGGATGTAGAACTGGCCGGCGAACGCGGGGCCGACGTCGATCGTGAAGTTCTGCGAGCCGCCGTCGGTGCGCGAGACGATCAGGCGGTCGACGGTCAGGGTCGGGGGCGCTCCGCAGGTGTCGATGGCGCCGTCGAGGTCCTGATCGAGGAGCGGGTTCTTGCCGATCTCGCAGTCGTCGGCGATGCCGTTCGCGTTGCAGTCCGCGCCGAAAGCGCCGATGCGGCGCGAGCTGAAGAGCGCGTCGCCGACGACCGTCGAGAAGCTGTTGGCGAAGCGGCCGACGACGAAGACGCGGCGCTCGTCGTCGATGGCGACGGTGTCGTCGTTGATGAAGACGAGGTAGGCGTCGTCGAGGGTGCAGTCGCCGTCGAGGTCGGTGCGCGTGCCCGTCGTGACGCCGGCGGTGGTCGCGGTGGCGAACTGCACGCGGCCGGGCAGCAGCGGGTCGGCGGGCAGGAGCAGCACCACCGAACGCACGGACGTCTCGGTGTGCAGCGCGATGTCGCCGAAGCGGTTGATGTCGACGTGCCGCATGGTGTCGATCGTCTCGCCCGGCAGACCGCCGGGGACCGGATCGCCTTCGACGAGGCGCACGCTGCCGTTGACCAGCAGGTACGACTCGTTGGCGGTCGTGCCGCTCATGATCGACCAGTCGCCGCCGGGGAACATCTCGACGTCGGAGAAGTTGCTGGTCGCGGTTCCGGTCAGGCCGGGAATCGCGTCGCCCTGTTGGTGCACGACGACGCCGTCGACGACCGCGACGCGGAACTGCGCGGCGGGCACGCCGGTCAGGCCGCCTTCGAGGATGTAGCTCGTTCCATCGGCGCTGACCGTGGCCTCGAAGATGTCGCTGAGCGTCGCGGTCGTGCCGCCGGCTTGGTTGCTCGGCACGAGGACGCCCGCTTGCGCGAGGATCGAGTAGGCCGGCGCGCCGGGCGTGGCGAGGAACAGGAGTTCGTCCTGTGAGCTGGGCAGCGCGCCGCTCGTCGAGCTGTCGACGAACGCCACGCGCCCGTCGTCGAGCAGCGTCACCGAGCCCGTGAACGGACTGAAGTTCTCGCCCGCGATGCCGGGGATCGCAGTGTTCTCGACGGCGACGAGCGCCCACTGATTCGCCGAACGATCGAAACGCGCGACGACGTCGTTCGCGGAGAAGGACGGGTTGGTCGTCGAACCGGAGAAGGCCCAGTCGCCCAAGTCGTTGATGCCGATCGGCGAGTCGGGCCGGCTCGAATAACCGAAGCCGATGCTGCCGAGGAGCGCGCCCTCCTGCACGACGTACTCGATGCCTTGCGCCGTGCCGATGACGGTGAAGTTGTCGCCGCTGCTCGGCAGCGACGTCGCGTTCATCGCGATCGCGAAGTAGCGGCCGGTGCGCGAGAGGCGCAGCGTGCTCTGCGTGAACGATGAGAACGGCGCCCCGCCTTGGCCGGGGATCAGGTCGAGAGCGCCGCCCGTGTTCGCGGTGAAGATCGCGGACGGCGTCTGCGCGAGAGCGCTGCCTGCGAAGGCGAACGTGGCGAGGAACGCGGTCGTGGTGGCAGGAGCGCCGAGAGCGAATCGAGTGCGGTACATGATCGTCGTGGTTGCGTGCGGCTCGCGACGGAGGCGGCGCGCCCCGACTTTCGTACCTCGATTCGACGCGGAAGAAAGAGCCGCGCGCGCTGGTTCGAGGCGCGCGCGAGTGTGCTCACGGGCTCGGAACAGTCGAGCACGCGCGGCGATCGCGGTCCGCAGAGGCGCGGGCCGCGACGGCGGCTCCGATCGACGCGCGGGGTGGCGCGCGGATGCGCGAACTGTGCTCACTCGGCGTCGACCCGCGGTCGAGCGTCGCTCCCTCGCGAAACGCCATGCGACGCGGCCGCGGTTCGAGCGCCAAGGCGCGCCCGCTCGAGTTCTTTGGTCGCGAGCGAACGCGCTCTCGACTCAGTCGCGCAACGCGAAACCTGTCGTCACAACGAGTCCGTCGTCCGTGAGGTCGCTGCCGATGTGCACCTCCGAGTCGTCGACGAGGAGCACGACGACGATGGAGTCGTCGACGACTCGGACCTCGTTGCCGGCGGCGAGCAGAGCGGCCTCGAGTGCACTCACGACGTCGCCGATCGACTGACCGGCTCGCGTTGCGATGCGCACATCACCTCGGGGCGTCGAGACCTCGAGGTACGGCGCGCCTTCGTCGAGCGACATCCCGTTCGGAGGAGCGTCGAGGTGCACGTAGACGATGGCGGCATGACGCTCATGATCTTCCGACGAGAGCTCGTCGAAAGTGGCGTCGCCGGACGGCGGCGGCGTGTTCGGGGCGTAGGAGGAACAGGAAGCGGCGAGGACGGCCGCGGCGCAAACGAGTCGGTGAGTCCACATGGCAAGGTGGGCGGTCGACGGACGTGTCGAGCGAGCGTTCGAAGTCTGCCACAGGGCAGTGCTGCTCAGGGCAGCGCGGTACGGCCCAGTGCCGCACAGGGCCGTGCGGCGCGCTGCGGCCGCGTCGTGTGCGCCGCGCTCCACCGGAGCACGTGCGGCGCTCCACATCCATCGACCGCCGCCGTCGAACCTCACGGAAGCGCGGCCCGTCCGAGTTCGATCGCGAGCGCGTCGTCCTCGACGTGCAGGTGCACGAGGCCTTCGCCGAGTTCGTCGAGGAACACGACGACCGTCGATGGCGTGACGGCGCGGGCGCGGTGGCCGGCGCCGACGAGCATCGCGACGAGGAAGTCGCTCAGGACCTCCGTCGAGTGGATGCGGGTGGTGATGACCTCGATCCGGTTCCTGGTCGTCGTGACCACGACGCGCGCGGGCGCGCCGTCGGTCGCGCCGAGCGCCGCGCGGCCGGACGGCGGATGCGAGATGTGGAGGTAGTCGATCGCGTCGCAGCCGGCGGCTTCGGCGACGGTGATCAGCGGCCAAAGATCCGCGACGTCGAAGGGTTGCGGAGCAGGGTCGGGTGTGTGGCAGGCCGAGGCTGCGGCGAGCGTGATGACGAGGACGAAGCGAGCGAGAGCGGACGTGGGCTGCATGGTGTGGTCGGGTGCGGGACGAGCGTGCGCTCGCGACGGGCGAGGCGCGGAGCCGGCGCGCGGTCCATGGAAGGAGGACCGAACACGGCGACGGCGCGGCGCAGTTGAAAGCGACTTCGGCCGAGCGCTTCGAGCGCGGCCCGTTCGGCGGGTCGCCGAGGCGCTCACGCCGGGTGCACGCGCGGGCCGAGTGCCGGAAAGCGCTGACCCTCGGCTGTTCGAGGGCCACGCGGTTCGCGAGACTCTGCGCGCGCCGCGGCGCTCCCTGCCATGAGTCGAAGTTCACGTCTCGCCGCGTTCGTCGCGGCTGTCGCCGGATCGCTGTCGGCGGGTTGTGTCACGGCGCCGGCGCGCACGATTCCGGATCCGTTGCCGGAGGTGCTTGCGTGGGCGTTGCCGCCGGGTGCGGCGGGTGCGAGCGGCGCGGGCGTCGGGCTCGAACTCGAGGAGAACGCGAGCGACTCGCTCGAAGACCTCGCCTTCGGAGCAGGCTTGCGGGTTGCAAGCGTGGAGCCCAACTCACCGGCGGCGGAGGCGGGCTTCCAGGTCGGCGACGTCGTGATGGCGGTCGACGACGACGAGGTCTTCGCGAGTGCGGACGTCGCGGCGATCGCGGCGGCGCGCCCGGCCGGTGAGACGTTGCGCTTCGAAGTGCAGCGCGGCGACACGGTGTTCGCGGTGCCGGTCGTGCTCGCGGCGAGCGCGGGCGCGACGTCGCCGGCCGAGCCGCTCTTCCACCTCGACCCGGCGCGTTCACGCGCGGCCTGGGGCGACGGACCGAACTGCGCGGTGCTCGTCGCGCGCCCCGACGAAGGGCCGGTGCGCAAGCTGCCGGTCGGCGCGCGGGTCACCGCTCTCGACGGCGAAGCGGTGCACTCGGGGCGCGGCCTCGTGCGTGCTCTCGGCTCACGTGCTCCGGGCAGCGAAGTCGAACTCACCGGCACGACGCCCGAAGGCGAAGCACGCACCTGGGAGATCGAACTCCTCGGCGAAGGGCGCGTCGTCACACGCGCGTCGCTGCCGATCCTGTTCACGTGGGACGCGAACCTCGAAGCGGACCGCAGCATGTTCGTGGTGCTCGATCTGTGGTTGATCTCGCTCGTGCGCCGCGAGCGCGACGGCGGCGAAGTGCGCTGGCGCGTGCTGCGCTTCATCGAGTGGTCGACGGGTGTGGGAGAGCTCGGCGAATGAGCCTCCTTCTTCCGCTCGCGTTCATCGCAGCGTTCGCCGCCGACTCGAACGAGTCGCACGGTGTTGTCGAGCGCGACTCGAACGAGTCCCACTTCATCGACGTGTCGCTGCCGATCGAAGGGCGCCTGCTCGCCTCCGCGTTCGTCGACGTCGACATGGACGGGCGCGACGAGGTCGTGCTCGCGGTGCGCCTCGACGGCGGCGCGCGCGAACTGCGCGTGCACGCCCTCGGCGCCGACACACTCGCGCGCGAGCCGCGCCACGTCTTCAAGGTGCCGACCGACGTCATCGCGTGGACGGTCGCCGACGTGCGCGCCGAAGCGGGTCGCGAGATCGTCTACCTGACGCGCGGCGGAGCGTTCGCGCTCTCGCCGACCGCCGATCGATTGCGCGGCAACGTTGCGCGGCTCATCGACGCGCCGCTCCTGTACGACGTGCCCGATCCGCTCGCGCTGCCGCACTGGAAGTACGTCGTCGCGGCCGGTGGTCGCGAGTGGCTGCTGCTGCCCGATCGCGACGGTTTCGCGTTGTTCGCCCCGGTCGAAGGGGCCGCGGCCGATGCGGCGTGGGCGGCGCGTGTGCGCTGGGATGCGAGCGCGACCGGCGACAGCAGCGCCGCGATCGGCCGCGCGAACGAGGGCGAGCGCGACGGCACCGACGGCGGGAACACGGATGGCAACCGCCGCGGCGCCGGTTTCGACATCAGCCTCGGCAGCGACCTCGAGCCGTTCCTCGGCGAGTCGTCGACGACCACACTCGCGTCGGACGGGCGCGCGATCAGCGCTCCGGCACTCGTCGACCTCGACGGCGATCGTGTGCGCGATCTCGTGGTGCTCGACGGCCAGGAGCTGCGTGTGCACCTCGGGAATGCGAACGGCTTCGCGGTCGCCCCGTCGCGCGTCGAGACGCTGCCCGACTACTTGCGGCGCGGCGACAACACCGCGACGCTCGAACTCGTTGACCTCGACGGCGACGGGCGCCTCGACGTGCTCGCCACGTGGAACGAGGAGTTCGAAGGTTTCGAGAACGTCGAGTGGCGCCTCTTGGTGCTGCTCGGGACGAAGGAGCGCCTCTTCCCCGCCGAGCCGAACCAAGTGCTGCGCTTCGAAGCGGCGAACGTCCGCGCCGAGGTCGGCCGCATCGACGGCGACGCGCTCCCGGATCTGGTCGTGCGCACGTTCGCGGTGCCGAGTGTCGTCGCGGCCGCGACCGGGCTCACGTTCGAACAGACACAACTCGTCTACGTCGGTGTGCGCGGCGGCTTCGAGCGCAAACCGCTCTTCCGTCAGTCGCGCACCTTCGACGAGAACGGCGTGCGCGAAGTCATCGCGAATCGCGTCATGCGCATGGACATGAGCGGCGACGGCCTCGGCGACCTCGTCGAGGTCGCGCTCGACGGCAAGGTGGCGATCAAACGGCTGCGCAAGGAGTCGGGCTTCTTCTCGGGCACGACCTGGCAGATCGACGAGGCGCCGTGGAAGAGCTACGCGACGCGCGGTTCGGTGCTGTCGCTCGACGTGCGCGACCTCAACGGCGACGGACTCGGCGACGTCGTGAGCCGCGCGGAGAACGGGCTCACGGTGCTGCTGTCGAAGAAGGGAGGTGCGCGATGAGCCCGCTCCACGCGACTCGGACTCTTCTCGGCGTGGTCGCCGTCGGCAGCGTTGCACTGAGCGCACACGGCCTCGCGGCGGTGTTCGCGAACGGCGCAGCGCTCGCGAACGACGCCGCGATCGCTCAAGACACGGCCGCGCCCGCGAACGCGCTCCCCGAACTGCCGCCGGGCCTCGCGGCGACGTACGTCACGCTGCCCGACGACGGTTCGCGCCTCGCGTTCCGCGACCTCGACGGCGACGGCGATCAAGAACTGCTGCGCATCGACAAGACCGGCGTCGCGGTGCGCGCCCTCGGCGCGGACGGTGTCTTCGCCGCTGCCGAGGCGCTCTTCACCTGGCCGGGTGAGCGCGTCGCGTGGGACCTCGTCGAACTCGACGGCGACGGCCGCATCGCACTCGCGACGATCACGGACGGTCGGCGCGTCGAGCTGCGCCGCTGGGCGCCGCCGAGCGACGCCTCCGGGCCCGGTTCGTGGACCGCGCCCGAACTCGTGCTCGAGGAGGCGTGTTTCCTGCCCTACGGCGTGTCGCGCGTCGGCCTCGCGCGCGACGTCGACGGCGACGGGCTCGCGGATCTCGTGCTGCCCGGCGCCGGTGTGTTCCGCGTGCGCATCAACCGCGGACGCGCCGTCGACGGTGCGAGCAGCGCCCTCCTCTTCGCTCCGCCGATCGAAGTCGCCTTCGAGCCCGACGTCGAACTCGCCCTCGGCGATCCCGACGTGCTCACGTCGACCTTCGCACAGACCGTGCGTGTGCCGTGGTTCCGCATCGAGGACGTCGACGGCGACGGCCTCTCGGACCTCGTGTCCGAGACCAGCGACCGCGTCGCCTTCCACCTCGCGCGCCCGAAGATCGACACGCAGCCGACGTGGACCCTCGACCTCGCCGCGCTGCGCGGCGCAGCGCCCGCCGCCAACTTCGATCTCGACGACATCCTCGCCGCCGTCTCGGGCACCGCGCAGTGGCGCGTCGCCGACCTCGACGGCGTGCTGCCGAAGGACCTCGTCATCGGCGCACAGGGCACCTACAAGGTCTACCTGGGCGGCGCGGCGACCGGTCCGCGCGCGGACGCCGATCAGGTCCTGAAGGCCAGCGGCAACGTCCTCTACTTCTTCGTGCGCCAAGTCCTCGGCGACGAGCGCCCCGACCTGCAGATCCTGCGCGGCGAACGCCTCAGCCTCGCGAAGCTCCTGCGCTTCCTCATCCTGCCCGGCCGCATCGAGTTCGAACTCTTCACCTACCAGAACATCGATGGCGCCTTCGACCGCAAGCCGACGCAGCGCAACGTGCTCGCGCTGCGTGTGCCGCGCCTCCTCGGTTTCATCGAAGAGGCCGAACAACTCGGCGAAGAACTCGAGGCCAAGTGGAGCATCCCCGCGCGCCGCGTCGCGTGGGACGCCGACGCCGTCTCGAACGACGTGATCGACGTGCGCCCGGGCGACTCGAGCATGGAACTCGTCGTCACACGCGACTGCGCCGGCGACGCGCAGCGCTTCGAAGACCTGCCCACCGACGACATCGATCGCATCGTCGAGCGCCTCCTCCTCGCCGACCTCGACCGCGCCGGCGACGGCGCCGAGACCGTGATCGACCTCGGCGAACTCGACGCCTTCGCGATCTCGCCCGGCGCCGTCCTGCGCGAGCGCGCCCTCCCCATCGCACCCGAACTGCGCCTCTCACTCCCCTTCGGCCCGCTCGAATGGTCGCTGCGCACGCCCGACATCGACGGCGACGGCCGCGCCGACGTGCTCGTCTCCGGCGAGATCGTGGGCGTCGTCGAGAACGAGGGCGAGTTCGCGCTCGAGGGCCGCGGCGCGTGGAGCGTCGCGATCTACGTGCGGCGCTGAACGCTCCGCGCGAAGCATCCAGCGGCGGCGCGCGCCCGAAAGTCAGTGCGGGAGCGAGCGGCTCGCCGCGCGCCGCTCCCTTCGCCGAACGGTCGGCGCCGCCGATGAAGACACCCGGCCTCATCCTGCTGACGGGCGCGACCGGCTACGTCGGCGGGCGGCTGTTGCCGTTGCTCGTCACGGATGGTCGGCGCGTGCGCTGCTTGGCGCGGCAGCCGGAAGTGCTGGCGGCGCGCGTGCCGGCGGGCGTCGAGGTGGTGCGCGGCGACGTGCTCGACGCGGATTCGGTCGCGGCCGCCATGCGCGGCGTCGACACGGCCTACTACCTCGTCCACTCGATGGGCGCGGCGGGCAGCTTCGAGGCGCAGGATCGTGTCGCCGCGGACAACTTCGCGGCCGCCGCGCGCGCCGCTGGTGTGAAGCGCATCGTCTACCTCGGCGGTCTGGGTGTCGACGATCCGAAGCTGTCGGCGCACCTGCGCAGTCGGCACGAAGTCGGCGAGCGTTTGCGAGCGCACGGCGTGCCGGTGCTCGAGTTCCGCGCGTCGATCGTGATCGGCTCGGGCAGTCTGTCGTTCGAGATGATCCGCGCGCTCGTCGAGCGCCTGCCCGCGATGGTCATGCCGCGCTGGGTCCATGTGCAGGCGCAGCCGATCGCGATCGACGACGTGCTCGCCTATCTGCGAGCGTCGCTGTCACTCCCGCTGACGGACAGCACGATCGTCGAGATCGGCGGCCCCGACCAGGTCTCCTACGGGGAGCTGATGCACGAGTACGCGCGCCAACGCGGCCTCTCGCGCCTGTTCATCCCCGTGCCGCTGCTCTCGCCGCGGCTGTCGAGTCTGTGGCTCGGTCTGGTCACGCCGCTCTACGCGCGCGTCGGTCGCAAACTCGTCGACAGCCTCCGCCATCCGACCATCGTGCGCGACGACTCCGCGCTGCGCCTGTTCTCCATCCGACCGATCGGCGTGCCCGAAGCGATCGCGCGCGCCCTGCGCAACGAGGACAAATCATTCGCACAGACGCGTTGGTCCGATGCGGCGTCGGCGGCGACGGACACGCTCCCGCAGTGGGGCGGCACGCGCTTCGGCAACCGCCTCGTCGACTCGCGCACGCTGCACGTCGCCGCGCCGCCCGATGTGGTCTTCGCCGCGGTGCAGCGCATTGGCGGCACGAACGGTTGGTACTACGCGAACTGGCTGTGGACGCTGCGCGGCTGGCTCGACCTCCTCATGGGCGGCGTCGGCATGCGGCGCGGCCGCCGCGATCCGGAGCACGTGCGTGTCGGAGATGCGCTCGACTGCTGGCGCGTCGAAGCGATCGGTCCGGAGCGGCGCCTGCGCCTGTCCGCGGAGATGAAGCTGCCCGGCCGGGCGTGGCTCGAATTCGAAGTCGAGCCCGACGGCGACGGCGCACGCCTGCGACAGACGGCGACGTTCGATCCGCTGGGCTTGCGCGGCCTCGCCTACTGGTACGGCGTGTGGCCGTTGCACCAGTTGGTCTTCGCCGGGATGCTGCGCGGCCTCGCGAAGGCGGCGCGCAAGAGCGACGCGCAAACGCACGCGCAGTGAAGCGCTTCGAGATCGTCGGAGCGTCGTGCGCGAGGAAGTGGACGGAGGGTGCGCCCGCCCGCTCAGCCGCCGCCCGGTGCCGGCGCGACGCTGCGCAGCTCCGTGATCACGTCGTGTCCGCCGTGATAGAGCGGTGTGAGGCGGCTCGAACCTGACCGGAGTCGGCTCTCCGCCTCGTCGATGGAGCGAACGCCGTCGACCGTGAGAACGTGGAAGACGATGCGGCCGCTCGTGGGAGGTGGGAATGTCGTCGCGACCTGCAGGCCGCCTGCGAGTTCGTTCGCAGCGGCGCAGAAATCGCGCGCGGCTTCAGCGACGCGCTCGTGCGAGCGACCTCCGATGACCCCGCCGCCCGCACTCGTGTAGAGACTCGCGCTGCCGTCCGACAGCGCGACGACAGTCGCCCAACCTTCCGGAGATCCCAACTCCATGAGGACGCCCCACACACCGCGGCTGAGCGGCGAGAGCCCGAATTCCGCGGCCGTCGCGGCGAGGACGTGCTCGCGCATCGCCACGTGAGGGTTGGCAGAGCCGGCGCCGGACTTGGCGCGCGGCTTGGCCGTCGGTGTGTTGATCCTCGAGACGAAGTACCTCACGCCCAGCACGGCGAGGATCACGGCGACCGCGAGGAGCAACTTCATGAGCGCGTGTGGAGCTGCGAATGAAGTCCGTCGAGCCAGTGGCAGGCGCTCGATTGCGCAGCCGCACCGAACGACACGCGCTCCGCTGCAGGACTCAGTTCTTCGCCTGCGCCTGCCACTCCACCATCACACTCCCGCTCGACGCAGGACTCGCGGCGGCGGTCGTCGACGGGGCGAGCTTGCCGGCCAGCACCAGTTCCAACGTGCGGCGCGCGTCCTCGAGCTGGGTTTCGAGTTGGGCGATGCGGTTCGCGGCGGCGGCGCGCTCGAGTTGTTGGGCGTTCTCGAAGCGCTCGGATTCGAGTTCGACGGCGAGCGACTCGTACTCGGCGCGCGCGGCGGCGAGGTCCTTCTCGAGCGTGGCGACGCGGGTCTTCGCGATCTCGGCTTCGGCGGCGGCGGCGCGCTTCTGGTCGGCGAGGCGCTTCTCCCACTCGGCGGCGACGGCGGCCTCCACTTCGGCGCGCACGGCGGCGACGTGGGTTTCGATGCGCGTGTCGATCGCGAGGCGCAGGTCGCGGTGCGCGTTCTTGTAGTAGGAGCTCTCGCCGGCGCGCAGCCAGGCCTCGATCGCGGCGGTGCGGTCGCCGCCGAGTTCGTGCGCTTGGGCGGTGAGGATGAGCGCGACGAAGTGCGGCTCCTCTTGACGGGTTTGCGCGAAGGCTTCGATGGCGCGTGCGAGCGGCGCGACGACTTCGGATTGGCCGCCGGGCGTCGGCGCGGACTCGAAGCGGCGGTAGGCGAGGACGCCGTCGACGTACTCGGCGTGCGGCACGAGGTGCGGCGCGAGGGCCAGGGTCTCGCCGCTCAGGATCGCGCGATCGCCGGTGCGCGCGCGGCCGAGCGCGTCGTGGTCGCCGAGGCGGATCGCGGCGTGGATGCCGTTCAGTTCACGCTGCGCGGCGATGGCGAGCATGTCGCCGAGGGCCGTGACCGTCGCGATGCGCGATTGGCCGCCGAGGCGTTGGAACAGGAGCGCGGGCTTCGCCTTCGCGTAGATCGCGTTGGCGTGGGAGGCGCGCTCTTCGAAGAGGCTCGTGAAGACGAACGCTTCGAGGCCGGCGGCGGCGCGGTCAGCGCTGCGGCTCTCGAGGTCCTGGCGCACGAAGCGGTCGAGCTCTTCGGCGGTCGTCGCACCTTCGTACTCGCGCTCGCGATCGAGGTCCGTGGCGCGTTCGGCCGCGCTCTGGTCGTCCTTGAAGTCGGCGGGGCCGCTCGTGTGGCAGGCGCTCGTGAAGGCGAGGACGGCGGAGAGCGAGACGAGAGCGAAACGGTGGCGCAGCACGGTGGACCTCGACGGACGACGGAACTCGGGTGACTCGAGTTCGGAGGATGGAGCGCGGCGTCGATCGAGCACCGCGGCGGGCATCGTAGCGGCGCGGCGCGGTGCGGCGACGGTCGGGCGGCGGCTCCGCGCCGGCGGTTGCATGTCACTGGCGCCATGCGAGCGGGCCACGAACGACGCGAGGTCTGGCCGCATCGTCGGGTCGCGTCGCTCGGCCGCGAAATCAGCGGAGGCGGGCGGCGGCCTTCGCGCCGCCGAGCGCGGCGGCGAGAGTGCTCTGGCCGGGGAACACGGAGTCGCCGACGAGCGCGAGCCCGGGCGCGAGCGGGCGCGCGCCGAACGAGAGGTACTGCGCGAGGCCGCGGCGGCGCGGCACGCCGCCGACGAAGCCGTGCGGGCGGAGGGTGAAGCGCTCGAACGTGCGCGGCGACGCGCTCATGTCGTGGACGATGCGGCTCGACCACTCGGGTGCGAGCGCGGCGATGGTCGCGCGCATCGCGATTTGCACGGCGGCGACGCGTTGCGCGCGCGGACTGGCGGCGGCGCGAGCGGCGAAGTCGCGCCTCGATTCGCCGGCCTGGGGCTCGCCGCCGTCGTCGAGGGTCAGGAGCTCGGCGAGTGGCACGTGCGTCGACACCGTGATCGTTCGGCGGCCGTGCGGCGCGCGCAGCTCGCCGCGCGCGAGTTCGCGAGCGCCGCCGATCGACACGAACACGTGGTTGCCTTCCGTGAACGGCGCGGCGGGAGCGCGCACGAGTTCGAGGTGCTGCGGCTCCGGCGACGCGCCGGGAGGTTCGTCGGCGACGAGGTAGAGCATGCAGGCGCCCCACCCGCTCTCGACGGCGGCGGCGCTCCGCTGGAGGCGCGCGTGAGCGACGCGCACGGTCGGGTCGAGCGGTGTGCGTCGGGTGGTCGGTGCGGGAGCGTCGTTCGCGGCGATCACCGCGCGCGATTGTTCGTCGTTCGCGAGTGCGTCGCCGACTTCGAGGAGTCGCCGCGCAGCCTGCGGCAGCACGTTCAGCGCGAGCCGCGGCGCTTCGAACACGCCGCGCGTCGTGTGCACGCGCCACAGCGGATCGTGAGTGCCGCGCACGCGCTCGACGGCGATGGCGCGGTGGGCGTAGCGCACGCCGCTCGCACACTCCCCCACCTGTGGAGCGGGCGCGGCGCGTTCGATCGCTTCCGCCATGCCGTGCGCGAGTTCGCCGATGCCGCCGACGACGTGCGCGCTGCCGCGGAACGGATAGTCGAGCGTCGCGAGCGCGAACGGCGCCTCGGCCTCGCTCGCGCTGCACTGGATCGTGATCTGTGAGATGGCGTCGAGGAGCACGCGCACGGGTTCGCAGCTCCACACACCGTGGCGGCGCGCGACGTCGGCGAGTGAATGTCCGACGACGCTCGCGACGCTCAGGTACTTCGCGGCGCGGCTTGCGTGCCACATGAACCCCGCCATGTCGAAAGGCGGCAATCGGCGCGGATCGTCGAGCAACGGCCACAGCGCGTCGGCCACGCGGGCTTGGCTTTCGAAGAAGCGCGCGATCGCGCCGGGCGGCGGCGGTGCTTCGATCGAAGCGCGTTGCGCGGCGAGTTGCTCCAGCGCATGCACGAGCTTCGCGCGTTCGCGCGGCACCGCGAGTCGCCACGTCGGTGTGACGAGTTCGATCACGGGATCGAGGCGCGCGAGCTGAACGGGCAGCGCGTGTTCGCGCACGAGCCGCGCGAACCACTGGCCTTCGTCGAAGCCGCCGAAGAGCGTCGCGCCCGACTCGAAGTGGTGCCCGCCGCGTGTGAACGTGCTCGCACAGCCGCCCGGGTAGACGAGCGCTTCGAGCACGACCGTCGCGAGGCCGCGCTCCGCGAACGCGAGGCCCGCGCCGAGGCCGCCGAAGCCGGCGCCGACGACGAGGGCGTCGCAGCGGGTCGTGTTCTTCGCGGAGGTCACGCGCTTCACTTCAAGCGCCAGGCGCCGCGACGCGCTCGAACAACAGTCCACCGATCAAGACCGCGCGCAGCGTCCACGCCACCGTGCGCAGCCAGTTCGTGTTCACGAGCAGCCGCACACGCGCTTCGTCGAAGCCGCGCTCGAGCCGCTTGTGCAGCGGCATCTGCACCATCAACGTCGACGCCCAGACGAGCACGATCAGGATGAACGCCGTCCACTCGGCGGCCATCGACGCGCCCGGCTCGACGACCGACATGAGGCGCACGCCGGTGAAGACTTCGACCAGCATGAGCGGCGCGACCACGAACCCGACGCGGCGCGTGTAGGCGGCGTGGTAGGCGGTGAATTGTTCCGCACCGACGCGCAGGAAAAGTGGGTAGATCGCGAGCTGCACGACCCACACGAGGCCGGTCAGTGCGAACGTCGCGGCGGCGTGGGCGACGAAGAGAGCGTCCATCCGCGCAGTTTCGCAGACGGCCGCCCGTTCGATGCAGACGGTGTGAGCGAAGTGCGAACCAAGTGCACTCGGCGCGTCCGAGTGTGCGCGTCGTGCGAAGATGATCGGCATGCGAGCCATCGACGCCCCCATCGACCCCGCGACGCTCGCACGGGCGATCGTCGGTCGCAACCTCGCGCAGGCGACGCTCGGAGCGGAACTCGCGCCGCGCCCGACCGCGCTCGTGTTCCTGCGCCACTACGGGTGAACGTTCTGCCGGCAGGCTGTCGAAGACCTGGCCGGCCTCGCGCGACCCGACGAGGTGCTCCTCGTCGGCCAAGGCACACCGCGCGACGCCGACGACTTCTTCGCGAGCCGCTGGAACGAGGCGCGTGTCGTCTCGGACGAGAACCGCGATCTGTACGGTGCGTTCGACCTCGCTCGCGCGACGGTCACGCAGCTCTTCGCGCCGGGCGTGTTCGGCGCGTTCTGGAAGAACCGCCGGCACGGCGTCGGTTTGCCGGTCGGTGACGCGCTGCTGCTCGCGGGTGCGTTCGTGATCGACGGCGGACGTGTGTTCGCCGAGCACCGCAGCGCGAACCCCGCCGACCATCCGGATTGGCGCGAGTTGCTCGGACTGGTGCGGGCGCGGCGCGCGTCCGCGCCGACCGCCTGAAACGAACGGCGCCGCCCGCCACCACGAGTGGGCGAGCGAGCGGCGCCTCACGTTGCACCCGACCCGCTCAGGTCGGCTCGAACAGGCGCACTTCGATGCGCAAGCGGCCCGACAGGCCGTGGTTGTTCGAGATCAACGTCAGCGGGTCGAACGGCGTGTCGCCGGTCGGCGCACGGAAGAGCGTGTGGTTCGGCACGAGCACCGGCCAGCCGTTGATGATCACCCAGCGCCACGTCTCGTTGCGCGGGTAGTCGCCGGCGTTCGGGCCCGTCTGCGTGCTGCGCAGTTGGAGCGTGTACTTGCCGTTCCAGTCCGCGACGAGCGTGTCGACGATCGCGTGGACATCGGTGAGTTTCGGAACTCCGCCGGCCGCGTCGAGGGTGACGTTGCCGACCCACGGCGATCCGGTCGGCGCGGTACCGGGCCCTGCGAGCACGGCAGCCATCAAACGGGTCGTGACGTCCGCGATCTGCGCGGGCGTCAGGGTGTTGAGCTTCTGTACGGATTGGACGTCGAGATCGGC
Source organism: Planctomycetota bacterium (assembly GCA_044358925.1). Taxonomy (GTDB): domain Bacteria; phylum Planctomycetota; class UBA1135; order UBA1135; genus Rohdeia. The sequence continues at coordinate 5,503 of JBIKNC010000026.1, read as the reverse complement.
GTAGACGAAGGCGCGGTAGGGAATCGTCGTCACGGATGGGTTGCCTCGGTGAGGTTGATGCACGAGCGACGGACCGCGCCGCGACGTGCGGAGCGACGGAGCCGTCACCCTCGGTGCGCAGCGGCACGGAACCGCTGCGGGCCGACACCGCTCGAAGACACGCGGCCCCCACACTCCCCGCGAAAACGCTCGAACTTCTGCGCAAGACCTCTCCGAACGAACGCGCCGCACGCGCGGGGGATTCGCGTGCGGCGCGCGGTGGGCCGAGAATCGGCGCGCGTGCGCCGTTCGTCTCAGGTCGGCTCGAAGAGGCGCAACTCGATGCGCAGGCGTCCCGTCAGCCCGTGGTTCATCGGGAGCGCCGCGAACGGATCGAACGGCTCCGTCGCGTCCGGTGCGCGGAAGAGCGTGTGGTTCGGGACGAGCACCGGCCAACCGTTGATGAGCACCCAACGCCACGTCTCGTGGCGGGGGTAGTCGTCGTCGTCCGGGCCCGTCGAATCGGCGCGCAGCTCGAGGTCGTAGCGCATGTTCCAGTCGGCGACGAGCGCGTCGACGACGGAGTGCAACACGGCCATGTGCGGGATGCCGGAGAGCGGCTCGACGGGCACTTCACCGACCCACGGCGCCTCCGAGGGCGCGCGGCCTTGGCCGGCGAAGATGTAGTTCTGCAGGAAGCGCGAGATGCGCGCGATCTCACTCGGCGGCAGCGTGTTCAGCTTCTGAACGGACGCTTTGGTGAGATCGGCATAGATGAACGCTCGATAGGGGGTCGTCGACACGTGGAACTCCGTCGCCGGAGGGCAGGTCATGGATGGACCCGCCGGCGTCACGACGTGTGGCTCCGAGGCGCGCCCACCCGTGGGCAGGAGGCGTCAGTACCTGGCGCCGAGTTGGGGGCCGAGGGAGCGGACGCGGCGGATGCCGACTTCGATGTGGCCGAAGTCCTCCTGGCCGGCGCTGGACCACTCGCTGTGAGGAGCCTGCAGGCGCTCGCGCGAATTCGTCCAAGCGAAGCCATAGGCGGAGCCGGCCATCGACACGAAACCCTGGCTGTCGACCCGAGCCGTGAGCGCGTGGATCGCCACGTTGCCGATTGGATGAAAGAGCTCGAACGGACCACGGGGCTCGACTGCGCGCACGCCGACAGCGCCCGCGACGTAGTCGGAGGATCCGATGGCGCCATCGGTCACTCGCGGGCGTTCGAATGCGAGTCCAGCCGTCGCCTGCGGTGAGTCGTCCCACCAACTTCGACCGCCCACAGTGAAACCGACGCACTCGGCCATGTCGGGCAGGCGACCACCGAGCTCGACCGCGATGCGTTGAGCCTCGAAAATCGTCGTCGCGACGAGCGGGAGTTGGTCGAAGGTCTCCGCCGGAGTCGACTTCCATACCTCGACCATCCGGTTCCACGACTTCGGGTATTCAGGCTTCCAACCGGCGGACTGGAGACGACGAAAGTCCGCGTTCGACACGAGGACTCGGTCGACGAGAAACTCGCCGTGCGACGATGTCTGCCCAATCATCTCTTCCGACAAGGCGGGATGGATGACTTCACCGACACGCGCGGCCGGAACGCGCGCCCAACCTTCGGTCCCCTCGCCCATGGCCACGGGTTGGAGCATGCGCGCGCGAAAGGTGTTGTCGAGCGGATCTCCTGACGGGTAGACGGTCCACTCGGCGAACGAACCGTCCTTCCCGACGAGTTCGACGCGGTGCAGCCCGAGCGGCAAAGGTACCGTCCACTCCGAGCCGCGTCCGTGATCGCTCAGTTCGCCCGCGAACTCACCGCTCAGCGACGCGAGCTGCCGCGTGACGAGCCGCGCACGCGAACCGTCGAGTGTGCGAACGGAAACGTCGAACGTCGGCCCACTCGGCTGCGCCGCGAGCATCGCACTGGCGCCGATCGCGATGGCGACCGGCACCGCCACCAGCAAGGTCCGTCGCTTCACCAACGTGCGCCGGAGCTTCTCCGCGATCGGCAGCTCTTTGAAGAGGGGCTGCTCGCCGTTCAGAAATCGGCGCAGTTCGACGGCGAACTCGTGCGCCGTCTGGAAGCGGTCCTTCGGCTCCTTCTCGAGCGCATGGCGGCAGATCTTCTCGAGTTGGCCCGGTACACGGACCGGCGTGCGGCGCATCGACGGCGTCTCGTCTTCGACGATGCTCTTGAAGATCGCGACGTGTGAATCGCCTTCGAACGGTCGGCGACGAGCGAGCAGCTCGTACATCACGACGCCCAGTGAGAACACGTCGCTGCGGCGGTCGACGTCCTCCTGGCGCGCGCGCGTCTGCTCGGGGCTCATGTAGTACGCGGTCCCGAGGAGATCGCCGCGCACGGAGATCGAGCGTTGATCGAGCAACTTCGCCAGCCCGAAGTCGATCAGGCGCGGACGGCCGTCGCGATCGAGCAGGATGTTGTGCGGTTTGACGTCGCGGTGCACGACTTTGCCTTCGTGCGCGAAGTGCAATGCGTCGGCCACTTCGGCGACGAGGCGCGCGATTGCGCGGGGGTCACCGATCTGCGGATCGATCGGCAGCGCCTTGTCGCCCCAGGCGCGGTCCATGACGGCGCGCAGGCTCGGGCCGTCGACGAATTCCATCGCGTAGTAGAAGGTCCCGTCGACCTCGCCGAACGAGATCACACTCGCGATGCCGGGGTGGCGCAGCTTCGACGCCGCGATCGCTTCGCGGCGGAAGCGCTCCGCCGTGGCATCGTTCGCGCGCAGCACGAGCGGCAGCACTTTGAGCGCGACCACACGATTCAGACTGCGTTGGATGGCGCGGTAGACGACCCCGCTGCTGCCGCGTCCGATCTCCTCGATGATCTCGAAGTCGTCGATCGTCCGACCGGTCAGGTCGAACGCGAGCATCGACGGCGGCTCGAGGAAGCGCGAGTTGTCGTTGTCGGACTCGGAGAGCAGTCGACGCAACTCGCTGAGGAGTTCCTTGTCGCTGCCGCATTGCGCGACGAGAAATGCGTCGCGTGCCCGTTCGTCCTCGATGTCGAGTCCGGCCTTCAGCAGCACCTCGACGCGTTCCCAGCTGGGTCGTTCCATCGCTGCCTCTCAGCTCGCGTCGCGCGAGGACTCGTCGGTGTGGTGCCGCATGCGGAACTGCAGATAGGCCTTGATCTCTTTCCAGCGTCGATCGAACGTGCGTTCGCACATACCGAGCGCTGCCGCAGTCTCCTTCATCGAGAGACCGCCGAAGAAACGCAGGTCGACGGCGCGCGCGGCATCCGGATCGCGAGCGCGCAGAAGAACGAGCTCGTCGTCGAGTTCGGCGATGCTCCCGGTGTTCTCCTCGAACGCCTCCAAGAAATCGTCGAGCGGCTCGCGTGTCCCCGGCGCCGTGCGCTTCGCTCGTCCGCGATGGCGCGCCTGATCCGCGAGGATGTGGCCCATCGTGCGCGAGAGGTACGCGATCAGGTGCTGCCGATCCGTCGCTGCGGGCGCCGCGAGCCCCATGAACTTCACGAACAACTCGTGCAGCAGCGAGTTCGCACTGAGCGACGTCGCGCCATTGCCGCGCACGATGTTGGCGGCACGCACGTGCAGGTCGGAGTAGATCAGCTCGAACAACCGACGACGCGCCTCCTGATCGCCGGCGTGCATCTGCCGGAGGAGGATCGCGACGGACTCGGTCACGGCGGCGTCGACGAGCGGGAACTCGGCATCGGGACCCGTTGCTTCAGTGGCGCGCGGAGCGGCGGCGCGTTGTTCGCCGGGGAGCGGTCGTTCCATGGTGTGACGCGAGCGCAACGTGAACGCAGCCCGGAGAGCCGAGACTACACCGACGCGCTCGTGAGAGGGCGATTCGGCGTCGACGGCGCGCGCACCGATTGGAGACGGGATCGCGCTGAAAGATGTCCCTGTGCGGTTGGGCATGGTTTCGAACCGCGACGGGCGAGCACGGCCGGCTTGGAAAGGGAATGGGGCCGCGCGGAAGGTGGAGAAGCCCACCGCGCGGCCGGGACTGCAAGGTCGGCGACCTCGCCACCCATCGACGATTGAAGTTCGTCGGCGGGGTCGGGTCGGGTGGCTCGAATCGGTCAGGGCGTGGCGCTCCGATCGGCAAGGATCGGCGGCGCCCGCGTTGGCAAAGGCCGCGTGGGCAGTCGCGGCGGCGGTCGACCGACGGACGTCCGCGCCACCTCGGGTTCGGGCAAGGAACCACGACGTGGCGCGGAGCGGCCGCCGGATTGCGGTCGGCAAGTGACCGCATCGTCGGATCGTCAGCCCCCGGACCCGCAAGCAGCGGACAAGGCGGTGGTCGGTCCCATCCCGTGCCGCATGGAGCGCGACACGGAGCCCAACCACCGGGGCCTTCGAGCACCCGGGAGCCTGTCGAGTTGCGAACCGGATCCGACGACGGACACCGGCAGTGGGAGAAACGACAACGGCTCTCGGGCGGCGCCAAGGACGTGGTGGTTTCTGGAACGCGTTCCTGGATGCGCTCCCAAACATCTGTGCTAAAGACGCTTACGGCACCAGGTCCCGACACGCTCGGGCACCGCTGGACCAGCCCGCGGACCCCGAAGCCGGTCCTCGCGAGGCGGTTCGCCGCTCCGGTCGCGGTTTCGGTCGGGACGAGGCGGAGGCACCGCCGTTCGAGCGGCCCCGCGGTCGCGAGCAGGCCGAGCACGGCCTCCGGACCGCCGAGCCACCTCACGAACGCGGCCGAGACCGCGAAGCCCTCCGGTCACCGCAGCGTCGGCGGTTCGCAGCGCACGAAAACGCAATCGTCGAAGCGCACATCGAAGTCGTACTGGTGCGGCAGCCACGGTTCGGCATCGAGGGCTTCGTCGAAGCGACAGCCGCGGAACGTGCAGTTCACGAAACGCGTACACGTGAACGGACCCGAGAGGTCGACGTTCTCGAAGTCACAGGAGACGAAAACGCCATGCACGCTCGATTCGTCCGGGAACACGACGTTCCGCCAACGGCAGTCGACCGCGACCAGCGGTTTCGTGATGCGCGCAACGATGGCGTCGACGATCTCGCACCCCACGATGACCGCACGACCCGAGTCGCGCTGCATGTGTCCATTGGTCCAGGACTGTGAACCGACCTGAAGTTCGCTCGACTTCGACGTGCGACCGAAGGTGACGGGACCGATGCGGCCGCGCGCATCCACCTTCGGATGGTGTGCGCCTTCGATCGACTCGCCGCGTGGGTCGCGGCGTGTGACACGCGGAACGGCGGTCCGCACGAACTCACAGCGTTCGAAGTGCACGTCACAGAAGTCCGGGTCGCGGCCGAAGGCATCCGGGCCGATCTCGCAGTCGGTGAACTCACACGTGTGGAAGTGCGTGTCCGTGAATCCAGCGCGGAGATCCGAGCTCTCGAATCGACACGCGACGAACGCGCTGTCCAAAAAACTGCCCCAGTACATGTCCGCTCGCACGAACGCGCACTCGACGGCGAGGACGTCGCCGTTGGGACGGAAGCCGCTGTCGCGAATCGTGCAGCGCACGAGGACGACGTGCTCCGCCTTGACCGCA
>JBIKNC010000025.1:0-29050 GCA_044358925.1 Planctomycetota bacterium | reverse complement strand
CCGAAAGCACGAAAGGGACGCGCGAAGCGCGTCCCTTTCGTGCTTTCGGGCGCCTGCGACCCACCGGTCGTGACGCCAAGGTGCCTGGCACCGTACGCGTCAACGCCGCCAGGTGGGATCGATCGTGCCGGGCGTGATGCCGACGTCGAACTCGAGCGCGAAGCCCTTGTTCTGCGTGCCGCCGTCCTTCACCCAGATCGACCAACGCAGCACCTCGAGGTTCTCGGCAACGCGAGTGTTCTCGCGGCCCGGGACCTTCTCGCCGGCCGGCAGGATCACCACGTTGCCGAAGGGCGTCTCACGCGTCTGGCCCGTCTGCTCGGGTGTGGCCGCGACGATGCTCGCGACCGGCACGAGTTCCTCGTCGAAGAAGATCAGCGCCGACTTGTCGTAGTCGACGAGACCGTTGAAGGGGTCGGGCTGCTCTTGTTTGGGCTTGGGCTCGGGCTCCTGACCGCGCTCCTGCGCCACGTGCCCCGGAAGCGCGATCTCGCCACCCGCGCCGCCACCGGGGCCTCCGACCGGCGGCTGGTCGTCGCCGCCGTCCTTCGGCTTCTCGCCCTCGTCCTTCGGCTTCTCGCGCTCACGCTTCGGCTCGCCGTCGGTGCGCCACGCCACCAGGTAGGTGCCCGGCGCGAGCGCAGGGTCCGCGATCGCCACCGTGGTCGTGAACACGCCCAACGCGACCGGCAGGTCCTTCGAGAGCGACTTGAGTCCGCTCACGTTCGACTCGCTGAGCTTCTGCGCCGGCACCCACAGCAGCCACTCGTGGCCGTCGATCACGGCGTAGTTCGGCTTCGTGCCGCGCCCCTCGCCGACGATCCAGCGCTCGAAGCCGAGCGTGCCCTGCGGCTCGAGGCCGTTGCGGCGCATGTCGATCGAGAGTTTGGCGAGCAAGGCCGCGGCGCGACCGCGACCGACCGCCGTGTCGGCGGCCGTGCGGAAGCCGAGCGCGCTGAACGACTCGCTCTGGGGCGTCGGGCGCCGCGTGCTGAGCCGCGCCGCCATCTGCGTGTTCGCGAACGACCCGCCGACGACGACGCGTTCGCTCGAATCGAAGTTGGCGTCCGCGACGATCTCCGTCTTCGCGCCGCCGACGCCGACCTTCACCTTGAGCGGTGCGAAACCCGGCAGCTCGACGTACGGGCTCGCCGTCCACTCCCACACGTTGCCGCACAGGTCGAACACGCCGTGCATGGACGCGGCTTGTGCGATCGAGCCGACTTCCGACGGCCCGGCGCGCCGATCCGGTTCACTCGTGATCGCGAGGCGCGCGTTCCAGTCGTCACCCCAGGTGTAGCGCTGCCGCTTGGTGTCGCGCGCCGCTGCCTGGAACTCGAACTCCGTCGGCAGCCGCAGGCCCGCCCAGTGGCAATACGCGAGGGCATCCGAGTACTCGAGGTAGACGACCGGGTGCGTCGCGACGTCGGTCGGCATCGACCAGTTCACGTTGCGCCAGTTGAACTTCCACCAGTCCCCGGCGACGAACGGCGGCGCGTCCTTCTTCTCGCGGTTCTCCTCGACGTAGGCGCGTTTCGCCTCGTCGATCGCCGCCTGACCCCAGTGCTGCGGCGGGCGATGACCGGTCGCGTTGACGAAGCGCAGGTACTGCTCGTTCGTGGTCTCGAAGACTGCGACGTGGAAGGCCTCGACGGCCTGGGTCTTGCGGCCGAGCTCACCCGCCAGGTTCGACGCGACGTTCGGGTCGCGCTTGATGAGCTCCTCGATCTCCTTCGGGTCGCCGCCGACCTCGACGGCCTTGCGCGGGATCGAGACCATCCCCGGCGGCGGTCCGTAGCTGTTCGACTGGGCGAAGGCGAGGACGAAGAGGGGCAGACCGGCGGTGATCATCGTGGACGTGCGACTCGAGAGGTTCGCTCGCGCTGGAGCGTCGGTCGCGGCGGGGGGGCTGACGGCCGAGGCGCTCGCAGAGCGAGCGAGGCTACCGGCGGACGAGAGGCTTGTAACGGGTCCGCGGGGCGAGCATGGTAGCGGCGCTCGACCGCGACGCGTGCCGCTGCGAACGACCTCTGCCATGACCGATCGACCGACACGTTCGTCCGCCCCACAGCGCCTCGTCGTCCCCACGAGTGCCCATGCGCGCCGCCTCGACCAGGTGCTGGCCGAGTGGCTGACGGACCATTCACGCACCCGCATCAAGGCCTGGATCGAGGCCGGAGCCGTGACCATCGACGGCGTGCCCGCCGCGCGCGCTTCACAGGCGCTCGCCGCAGGTTCGGTCGTGGAGGTGATTCCTCAGGCGTACGAACGCAAGTCCGGCGGCAGCGCCCAGATCGTCGTGCTGCTCGACGATCCGGACTTCGCTCTGATCGACAAACCGGCCGGCGTGATCTGCCATCCGTCGGAGGCCGTGGTCGGTGGAACGGTCAGCGAACAGGCCGAGGCGCTGTGGGGAGCGTTGCCCGACCCGCGCGCCGCCGACGACGACGAGGAACACGATCGCCGGCCCGGCATCGTGCACCGTCTCGACGCGCGCACGACGGGTGTGATGGTGGTCGCGAAGACCGAACTCGCCGCGCAGAACCTGGTCGCGCAGTTCGCGACGCGGCAGGTCCAGAAGACCTACCTGGCGATCGTGTTCGGCGCACCGCGTTTCGTCAGCGATTGGATCGAGACGCCGATCGGTCGCGACGCGCGCCACAGCGATCGCATGTCGGTCGTGCGCGAAGGCGAGGGGCGCCCGTCCGAGACGTTCTACGAAGTGCGCGAGCGCTTCGACGGTTGTGCGTTGCTCGAAGTGCGGCCGCGCACGGGGCGCACGCACCAGATCCGCGTGCACCTCGAGTCGATCGAACTGCCGATCGTCGGCGATCCGCTCTACCGCGGTCGGCATCGCCACCGCGAACTGCCGAGCGGCGCTCCGCGCGTCGATCGTCAAGCGTTGCACGCGGCGCGCATCGAGTTCACGCATCCGCGCGACGGCAGCGCGGTCGTGGGTGAGGCGCCGCTGCCGGCCGACATGCAGGCGCTGCTGGAGTGGTTGCGCGTGAACGCGCCGCTCGTTCGCGCCTGATCGAGGCGCGCCTGATCGAGGCGCGCCGGATCGACGAGCGTTCCGGCGGCCCTTTCGATGGGCCTCTCAGCGCGTCGAGAGCACGACGCGGCGCTGCTCGCCGCGCGCCACCTGCACGTGTTTCGTCGCGACGCGTCCATCGACAGCGCGCAGCGTCACCGTGTACCGACCGGGCGCGAGACCTTCGAAATCGTGGCGCCGCGCGAACCACCGCAGTCCTTCCGAGCGCGCCAGATCGCGCAGGTCGCTGCGTGCGGCGAGTTCGACGCCGTTCTCGTCGACGAGCGACAGTTCGCCGCCGCTCGGGCACTCGTACTCGACGGCCAGTGAACCGCCGGCCGTCGTCTCGACGCGCACCGTGCCGTCGACGGCAGCGACGAGTTGCGTGCTCGCGAAAGCGTCGGTGTGCGCTCCGAAACGCACTTCGCCGAGCGGCAGTCCTTCGTACACGAAGCGACCGTCGTCGCCAGTGAAGACGAGTGCGATCTCGTGCACGAAGCCGCCCGTGCTGGTCCACGCGTGCACGGCCGCCGCGGCGAGCGGACGGCCCTCGCCGTCGACCACTTCGCCCGTCACGCGCTGCGGTTCACCGACGACCAGGACGAGTTCGGCGCGCGTCTCGCCGTCCGCGAGGCCCAGCACCGGCACCGTCGCCGCCGACCAACGCGGCCGCACCTGCGCGCCCTCGCTGTAGGTCTGGCCACCTGCAGTGAGGCGGTAGTCGCCGGCGGCGAGATTCGCGAAGCGGAAGCGGCCGTCGTCGCCCGTCACTTCGAACGCGAAGTTGGTCTGCAGCACCGCGCCGGCGATCAAGCGACCGCGACGCTCGACGCGCACTTGCACACCGGCCACGCCGCGGCCGCTCGCGTCCGTCACGCGTCCGCCGAGTGCCGCCGTCACGCCGTCGAGCACGAGAGGCGCGTTGCGCTCGGTCGGCACGTCGACGGCCAACGCGAACTCGCGGCCGCGCTCGACACCCTGGTCGATCACGACGCTCATCAAGTGGCGCCCCGGTGCAGCGAGGCGCAGCGAGAAGCTGCCGTCGTCCGCGACGCGCGCGATCGCGAGCGCCGCGTCACCGTCGCGCCGCACCTGGACCCAGTTGATGCGACCCGGCGGTGCGAACATCACGGTTCCGGCGAGTTCGACGCCGGTCGCGCTGCTGCCGCCGATCTCGACGTGGTGCGTCGCACCGTCGACGAGTTCGACGTGCGCCAGCGCCAGTTCGTCGACCGAGACCTTGCCCGGGTCCTCGTCCTCGAGTCCGAGCACGAGGATCTGGCACTCGCCCGGCGCGAGCGCGTCGACCTGGAACTCGCCGAGCGCGTCCGTGCGCACACGCACCGGGTCCCACGACTCGACGGAGTGGCACACGACCCAGCGCCCGGCCTGCGGCTCGTCGTTCGCAGCGAGCACGCGCCCGGTCAGCCGCGCTCCCGTGCGCACGACGAGTTCGACGTCGCCGAGGCGCTGGCCCGCATCGACGACGACTTCGCGCCACGCGGAGTTCGCGAAGCCGGCGTGGCGCGCCGACAGGTGGAGCGAACCTGCGCGCAGGTCGAAGAGCTCGAACCGGCCGTCCGCGTCCGTGATGTCGGCCTCGCGTTTGTCGTCGCGCATCGTGCCGATGGCCGGCCGTGCGCTGCGGACGAGGACACGCGCGCCTTGGAGCGTCTCGCCGTTCGGCGCGACGACGCGGCCGCTGATCACCGCGCCGGATTCGAAAGCGAGTGCGAGCGGTTCCTGGCGCGGCAGGTCGAGCGCGAGTTCGTCGAACGGAGCCAGGCCGTCCGCTTCGAAGTCGAACTGCCAGGCGCCCGGCAGCAGTCCGTCGACGCGGTGGCGTCCGTCGCTCGCGCTGCTCGTCGACGTGAACTTCTGTCCCGGAGTCTGCAGCACGGTGCGCGCGTCCATGAGGCGCCCGCTGATCTCGAGGTCGGCGACAGGTCTGCCGTCCGGCCCGCGCGCGTGGACTTCGAGGCCGACCGTCTCGAGCAGTGCGAGCGCCACCGGAACCCCCGGCTCGACGCCGCGCAGGACGGCGCGCTGCACGGGCCGGCCGTCGCGCTCCAGTCGCGCCACGACCTTGAACACGCGACCTTCGAGTCCGAGCGCTTCGAAGTGTCCGTCGGCGTCGGTCGTCGCCGTTCGCGTCGGCGTCGCGCCCGCGCGCCGCGTTTCGCCCATTTCGACCTCCACCTCGACGATCGCGCCGACCGCGGGCGACCCGTCCGCGGCGAGGACGCGGCCATCGAGCCGTGCACCCGCGCCGAGTTCGAGGACGAAGCCGCCGGAGCTGCGGCGCGTGCCGGGTTGCGGCACCCAGAACTCGAGCGGCGCGTGCGTCTCGGTGCGCACTTCGCCGATCAGCTCGTCGGGCGGCACGCGTTGCATCGCGAACACGCCCTCGGAGTCGGTGACGGCGCGCCCGACCTCGTCGCCGCGGCGGCCCGGTTCGTTCGGCCACGTGAGCACGACGTCGGCACCGGCGACGCCGCGCCGCTCACCGTCGACGACGCGCCCGGCGAACGTGTCGCCGGGGCGATCGGGCAACACGATCGTGCGGCGTTCGTTCACGACGAGCGGCGCGACACGCAGCCGCGCGGACGCGGAAGCCGTCGGCAGGGCGACGACTTCGAGTGCGACTCCCGGAGCCAGTCCGCGCACCACGGTCGGTGTGCCGCGTGTGTGTTCGAGGCGGCGTGTTCCGATCGGTGTGCCGCGCGCCTGCACTGCGCCTTCTGTCGCGTCGGCGCGCACGACCAGCGTGCCGCTCGGCGCCGCTTCGATCACGAGGTCGGCCGCCCGAGCGAGGACGACGTCGCAGCGCTCGAACCCGTCCGTGCCGCGCACCAGGACGAGCGGTGCGAGCGTGCAGCCCCCGTCGCCGCGGGCGACCAGTTGCAGGCGCTCGACGGACACGTCGACCGGCGCCGCGAACACACCGTCCTCGTCGGCGACGGTGCGTGCGAGAACTCCGTCGCTCTCGCCTTCGGCCGAGGCCTCCAGGGCGCGCGAAGGTTCGAGGTCCGCGCGCAGGAGCACCACGTCGGCCAACCGCGCCGCGCTCCCGTCCGCGTTCGTCACCCGACCGCCGACCGTGTTCGAGGGCGCAACCTCCTCGCGCCGCACCCCGGGAACGGAACCGGCCGCCAGCTCCTGTGGAGCGGCGGCCGGCACCCCGGTCTGCAGCGCGCGCTCGGGGCGACCGAAACGCGACCACGCTCCGAGGGCGAAGACGGTCGCGGCGATGCCGAACACCGCGACGAGTCCGATGCGTTGGAGGTTCTTCATGGATCGGCGGGGCGATACGGGAGCGTGTGTCGCCCATTCGAGTGCGCGAGCGCGAGAGTAGACTCCTGCGCTCTCCTCGCCCCCGGGAGCACCACCTGATCCGCACGGCGCGCGTACGCGCTGCACGCTGCGGGAAGTGGGTCGCACGCACGACTCGAGCGCGTCGCCGCGGCTCGCGCCCGGCGCCCGCGACCGCGTGTCCACCATCGCGCGTACTCCACCGGGGCCGAGTGAGGATCGTCGCAATCCCCATGACCCAGAACGCTCCCGCGGTATTGCTCGCCGACCTCGTACGCGGGGTGCACCACGTCGCGATCGCGGTGCCGGACCTCGAAGCGGCGCTGCGCATCTACCGCGACCAGCTCGGTTTCGAGGTGGACGAACCCGAGGTCGTCGGCACGCAGGGCGTGCGCGTGTGCTTCGCGTTCGCCGGCCCCAATCGCATCGAACTCGTCGAGCCGACCTCACCCGCGTCGGGCATCGCGCGCTTCCTCGAGAAGCGCGGCTCCGGCCTGCACCACGTCGCCTACGAAGTCGACGACGTGGAACGTGCCATCGCCGTGCTCGTCGCCCGCGGCGCCGTGATGATCGACAGCGCGCCGCGCCCGGGCGCGCACCACACGCTCGTCGCCTTCGTCCATCCGAAGTCGATGGGCGGCGTGCTCACGGAACTCGTTCAACCGCCCGCGAAACGCGGTTGAGCGCTCGACCTCGAACACGCGCGCGAGCCTCACTCGCGCGCCGTCACGTTCCCCTTCGATGACCACCGAGACCCCCCTCGATCGTCTGCGCCGCCTGCGTGCGGCTTCCCTGGCCGGCGGCGGCGAGAAACGCATCGCCGCTCAACACGCGAAGGGCAAGTTGACCGCGCGCGAGCGCATCGACTTCCTCGTCGACGACGGTTCGTTCGTCGAACTCGACCGCTTCGTCACGCACCGCTGCAACGACTTCGACATGCCGTCGCAGCAGGTGCTCGGCGACGGCGTCGTGACCGGGCACGCGCTCATCGACGGGCGACCCGTGTACCTGTACAGCCAGGACTTCACGGTCTTCGGCGGTTCGCTCTCGGAGACGCACGCCGAGAAGATCTGCAAGGTCATGGACATGGCCCTGAAGGTCGGTGTGCCGATCATCGGGCTCAACGACTCGGGCGGCGCGCGCATCCAAGAGGGTGTGAGCAGTCTGGGCGGCTACGCCGAGATCTTCTGGCGCAACACGCAGAGCTCCGGCGTCGTGCCGCAGATCTCCGCGATCCTCGGGCCGTGCGCCGGCGGCGCCGTGTACAGCCCGGCGATCACCGACTTCATCTGCATGGTCGACCGCACGTCGTTCATGCACATCACCGGGCCCGACGTCGTCAAGACGGTCACCCACGAGGAGGTGACGTCGGAGGAACTCGGCGGCGCGCAGACCCACGCCGGCACATCGGGTGTCGCGCACTTCGTCAGCCCCGACGACAAGAGCTGCATGCAGCTCGTGCGGCGGCTGCTCAGCTACCTGCCGCTCAACAACGCGGAGAGCGCGCCCTTCGTGCCGACCGACGACGAGCGCGACCGCCAGGAACTTGCGCTCGACACCATCGTCCCGGCCGATCCGAACAAGCCCTACGACATGCACAAGGTCATCGACCTCGTGGTGGACAAGGGCTCGTGGTTCGGCGTGCACGAGGCCTACGCGCGCAACATGATCGTGGGCTTCGCGCGCCTCGGCGGCCACGTGGTCGGCGTCGTCGCGAACCAACCGTCGGTGCTGGCCGGCTGTCTCGACATCGCCGCCTCGATCAAGGGCGCGCGCTTCATCCGCTTCTGCGACGCGTTCAACATCCCGATCGTCACGTTCGAGGACGTGCCGGGTTTCCTGCCGGGCACGAAGCAGGAGCACGAAGGCATCATCCTGCACGGCGCGAAGCTGCTGTACGCGTACTGCGAAGCGACGGTGCCGAAGCTGACCGTCATCACGCGCAAGGCCTACGGCGGTGCGTACGACGTGATGGGCAGCAAACACATCCGCGCCGACCTCAACCTCGCGTGGCCGGGCTCGGCCATCGCGGTGATGGGCGCCGCGGGTGCCGCGAAGATCATCCACCGCCGTGAGATCACGGAAGCGAGTGATCCCGCCGCGATGGAGAAGAAGAAGACGGCCGAGTACGAGGAGACCTTCAACAACCCGTACCGCGCCGCGGCGCGCGGCTTCGTCGACGACGTGATCGAGGCGCACACGACGCGGCCCACGCTCATCCGCGCGCTCGAACTCCTGCGCACGAAGCAAGAACATCGACCGACGCGCAAACACGGCAACATTCCCCTCTGACAGCATGAAGCCGCACTTCAAGAGGGTCCTCGTCGCGAACCGCGGCGAGATCGCGCTGCGCATCGGACGCACGGCGCGCGAGATGGGCATGGAATGGGTCGCGGTCCACTCGGACCCCGACCGCGCTTCGCTGCACACGCGCTTCAGCGACATCGCGTACGCACTCGGCGGCCAGACGCCGGCGCAGAGCTATCTCGACGTCGGCAAGATCATCACGGCCGCGAAGGAGACGGGCGCCGAGGCGATCCACCCGGGTTACGGCTTCCTCGCCGAGAACGCGAGGTTCGCGAAGGCCGTGATGGACGCGGGCCTCGTGTGGGTCGGTCCGCCGCCGCGGTCGATCACGGACATGGGCGACAAGATCACGAGTCGCCAACTCATGGCGAAGGCCGGCGTGCCGATCGTGCCGGGCATCGCCGAGCCGCTCGCCGATGCCGCCTCGGCAGTCGTGGCAGCACAGCGCATCGGCTATCCGATCGCGCTCAAGGCCAGTGCGGGCGGCGGCGGCAAGGGCATCCGTGTCGTGCGCGAACCGGCTGCGATGGAGTCGGCCTTCCGCACCGCTTCGGGCGAGGCGCAGGCCGCGTTCGGCGACGGCCGCATGTATCTCGAGCGCTACCTCGATCAGCCGCGCCACGTCGAGATCCAGGTCCTGTTCGACAAACACGGCAACGGTGTGCACCTGGGCGAGCGCGAGTGCTCGATCCAGCGGCGCCACCAGAAGCTGCTCGAGGAATGCCCGTCACCGGTCGTCGACGCGAAGACGCGCGCGGCGATGGGGGCGGCGGCTCTGAAGGCGGCGGCCGCGGTCGGCTACCAAGGCGCGGGCACGGTCGAGTTCCTGTTCTCGAAGGGCGAGTTCTTCTTCCTCGAGATGAACACGCGTCTGCAGGTCGAACACCCGATCACGGAGATGGTCACGGGCATCGACCTCGTGCGCGAGCAGTTCCGCGTCGCCGCGGGCGAGCCGCTCGGCTACGGCCAAGAGGCCGTCGTGATGCGGGGGCACGCGATCGAGGTGCGCATCAACGCCGAGGATCCGACGAACAAGTTCCTGCCGTCGACGGGCACGGTGATGAACCTGCGCCTGCCCGGCGGCCCTTGGGTGCGCCTCGATTCGGCGCTCTACAACGGGCTCGAGGTCGGACTCAACTACGACCCGATGCTCGCGAAGTTGATCGTGTGGGGCAGCGACCGCGGCGAGGCGATCGAGCGCATGAAACGCGCGCTCGGCGAGATGAACGTGGGTGGTGTCTCGACCGGCGCGCCGGCTGCGTTGCGTGTGTTGCGCGAGCCGGCCTTCGTGCGCGGCGACTACGACACACACTTCCTCGAGTCGCTCGACCTTAACCAGGACTTCCTCGGTCTCGCGGACGTGGCGGCGATCGCGGCCGCGGTCTACCGGCACAAACTCTCGCACCGCACCGCGCTGCAACCGAACGCGGGGCGACGCGACGCGTGGCTGACGCGCGCGCGCCGCGCCCACACGCCGTATCCGTTGCCGCCGCGCAACGACACCTCGAACTTCCGACCGGAGGGACGTTGACGCCATGAAGTACTTCGTCGTCGTCAACGGCAAGGAGCACGAAGTCGAGGTCGTCGAACGCCTCGGTGAACTCGAGGTGCGTCTCGGCGGCAAACGCGTCGACTACCGCTACCACGAGGTCAATCGCGCCGGTCAGGTCTCGCTGACCGTCGATCGCAAGGCCTACGGCATCTCGATCGAGGGCTCGACGTCGAAGATCGCGGTGACGCTCGCGGGTCAGCGCTACGCGATCGCAATCGAGGACGAACGCGAACGCGCGGCCGGCCTCGCGGCGCGCGCGCGCTCGGGCGGCGCGGGACCGGTCAAGGCCGTCATGCCCGGCGTGGTGGTCGACCTGCTCGTGAAGAACGGTCAAGAGGTGAAGGCCGGCGAGCCGCTCCTGATCCTCGAGGCCATGAAGATGCAGAACGAGATCCTCGCGCCCGCCGACGGGCGCGTCACCGACGTGCACGTCGCGAGGGGGCAGGCGGTCGGGGCGGGGGAGAAGCTCGTGACACTCGTCGCCGTGGACGGTGCGAAATGAACTCGACGAGATCCGGCACGTGAACGCGGACGATCGCGCCGTAATCGCATCTTGAACGCGGCCGAACGATCACTGCGATTCGTGGCGGCACTGCCGCTGCGCTGGTGGAGCGGCTACCGCGCGGCGTGCAGCGACTTGCCCGCTCCCGTCTGGCACCTCGCGGCGGTGGCCTTCGTCTCGCGCACCGGGATGATGGTGCTGCCGTTCCTCGTTCTGTTCCTCAGCAACGAGCGCGGCCTCTCGACGAAGGACGCCGCGAGCGTCATGGCGCTCGTCGGTCTCGCCGGAACGCTCGGGCACTTCATCGGTGGTCATCTCGCGGACCGCTTCGGCCCGCGGCCGGTGCAACTCGTCAGCCTGTTCGCCTCCGGGCCGCTGATGTTCGTCGCCGGCGCGCTCGAGGACACCGTCGCACTCGTCGTGGGTCTGTGTGTCCTCGCCGTCGTCTCGGAAGCATTCCGGCCCGCGAACGCCGCGGCCATCACCGGCTTCACCGACGCCGTGCAGCGGCCGCGCGCGTACGCGTTGCAGCGCCTGGCCGTGAATTTCGGCGTGACGTTCGGGCCGATCGTCGGCGGTTACCTGGCCGTGCTCGACTACGCCTATCTCTTCTGGTGCAACGGCGCGGTGCTGCTCGTCGCGGGCGTGCTGCTCGCGCGTCTCTCGGCGCACTGGCCGGCGGCGAACCCACACGCGGACGTCGACGCGCTCCCCGTGCCCGAACGTTCGCCGTGGCGCGACCCGATGCTGCTCGTGTTCCTCGCGAGCACGCTGCCGACGGCGATCGTCTTCATGCAGTTCCAGTCCGGACTGCCGTTCGCGCTACGCGACCAGTACCACCTGGACGAGCGTGCGATCGGCTGGGTCTTCGCGGTCAACACGGTCCTCATCGTGCTGTTCGAGATGCCGATCTGGCGCCGCCTCGCGGGCCGCGACTCGCTGATACTGGTCGCGATCGGCTCGGTCCTGACCGGCTTCGGATTCGCGGCCACCGGTTACGGCGACACGCTCCTGTTCGCGGCCGCGAGCGTCTCGATCTGGACGCTGGGCGAGATCCTGCACGCGTCCTCTTCGTTCTCGTTCGTCGCGGAACGCGCGGGCCCGCGCCATCGCGGGCGCTACATGGGGGCACTCGGTGCGACGTTCGGCCTCGCCGTCGCGCTCGGCCCGCTGCTGTGCGCGTGGACCTACGAGAGCGGCGCGCTGTGGCCCATGTGTGCGGCGCTCGGAGTCGCGAGCGCCCTCACGGCACTCGCGCTCCGAGCCGCCCTTCGCCGTCAGTCCTGAACCGTTCCGACGCGCGGACGACCGAGCATCGCGCCCAGCACGTCGCGGCGCAGTTCGAGTTGCGTCTTCAGCGCCGGGTCGCTCTCGCCCAAGTCGCGCAGCGCGTCCTCGATCAGGCGCAGTGCCTCCGCAGGACCGCGCGTATGGGCGGCGAAGATCGACGCGTACAGACGTGCGCCCGCGGCGTCGGCCGGATTGCCCGCAGCGAGTGTGATCGCCTGCGAGATGGCGGTCATGGCGCCCGCTTGGTCCTGGAGCCTGAATTGGATCCAAGCACAGTGCGTCAACGCCTCGGTCGTCGGGCTGCTGCCGATCTCGACCAGTCGACCTTCGAGGACGACGAGGAGGTCGGACATCTCGCGCCAGCCCGCCGCGTTGTTCGGATTGCGGGCCGCGAGTTCCGCGAGACTCACGCGCGCTTCGGCGTAACGGCCGCGTTCGATGTCGAGGTACACGAGCACGATCGCCGCGCCGAGTTCGCTCACCGCGCGCACGCGTTCCTCGTCGACCGACGACTCGTAGCGCTCGAGGTCGCCTTGGCGGCGGATCACACGCAACTCGAGCAGGCGCGCCGTCGAGTACATGGTCGCGAGCACCTGCCGATCGCCGTCCTTGCGCGTGCTGTCCTCGTTCGCGCGCAGCGCGAGGTTGCGCAGTTGATCCGCGGCGAGGGTCAGGTTCTGCAGCGCCGCGTTCGTCGGCGCCGGTGACCAGTTCGACTCGTCGGCGATCCAGTACTGGCTCTCACCCAGGCGCAGACGCAGCGTGGCCGTGTCCGCCTGCGAGATGACCATGTTGAGGAACTGCGCGGTCGCTCGGTAGTTGCGCTGTTCGAACAGCAGCGTCGAGTAGGTCTGGTAGGCGAGCTGCGTGAACTCGTCGTGGTAGGGGTAGCTGTAGATCGCCTCGCTCAGCAACTTCACGGCCTCGCCGTAGCGCGTGAATCGGTCGATCTCCTTCTCGAGATCGTTCGCGCCGCTGGGCGGCACGTCGAGGATCAGGTTGGCCTTCGTCTGCAGCGCGCGGAAGCGCAGCGCGCCGGCCGGTTTCATCGCCAGCACCTCTTCGACGAGCGCCGTCGCGGTCGCCCCGTCGCCGCGCGCGTAGGCGAGATCGGCCTTCTGCAGCAGGAACTCCTGACGCTGTCCGATCGAGCTGTTCGACTCGGATTCGAGGCGCTCGAGCTGAGTCTCGTACAACTTGAACGCACGCTCCGGTTCGCCGCGCGCGCGCAGGAAGTCGCCGTAGCTGCGCACGAGTGAGAACACCGGCGCGATCGCGACGCCGGCCTCGTACGCCGCGGCGGCATCGTCGTTGCGCTTGAGTTGGCGCAGCGTCTCGGCGCGCCGCAGATGCACGTGCGGACTCGCGTAGCCGCGCGCCAGCAAGCCGTCGAGGTACTCGAGGTGACCGAGCGGGTCGATGCCGTCGACGGCGCGCAACTGCGTGAGTTGCCACAAGAGCACGTCGACGCGGTCCTCGCGGGCGTAACCGTCCCACTTGGTCGGCTTCCACGTCCCGCCGGCGCGTTCGATCTGGATGTCGATGGCCTCGACGAGCGGCGCGATCGCCTCGCGCGGTTCACCGTTCGTGACGTGCGCGAGTGCGAGCAGCGCGTGCGCCCACGAGTGTTTGGTCGGCTGACCGTCGATCGGCGCGATCGCCAGTTCCAGAGCGCTCGCGGCCGACGACGCGCTCTCCTGACGCAAGAGTTCGCGGCCGTAGTTGAAGTGTGCGCGCGACGAGTGGCGCACGGACTCGCGCGACGTCACACGCCACAGCGTGTCCTCTTCGGACCACGTGTCGGCGCGCTGCACGAGCAGCGCGGCGAATGCGATGAGCGCGACGCCGTACACACCGAGACCGGCTTTGCCGAGGCGTCCGACGAGCGGCGCGACGCTCGCCGCGACGATCACACACACGATCGCACTCGGGAAGAACAGCAGGCGTTCGTTGAACACGTCACCGGCGGGCGCCACGAGGTGCGCGGCGGCGAGCAGCGACGCGAGCAGCGCGAGCAACAGACTGCCGCGCGTGCGGCAGCTCTTGAACCACACCACGGCCAGGACGGCCAGTGCGATCCACGCGACCAGGCCGATGATGTTCGAGAGAGCGAACGCGTTGCCGAGTGCGATCTGCGGTGCGCTGTAGTCGGCGCTGAAACCCAGGTGCGTCGAACTGAACGGGTTCAATCCGAACACGATCGGCAGACCGAAGATCGCGAGGCGCAGACCGTCGAGGACGCGCGTCAGGACGCCTTCCGCGACGAGCGGGTTCTCGACCTCGCTGCCCGGCAGGTACTCCGGCAGGATCTGGCCGGTCACGGCGAAACGCAGGAGGAGTGCGACGAGCAGCGCGCCGACCAACACTCCGAGCGCCGGGCCCTTCGCGAGTGCGCGCTTCAGTCCGCCGACGAGCGACGTCGCGCCGCTGCGTCCCGCGTCCGCCGCGAGGATCACGAGCGGCAGGAGGAACGCGATCTCCATCGAGAGCGCAGCGAGCAGCGTGCACAGCGCCGCGCCGCCGAGCAGCGCCGGGTTGCGGAGCGGCGCGTCACCCGCGCGCAGCCACAGCACCCACGCGCCGAGCATGAACGCGGTCGCGCTCGTCGTCGCGATGCCGGCCACGTCGAACACGGCCGCGCCGTGGACCGGCAGCACCGCGAACAGGAGACCGGCGAGGAGTGCGACGCGGCGCTTGTGTGTGAGCGCGAGTGCGAGCTCGAGCACGAGCAACGCACACACGATCTTCAGCGCGACGGAGACGAACTTGAACGGCAGTGCGCTCGAACCCGGGTTGTCGAACGAGTAGACGAAGTCCTGGCCCGCTGACGCCACGAGTGCGGCCAGACCGACGAGGAACGTCGGTACCGGGCGGTAGAGCTGCGTGCCCGGCTGCAACTGCGCGAACCAGTCCACGTTGAAGGCATGGACGAGTGCGCTCGGTGTGCTCGCGACGGCCGAGTGCACCGGGTGTTGCGTGACGATCACGCGCCCGTCGCCGACGAGGTCGTTGCCGACGCCGCCCGTCCCGTCGAAGTCGACGAGGAACGGAACGAGCAGCGCGCAGAGCGCCGCGAGAGCCACCAGCAGACGCTCGACGCCCGACGGCGACTGCGGCGCGGCGGCGGGGTCGATCTGGCAGGCGGCGGACGGGTGGGACGGGGGAGACGTGGGGCGGGCGCTCATGGGGAGGAGGACGGTCGCAGCGCAGGACGCCGCGGCCCGTGCCGCGGTTCCTACGAGGTGCCGTTCGGAGCGCTTCCCAGCCTCCCCGTGCCGCGCCGCCGGCCCGAACGCGCGGGGGCGGTCGGCTCAGCAGGCGGCGAGGTGCGCGAGGACCCGCTCCGCGATCTTCGAGGGCGTGAAACCATACTCTTCGAGCAGGGTGTCCGCCGGAGCCGAGGCCCCGAACCGGTCGAGTCCCAAGGCGAGGCCGGAGGTTCCGAGCCAGCGCTCCCAACCGAAGGTCGCGGCGGCCTCGATCGAGACACGCGGCAGGTCGGGGGCTCCGAGGACCGCGCGCACGTGGGCGGCGCCCGCGGCGCGGAACAGCTCCCACGACGGAAGCGAGACGACGCGCGCGCCGACGCCCTTGGCGGCCAGCAGGCGGCGCGCTTCGAGCGCCGCGGCGACCTCGCTGCCGGTCGCGATCAGGGTCACGTGCGCGGGCCCCGCGCTCTCGGCCACCACGTAGCCGCCGTCTTCGACGCGCTCCGGTCCGAGGGGGCGCTCGAACACCGGCAGCTTCTGCCGCGTCAGCACGAGCGCCGTCGGGCCCTCGGTGCGTGCGAGTGCGACGCGCCACGCAGCCGCCGTCTCGACCGCGTCCGCGGGGCGCAGCACGACGAGGTTCGGCATGGCGCGCAGACTCGCGAGCTGTTCGACCGGTTGGTGCGTCGGCCCATCCTCACCGAGCGCGATCGAGTCGTGTGTGAACACGTACACGACCGGCAGGTGCGCCATCGCCGCGAGGCGGATCGCCGGCCGCATGTAGTCGGCGAAGCAGAAGAACGTGGCCGTGAACGTGCGCAAGCCGCCGTGGTAGGCGATGCCGTTCGCGATCGCGCCCATGGCGTGTTCGCGCACGCCGTAGTGCACGTTGCGACCGGGTTGGTTGCCGGTCGCGCGGCCGCTGAAACTCCCGCCGCCCTTGATGCTCGTCTTGGTCGACGAAGCGAGGTCCGCGTCGCCGCCGAAGAACCACGGCAGGCGCGCGGCGAGTGCGTTGAGCACGACTCCGCCGGCGTCGCGGGTCGCATGGCTCGTCCCGACCGCGAACGTCGGCAGGTCCTCGTCCCAGCCGGCGGGCAGGAGT
Organism: Planctomycetota bacterium; assembly: GCA_044358925.1. GTDB lineage: Bacteria > Planctomycetota > UBA1135 > UBA1135 > Rohdeia. The sequence goes on along the minus strand of JBIKNC010000025.1, from coordinate 12,739 downwards.
TCCGAGGCGGCGAGGTGCCACTGGCCGGCGAGGTCGGGATGTTCGGCGCTCCAGGCCTCGAAGCGCGCGTTCCAATCGGCTTCGGCGTGTTCCCCGCGTTCGATGGCGCGCCGGTAGTGCGCGAGCGCCGCTTCGGGCAGGTGGAACTCGACGTCCTCGGGCAGTCCGAGTGCGCGCTTCGTCGCGCGTGTCTCGTCCTTGCCGAGCGGCGAACCGTGCGACGACGCCGTGCCGGCCTTCTTCGGCGAACCGAAGCCGATGGTCGTGCGCACCATGATCAGCGACGGGCGCGCCGTCTCCGCGCGCGCCTCGAGCAGTGCGCGATCGATCGCTTCGAGATCGCGATCGCCGTCCGAGACGACGACCACGTGCCAACCGTAGGCGCGGTAGCGCGCCGCGACGTCCTCGCTGAACGCGAGGTCCGTCGGACCGTCGAGCGACACGTGGTTGTCGTCGTACAGGTAGACGATCTTGCCGAGACCGAGGTGCCCGGCGAGCGACGCGGCCTCGGCGCTCACGCCCTCCATGAGGTCGCCGTCCGAGACGAGTGCGTACGTCGTGTGGTCGACGACCGTGTGGCCGGGGCGGTTGTGGCGTTGGGCGAGGTAGCGCTCCGCCAGCGCCATGCCGACGGCGTTCGCGGCGCCCTGTCCGAGCGGGCCCGTGACCGCTTCCACACCGACCGTCCAACCGAATTCCGGATGCCCCGGCGTGCGGCTGTCGAGTTGGCGGAAGCGCTTGATCTCGTCGAGCGGCAGGTCGTAGCCCGTCAGGTGCAACAGCCCGTACAGCAGCATCGAGCCGTGGCCCGCCGACAACACGAAGCGATCGCGATTCGCCCAGCCCGGATTCTTCGGGTTGTGGACGAGGTGGCGCGTCCACAGCACGTACGCCATCGGCGCGGCGCCGAGCGGCAGCCCCGGGTGGCCCGAGTCCGCGCGCTCGATCGCGTCGATGCACAGTCCGCGCAGGACGTCGATGCAGAGTTGGTCCCGTTCGCGATCGATGTGCTGGCGTGTCTCGAGCATGGCGGCGGCTCCTCGCTGCGACGACGCGCACTCGCGCACGTCGGGTCGCCGAGGATACGCGGCGCGTGCCTCGCGCCCCAGCGGCGCGAGCCGCTCGCTGTCAAGGCAGCACGGTCAGCGCCAAACCGTTCGTCGCGACGATCGGTTGCGGACAACCGCTCGGGCCGAAGCCGACGCCCTGCGCGTGGAACACGAGACCGACGAGCGACGTGCCCGGCGGGATCGCGAGCGGCGTCGCGAACGAGCCGATCGGATCGGCGATCGACGACGTGCACAGGAAGGCGCCGGGGTTCGACGGCACGTCCACGTACTGCACCATGTCGGTGCCCGCGATGGGCAGCGGCGTCGGCAGCGCGTTCGCGGTCACGACGACGAAGACCGTGGACGCCGGCTCGAAGCCGCTGCCGATGAACGCGAAGTTCGCTCCCTGGCGCGGCGAGCGATCGCCGTTCAGGAAGCAGCGCGGCCCGCACACGGTCGAGCCCGAGCCGACCAGTTCGAGGCCCGCGGCGCGGAAACTGACGACGAGCGCCGCGTCCTGGTTCACCGCGCCCGCGACCGCGTCGGCCAGTCCGTCCCCGTCGACGTCGAAGCCGCAGCCGACGTCGTTGCCGAGCCCGAAGCCCTGCGTGCCGCCGCCGACCGAACGAACGAGTGCACCGGTGCGACCCGAGAACGCGTACACGCGTCCGCTGTTCATCGCACCGTTGTCCGCCTGCGGCGCGGTGGCCACGAAGTCGACGTAGCCGTCGCCGTCGACGTCACCGCCGCCGCGCACGCGCTCGCCCAGACCCTTGTCGGCGCCCGCGATCATGATCTTCGCGAGCTCGGCGCCCGTCTTGCCCGAGAACACGTACACGGCGCCCGACGCGTTCGCCTGTTCGTCGTTGCTCGGCGCTCCGACGAGCAGGTCGGCGCAGCCGTCGAGGTCGAAGTCGATGCCGCCGTCGATGCCGGCGCCGAAGCGATCCGCCGCGGCCTCGCCGTCGAAGCGGTGGAGCTGTGTGCCGTCGCTGCCGGAGAAGACGTACGCCGAGCCCGAGTTCGCGCCGTTGAAGTCCGCGTTCGGCGCTCCGACGATCACGTCGTTGCGGCCGTCGCCGTTCACGTCGCCCGCGAAGCCGACGATCGAGCCGAAGCCGATGTTGCCGGCCGGCGACGCGTGCACACGGATCAGGAGACCGGTCGCGCCGGAGATCACACGCACCGAACCGGTGCCGCCGCCAGCGACGACGTCCTGCAGCGATCCGATCGCGACGTCGTCGCGTCCGTCGCCGTCGACGTCGCCCAGCGGCGACGTCGTCCAGCCGAACAGATCGCCTGCGCTCTGACCGAAGACCTCGCGAATGGTCGTGCCGTCGACGCCCGAGACGATGCGTGCGCTGCCCGCATTCGCGCCGACGCCCGTGACGTCGTCCTCGTCGGCCGCCGCGCAGATGTCGGGCACACCGTCGCCGTTCGCGTCACCGGCGCCGCTCGAACCGAAGCCCATGTGGTCGTTCGCGCCGCTGCCGTTCACCAGGTACAGCACGCCGCCGTCGCTGCCGCGGCGCACGTGCACGGTGCCGGAGCCCGACAGGCCGTTGTTCACGTCGAGCCACGCGCCGACCATCACTTCGGACAGGCCGTCGCCGTCGAGATCGCCGAGCAGCGCCACCGACTGGCCGAAGCGGTCGTTGTTGCCGCCGGTGAGCGTGTGGATGACGCTCTGCGCGGAGGCGAGCTGCGAGGTGGCGAGGGCGGCGAGCGAGGTGAGGAGAACGGTCGAGACGCGGAAGTGCTGCATTGGGGGATGGGGCGGGACGGTGCGAGAGACGCTAACCGTCCAGCGACGCACGCGGCCGCGTCGAGGTTCGATCGGACACGTGACTCACCACGCCACCACAGGTTGCACCCGTTGACGCGTACGGTGCCTGGCACCGTACGCGTCAACCGAGCCGTTCCAGCAGCACCGCTCCGCCCTGCCCGCCGCCGATGCACAGCGTGGCGATCGCGCGGCCGCCGCCGCGGCGCACCAACTCGCGCGCGGCGGTCAACACGATGCGCGTGCCCGTCGCACCCACGGGGTGGCCGATCGCGATCGCGCCGCCGTTCGGATTCAAACGCGCGCGGTCGATCGTGCCGACGGCGCGCGAGCGACCCAGGTGCTCGCGCGCGAACGCGTCGCTCGCCAACGCGCGCTCGCAACCGATCACTTGCGCGGCGAAAGCCTCGTTCAGTTCGATCACGTCGATGTCGCGCAGTTCGAGGCCGCTGCGCTCCAGCAGCTTCACCGTCGCGAACACCGGGCCGAGGCCCATACGCGCCGGATCGCAACCGGCCCACGCGTAGTCGCGGATGCGCGCGAGCGGCTCCAGCCCGAGTTCGCGCGCCCGCGCGCGCGTCGAGACGATCAGCGCGGCCGCGCCGTCGGTGATCGGGCACGCGTTGCCGACGGTGACGACGCCGTCGGGCTTCTCGAAGTAGGGCTTCAACTTGCCGAGCGCTTCGAGGCTCTGGTCGGCGCGCACGCCGTCGTCGTGTGTCAGTGACCCGCTCTTCGAACCGAGCGGCAGGTGCGGCACCAGTTCGTCGGCGAGCCGACCGGTGGACATGGCCGCGGCTGCGCGGCGGTGGCTCTCGAGCGCGTACGCATCGCAGTCGGCGCGCGTGATGCCGAAGTCGCGTGCGATCAGCTCGGCCGTCGAGCCCATGATCATGCCGCTGACCGGATCGGTGAGACCTTCCGTGATCGCGATGCGCGGCGCCAGCATGGCCGGCCGGAACGACGCGAACACACTCAGTTTCTGCAGCGGCGAACGCGCCCGCGCGAGGCGCGCGAAGAAGTCGGTCGCGCGGCGGTTGAAGATCAACGGGTAGCCGCTCATCACCTCGACGCCGAGCGCCAGCACGGTCCGCGCGCGGCCGCTCGTGATCTGCTCGCAGGCGCTGGTGAGCGCCTGCATGCCGCTCGCGCAGTTGCGCGCGACCGTGTATGCCGGCATCGGGACCGGGAAGCCGGCGCGCAGTGCGATCACTCGTGCGACGTTGGCCTGGTCGGAGGGCTGACCCGCGCAACCGGCGATGAGCTCGTCGAAGTCACTCGTGCGCACGCCGCAGCGCTCGACGAGTTCGCGAACGAGCGTCGCGCCGAGGTGACCGACGTCCTCCTTGCCGTACGCGCCGCCCGCCTTCGCCTGCGGGATGCGCAGGCCGGCTGCGACGACGAGATCGTTGTCGTTCGACGATGAAGACGTGTTCACGGTGGCGCGGAGGCTACGCGTTGGAGCGGAGGGCTTCTTTCGGCAGGCCCCGAGCAGCGCTCGCGCTCCCAGTTGTGAGCCGAATCGAATACGTCGCAGTCGCGGCACCCGACGTGCGACGCTTTCGTCCTTCGGTTCGCGCCGCGAACGTTCGATCGAACGAACACGAGTCCGTCTCCAGTGCATCCATGTCGACACCGAACCGCATCGAGGGGCGCCGATCCGAAGAGGGCGCCGAACGCCGCCGCCCGCGCATCGTCCTCGTCCTCGGCGGCGGCGGCATGCGCGGCATGGCGCACATCGGCGTGCTGAAAGCGCTGCGCAAACTCGGCATCCACTACGACGCGGTCGTCGGCACGTCGATCGGTTCGCTCATCGGAGCGATGGCCGCCGGCGGCTACTCGATCGAGCGGATGGAGGAGATCATCGGCGGGCTCGAGAAGGGCCACTACTTCAGGCTCAACTTCAGCAAGTTCCTGACGATGGGGACGCGCACGCCGAGCATGTACAGCGGTGCGCGCTTCCGCGAGCGCCTGTCGGAGATCCTGCCCGCCGTCGGTTTCGGCGACTTCGACGTGCCGTTCTTCTGCAACGCGGTGCGCCTCGAAACGGGCGGCAGTGTGTTCTGGGGCAGCCCGGGTTTCGACTCGATCGACCTCGTCGACGCCGTGTACTCGTCGTGTGCGTTGCCCGCCATCTTCGAGCCGTACCACGACGGCCGTTACCACTACATGGACGGCGGACTCGTGGACTCGCTGCCGCTGCGCTTCGCGAAGACGCTGCGCCCCGACGTGATCATCGCGGTCGACCTGACGGTCAAGGCCACGATGAAGATGCCCAACTACAAGAGCCGTTGGGTCTCGACGATGATGCGTTCGTTCGAGATCGTCGAGGACGCGGTGCTCGAGAACATGCTGCACAGCCACGTCGACCACGGCGTCGCGCTCGTGCAGCCGAAAGTCGGCCACATGTCGCGTTTCGACTTCTCCGACGTGGCGCAGATCGTCGAACTCGGCGAGCGCGAGACGATCGCCGTCCTCACCGCACACGCGGCGACGCGCGACCTCGTCACGACCGAGGTCGTGCCCGGCCTTGCGTGTCCGGTGCGGCCGCGCGACTACGTCACGGTGCGCATCGACCGCGACCTGTGTGTCGGCTGCGGCATGTGTGAGGCGGTGTGCGAGACGGACGCCTTCTGGGCGAACGCGGGCTTCGCGGGCGACGTGAAGGCCACGGTGCGCAAGCAGTCGAACTACGAGTGCACGCGCGACCACGCCTGCGCGCGGAACTGCCCGACGGGCGCCGTGCGGCTCGGCAACTTGTGAGAGCGGTCGCGGGCGAGTGCCCGCGCGGGCGCTGGAGCCCGCGGCGGGCGCGCGCTTCGCGCTGCGCCGTGGAGTAGCATCGCGAGCGATGGCTCGTGGTTGCACACGCTCGAAGCTCGCGACGGTGGTGCTGTGCGCAGCGTGCGCGGCAGCGTTCGCGAGTTGCACCGGTCCCGGGGCGCTGCTGGCGCGCGGCGGCGACGAGTCCGTGCGCACGACGAACGCCGGTCAACCGACGGCGAGCGACTTGGCCTTCCTCGTCGGCGGCTGGCAGTTCGACGGCGGCGGCGTGCTGACCACGTGGGAAGTGTGGCGGCGCACCGCGCGCGGCTTCGAAGGCAGCGCGTGGCAGGCCGCGCGCGGCGTGTCGCGTCAGACGGAGCGCCTCGACCTGGTTCTCACGCTCGACGGCTGGCGGCTGTCGGCCGTGCTGCTCGACGACTTCGAGCGCGAGTACCCGAGCGAAGCGCTGGCGCTCACGGGCTGGGGCGCGGACTGGGTGCGTTTCGAGAGCAGCGCCGGCGCAGCGGGCCGTTCGCTCGAGTACCGCCGCGCTGTCGACGGAACACTCGTCGTCGCGACGCGTTCGCCGCGCGGTGACGGTACACACGTCGATCTCGAGCGACGCGCGTCGCCGATGGTCGACTGACGCGGGGTCAGTCGTCGTGCGGTCGACTGACACGCTCTCACTCGCCGCGCCGCTCGAGTCGCCCGCGGTAGGCCTCGAGGCGACGCACGTCGTCCTCGCTGAAGCCCGGCCCGCGGCGCTCGAAGAGCGGGCCCGCGACGGACGGCCGCCGCGCGCCGCTCGCGGGCGGCGGCACGGTGTCGCTCGTGTTCGTCGAGCGCGACGTCTCGTCTTCGGCCGCAGCGTCGCCCGCGCCGAACGGCTGCGCGCCGCCGGTCTGGCCGGCGAACGGGCCGGCGAAAGCGCCGCCGAACGGGCCGCCCGGGCCTTGGCCGAAGAACCCACCGCCGAGCGGGCCTCGGAACGGCGAACCGGTGTGGCGCATGCGCACCTGGATCAGCTCCTTCGCTCCGGCGAACCAGACGAAGCCGGCCACGAGCAGCGCGAGGAAGAAACCGAGCGTCTGGAACCACACGGCACCCGCGACCACCATGCCCGCGGCGACCCACTTGCCGACGCGCACGGCGCGTTCGGTCGCTGCGAGGTGGTTCGAACGCGCGGCGAGCCAGGCGCGCAGCAGCCGACCGCCGTCCATCGGGAACGCGGGCAGCAGATTGAGCGCGCCGAGCAGCACGTTCATGGCCGCGAATTCGAAGACGAGGCCCGCCGCGAGCGGTGAGAGTTGATCGCGCACCAGCAGGAGCGGCGCCGCGAGTGCGGCGAGGGCGAGGTTCGCGAGCGGGCCCGCGCTCGCGATCGCCGCTTCGAGGCGCGGCGACTCTGGAATCTCCTGCATGCGCGCCATGCCGCCCAGGTGCCAGAGCGTCACGTCGATGACGCGGATGCCGAGGCGCTGCGCGACGAGGGCGTGGCCGAACTCGTGCGCGAGCAGCGAGACGAGCAGCAGCGCGAGCACGAGCGTCTGGTGCAACCCGCGGCTCGGGTCGCCGAGCCAGCCGAGCACGACGACGACGCCGGCGACGTACAGGAACGCGGGTGTGACGCGAACCCCGATGCCGAACAGTCGTCCGAGCGTGTAGCCCTCCATGGTGTGCGCGACGCGCGGGCGCATTGTCGGTCCCGGCGCCGCGTGATCCAGCACCGACTGCGCGGGATCGGCGTTCGCGGTCGAGCACGCGCCCGCGTGCACCGGCACGTACGCTGACTCGGCGATGGAGCATTCACACGCGCCGCGCCGGGTGCTGATCGTCGATCGGGACGGTGTGCGGCGCGTCGCCGCGCGATCCGCGGCTCCCGGCGAACCCTGGGAGCGGCTCGCGCCACTCGGCGGCAGCGCTCTCGCGGTCGCGTTGGTCGGCGCGGGTGTGGCGCGCGGGGCGGCGCCGCTGGTGGTCGCGGTCGGCGATGCGGTGGGGCGCGGCTTGCCGACGGCGGCGCGTGCGGTCGTGGCCGGCGTGTCGCCGCGCGGTCCGCGCTACGCGGAAGGGCACGTCGGCGGAGCTCTCGGCGCGCGACTCGCGAGCGTCGCGGACGCACTCGTGATCGAGGGGCCGCTCGCGTCGGCGGACGCGCCGGTCGTGCTCGTCGTCGACGGCGACGGACACACGCGCCTCGAACCTGCGCGCGATTTCGCGGACCTGTCACCGCACGAACGCAGCGCCGAGTGTGCGGCGCGTTTCGGCGCGGGAGCGACGCTCGCGTGCGGACCCGCGGCGCGGCGCGGCGTCGTGTTCGCGAGCTTGGCGAGCGGCTCGCCGCCGAGTTTCGTCGGGCGCGGCGGACTCGGTGCCCGGCTCGCGGCACTCGGGCTCGCGGCATTGCACGTGAGCGCGGACGAACGCGCGGCGGTCGCGCGCGACGAGCGCCTCGAACGCATGCTCGCCGCATCACCGCGCCTCGTCGCACGTGCGAGCGGCGGCGGCTTCGAACAAGCGCACGCGCTGGCGGCGCGCGGCGAACTCGCGGGCGATGCGGCCGCGGCTGCGCTCGACGTCGCGCAGTGGCGCGCCGCGCGCGACGCGCGGGTCGGTTGCCGCGGCTGTCCGACGCCCTGCGGTTTCGTGTTCGAAGGTGTGATCGGCGGCGCGGCCGGCGTGCGCGGTCACTTCGGTGCGACGCATGCGCTCGGCGACGCGCTCGGACTCTCGCAGCCGAACGAGCGGTTGATCGTGCTCGCCGCGTGTGATCGCTTCGGCGTCGACGCGAAGGAGATGGGCGCCGTGCTCGAGCTGTTCGTGCGTGCGTGTGAGAGCGGCGCCGTGCGCGAGAACAGTCCGCGCGGCGACGCTCGCGCGCTCGCCGTTGCGGTCGAGCGTCTGGTGATCGGCGCGGACGAGCTCGCGCGGCACGCGGCGCAGGGAGCACAGGCGTTGGCCGCGCACCTGCAACTCGTGCCGACGCCCGCCGCCGAACTCGGTCAGCACTTCGCGCCGCGTTTCGACCTCGCCGCGCTCGCGGCCGTCGTCGGTGCGGGCGCGGGCACGGATCCGATGCGCTCGTTCCCGTTCGCGACCGACGTCGCACGGCGCAGGCTGCTGGAGTTGCTGCCCGACGCGCCTCTCGGCACCGAACGCGCCGATTCGCCGATCGGCAAAGGCCTCGTCGCGTGGTGGCACGAGAACTTGGTGGCCGCCGTCGACACGAGCGGCTTCTGCGTCTTCTCCGCGACCGCACTGCTGGCCGACGGAGCGTGTTCGCTCGCCGAGTTGGCGAGCGCGATCCTGCCGCGCGAGGTGCTCGCGCTCGCGCGCGATCCGGCTCGCGCGCTGCTCGCCTGCGGAGCCTCGGTCGCACTCGCGCGCGCCGAACTCGATCGCCGTCTCGGTGCGAAGCGGCGCGTGCCGGCGTTCGCGCGCGAGCTCGCAGCTCTGCCGGGCATGGACGATCTGTACCGAGCGGCGCGCGGACTCGACGGGCACGGTGTGCCGCTCGCGGCGGCCGTCGGCGCGAGTGCGAGCGAACGCCTCGCCGAGCCGTGGGGGAGTGTGGCGGGGCACATCGCCGACGCGCCGCGCGAGAAGCACTTCGACACACACGTCGCCGACGGCGCGCCGAACGCGGGCACGGAAGTTCGTGTGTTCGCGCTCGGGCCGCTCGCAGCACGGCTCGGCGGTTCGTCGGCGAGCGGGACCGCGCTCACGTTCGACGCTCCGCCGACCCTCGAACAACTGCTCGTGCGCCTCGCGAACGGCGATGCGCGACTCGAACGTGTGCTGCTCGGCCCCGCCGCACCCAGCGCCTGGGTCGGCGGTCGGCGCGTGTTCGCGGACGAACGTGTGCCGCTCGGCGCGCGCGTCGATCTCGTCAGCGCGGTGTTCGGCGGCTGATGCGCCGAAGCAGCGTCGCTCCGATCGTCAGCGCGCGCGCGGCGGCCGGCGGAACGCGTTCGCGAGCACGTGCAACGCCGCTCGGTGGATCTCGCTGCGACTGATCTTCGACGCGCCGAGTCGACGATCCTCGAACACGATCGGCACCTCGGTGATGCGGAAGCCCGCGTGCTGCACGCGCCACACGAGTTCCTCGAGGAACGAGTAGCCCGACGCGCTGCTCTCCCACGGCGCGATCGCCTCGATCACACGCGTGTGGTAGCAGCGGAAGCCCGACGTGCAGTCGCGCACCGGCAGGCGCAGCAGCGTGCGGGTGTAGAAGTTCGCGAAGGCGGAGAGCGCGCGCCGGTGCAGCGGCCAGTTCTCGATGCCGCCGCCCGGGACGTAGCGCGAGCCGATCACGAGGTCGTGGCCGCGTGCCGCGGCGAGCAGCGCCGGCAGGTAGCGCGGATGGTGGCTGAAGTCGCCGTCCATGGTGACGACCAGTTCGTAGCCGTCGTCGAGCGCGCGGCGGAAGCCCGCCAGGTACGCGGTGCCGAGGCCGAGTTTGCCGGCGCGCTCGAGCAGCAACAGGTGCGAGCGGCGCTCCGGCGGCAGCTCCGCCTGTTCGGCGCGCACGCTGGCGGCGGTCCCGTCCGGGCTCGCGTCGTCGACCACCAGCACGTCGACGTCCGGCGCCGCGGCGAGGATCGCCCGAACGAGCGGTACGGCGTTGAGCACCTCGTTGTAGGTCGGCAGGACGACGAGACAGCGCATTTGGGGAGGCCCCGCGGGCGCGCATCGTGCATCCTTTCGGTCCCCCGAGCACGCGACAAGTTCGGTCCGCGCGCTCCGTTCCCCGATGTCTCGTGTCGTTCTGCTCAAGACGGGCGCCCTCGGCGACGTCCTCCGCACCACGTCGATCCTGCCCGGACTCGCACGGCGCGAGGCGCCGCTCGAGCTCGTGTGGGTCACCGCTCCGAGCGCCGTCGACCTCGTGCGCAGCCATCCAGACGTCGCGCGTGTGATCGCGGCCGATCCGACGCGCGCGGACTTCGGCGCGGTCGTGCTGCGCGAACTCGGCGCGGGGCCCGTCGAGCGCGTGCTGTCGTTCGACGACGAGCACGCGGTGTGCGCGGTCGCCAGCGCCGTCGTTGCTCGACATGGCGCGCGCATCAGCGGTGCGTACGCGGACGCGAGCGGCGCGCTCGTCTACACGCCCGACGTCGCACCGTGGTTCGACATGGGGCTCCTGTCGGTGCACGGCCGCGAGCGCGCCGACGCACTGAAGCGTGTGAACACACGCAGCCACGCTCAGATCCACGCCGACATGCTGGGTCTCGAGGCGGGGCGGCCGCGGCTCGACCTGCCGGCGGAGCACGTGGAGCGCGCGCGTGAGGTCGCGCTGCGCCTCGGTCTCACACCGGCGCGGCGCTGGATCGGCCTCAACACCGGTGCAGGCGGGCGTTGGACAGGCAAACGCCTGCCTGAGGAACGCACCGCCGAACTCGCCGTCGCGGTCGACCGCGCGCGACCCGGCGCGACGGGCTTCGTGGTGCTCGGCGGTCAGGCGGAAGCGGAGCGCAATCGACGCATCACACAGTTGCTGCGCGACGCGCACGTGCCCGCCGTCGACGCGGGCGTCGACCACTCCGTCCTGACCTTCGCCGCGCTCGTCGATCGGCTCGACGTACTCGTGACCAGTGACAGTCTCGCGTTGCACGTCGGTGTGGCGCGCGGAGTTCCGGTCGTGTGCTTCTTCGCGCCGACGTCGGCCGCCGAGATCGACCTGTGGGGGCGCGGCACCAAGGTCGTGAGCACGGCGCCGGACGTGTGCTCCTACCGCCCCGACGCGGACACTTCGACGCTCACGGTCGAGCGACTTCTGCCGCCCGTGTTGCACTGGCTCGACGTCGGCCGCTCCGGTTGACGGCCCGTTCACGAAGCGCGACGAAACAACTTCGCTGCCGAAGGATCCGGCTGGCCACGTCGCACGTCACTCTCTCGGAGTATCGTCGAGAAACCAGGTTCCTCCAGAGGTCTAGGTTCACGCCATGAACGTCCCGCATCAACTCCCCGCCGCCCTCGTCGCGGCCTTCGCCCTCGCGAACATCGCGAGCGCCCAACTCGTCAACCAGTTCCTGGTCGACGACCTGACCCTCGTCCCTCAGGGCAGTCCGTTCAACGACTCGGCCACCGAGAACGTCGACTTCGGCGACGTCGACCTCGACGGCGACTGGGACTCGATCTACGCCGACGGTGGTGACGCAGGCAACGACCAGAACCGCATCTGGATCAACATGGGCGGACTGCAGGCCGGGCAGCTCGGCCTGTTCGTCGACCAGACCGCAACGCGCTTCCCCGTCTTCCAGGACGACAGCCGCGACATCGAGTTCGGCGACTTCGAGTCGGACGGCGACCTCGACATCTACGTGTCGAACACGGCCCAGCTCCAGAACCAGGGCAACCGCTGGCTGATCAACAACGGCGGCGTGCAGAGCGGCACCCTCGGCTTCTACACCGACGAGACGTCGATGCGCTGGGTCGGCCTCGGCGGTGCGGGTTCGTCGATTCCGCCCGGTGCTCTCGTTGCGGGTTCCTTCATCGACTGGAGCTGCGACTGCGACTTCGGCGATCTCGACAACGACGGCGACCTCGACCTCGTGCACTCGAGCTACGGCGGTGCGTTCGGCGGACAAGTGCCGACGCGACTGTTCCTCAACGACGGCGCCGGCCACTTCGCGGAGTTCAACCCGTCGGGTTTCCAGCTCTCGGGCAACAACATCAACAACGGCAACCCGGCGGTGTGGTGCCAGGGCACGCAGGCCGACAACACGGTCAACGCGAACGGCACGAACGCCGACGTCGCGAGTTCAGCGCTCGACATCGACGTCGGTGACATCGACGGCGACTTCGACCTCGACATCCTGCACGGCGCGCGCGAGCAGTTGCCGCGCATGTACACGAACCGTCTCGAAGAGAACGGCGGCTCGAACCTCGGCTTCCGCGACGTGACCGGCAGCGCCTTCCCGCCGGGCTATTCGTCGGGCAACGGCCACTACGAGCAGGAGATGGGGGACTTCGACGACGATGGCGACCTCGACATCTACGGCCTCAACTGGCTGATCGTGTTCGGCTTCGACGACCAGACCCTCCGCAACAACGGCAGCGGCGTCTTCTCGATCCTCCAAGTGCTTGCGAACTCGGGCACCGACGACAACGAAGGCGACTTCTTCGACTACGACAACGA
>JBIKNC010000187.1:0-8854 GCA_044358925.1 Planctomycetota bacterium | reverse complement strand
AAGGGCTCCGTGAAGTCCGAGCCGAAGTCCATCTCGAGCACGTCGATCTCCTCGAACGTGTAGCGCCCCGAGTCCGGGTTGTACGGAATGCCGTACTCCCACTTGCTGCCGTCGGTGGCCCAGATCGTGAGGGCCAGTTGGTGGTCCCCGGAGACGGGCTCGAGGAGGTGGCGCTGGACTTCGTAGCTCGACATGGTGGGGAGGGTGCGCGAGTCGTCGCGGGCGGCTTCGGCGTGCGACCGGATGCTAACCGCTCGCGCGCGTCGCCGGCCGATCGTCAACGCGTGGCTCTCTCGAGGATGTCGAGACTCCACAGTGCCATCGCGGTTCCGTAGGCACGCCCGATCTCGTGCGAGTCGACGAAGCAGCCGTCGTACTCAGGGAGAGCGAGGATCTGTTCCGTCGCCCGCTGCGCGAAGCGCGCGCGCGCCGCTGCGTCTGCGAGCGCACCGATCGCCTCCGCGCGGCCCTGCAGTCCGTACCAGAAGAAGAAGCCGCCGTAGGCGTGGAAGCGCGTGTGGTCGTCGTACTTGCGGATCGAAACGAGCGGCGCCTCGTGTTCGAACGACGCCGCGACGGCCTCGAGCAGCCGGTCCTGTGAACCGCGACCCCACTGCAGCAGCGCCAGTTCACACAAGGGCGCGCGTGCGACGCTCGCCTCGACCGCCGCGCGCGCCTCGCGCCGCGGCATGCCGTACGTGAACGCGCCCTCCGCCGTGCGGCACTTCTCCAGCGCGTCGAGCGCGCGGTCGATCACCGCTCGATCCACGCTCACGTCGTGACGCGCGATGTCGTGCAGCGCCACGAGCACCGACGCCGTCACGAACGGGTTCGGGTATTCGTGCGCCCACGGCCCGCTCTCGCCCTGCATGGCGACGATCGCGCGCACCGCGTGATTGGCCGCCGGCGACGCCCAGGCCTTCGCCTCCGGATCCGCTTCGATCGCCGCCGCGAGGAAACGCAGCCGATACAGGTGCGCCCAGATCTGCTCGTCCGTGTCGGCCAGGTTGAGCCGCGTGTCGTCCAGCGCGTACTGCCGCGCGAGCTCCGCCGACTTCTCCGTCGGCAGCTTCAACTCGCGCGCGGTCTCGAGCACCATGGCTGCGATCGCCGTCACCGACACGTACACGTTCGGCAGGCCATCGGTGCCGCCGAAGTCATAGGTCGAATCTTCGAACCCGCCGGCAGCGTTCTGCACGCGTCCGAGGAAGGCCGTGCCCGCCGCCCACACGTCGTCGCGCTTCCACGGCGTCGCACTCTGCGATCCGCGCCCGCGCCCCGCGAGCGCGCTCTTCGGCAGCGGCCCGAACACTTCGAAGCCGCGCAGGAACGGGCCATGCCCCTCGAGTTCCATCGCGGCCTTCGGCGCGAACACACTCTCCGGATGCTCCGCGACGAGCCGCTCCCACAACACACGACCGTTCGCATCGTCGCCGCCGTCGAACGCACGCACGCCGGCGAGGAACAACTGCTCCGCCACGCGCGGATCACTCGCCGAACCCGCGGCGCGCGCCGGGATTTCTTTCGGCACGTCCGCGAGTGACATCTCGCCCGGCCCGTCGCCTTTGCCGAGTTCCGCGCCGACGTGCTCCGCGAGCGGCGCGAGGAACCAACGCGGTTGGAACGTCGTGAGCTGATCCATGCGCCACGCTTCCGCGCCGTCGCCGCCGAGTACGAGATACCCCGGCTCGATGAAGCCGACCGGCTCCAGCCCGAAGCGCGTGTTCAGCGCCTCGTCCGCCGCCGCGCGCACCGGCACGTACTTCTCGTTCAGCAGCGCGATCGTGCGCGGCCATGCGAACGGCCCCGCGAGCATGTACCGATCGACTTCGGGCTGCCGATCCATGAACGACCCCGCGATCGTCGGCACGTACCAGAACACCGGCTTGCCGCTCGCCTGCGCTTCCGCGAGCGCCGCGTCGACGTCCGTGCGCCACATCACCGCGGTCCCCGCGCGCGCCGCGAGTTCGCCCGGCTTCGGCCGGATGCGCTCGCCGGAGTTGGCGCCCTGTTGAGCGAAGGCGAGCGGAGTGAAGACGAGAAGGGCGGCGGCCGCGAAGGTGAATTGCGACATCGTAGATGGGGCGGGGATGCGTGGTTCCGAAGGGCGTTTCGCGTCGAGGGAGTGCATGTACACGTCGATCGGCGTGCCGCGAGTGGAGCCGAGCCATACTACGAGGGTGCTCTCTGCGGCGCTGCACGACCGCACGACGTTCCTGCAGCAATGCAGCCCCACGCAGTGCGCTCCTCGGTCGGCTGCGTGATCTCGACATTCGTCTCGCACGACGACGGTGACAGGCAGTTCCTCTTGGCTGAGATGGCGAACTCGACGCAGGATGGACGTGTCGTCGGTCTGGGAGCGATCGTCGACGGCGACCCGACGCTGCTCGAGCTGTGGGATCTGCCGCTCGGCTGGGTGGCGACGCGTACCGAAGTTGCTGAGCCGTGGGTGAGAGCGCCCTCGTGACGCCGCCGTGCGCAACGAAGGTCGCGGCGCGATCGAACCAACACTCCGCCCATGAACGACCACGAGCTGTACCGCAAGCTGATCGTGCTCAGCACGATCGTCGCACCGGACGATGGCGACACTTCGGAGATCGTCATCGAACCACTCGACGCGAGCGAAGCGCTGCTCAACCTCGTCGGGCTCGACCTCGGACGGCAGTCGCGCGTCGTGTTCCTCGACGAGTCAGCGGACGCGCAGCTCGAGTTGAGGATCCACGAGGTCGCGGCGAGTCGCTCGCAACGCGCCGTTCATGCGCGATCCGTCGAGTCGCTGGGCGAGCGTCGCTGGCGACTGACTTTGGATCGCGTCGAGGTCGGAGCGCTGACCGCCGTCCTCTGGGAGCAGGTGCGCGTCGGCCACGCGGACACCGACCACGTTCACATCGACGTGGACGTGCCGGGTGGCGGTCCGTCCCTCGATTTCACATTCGTGCTGGCCAAACTCCCGCCGGTGATCCCGTCACCTTCGATCCGCGACAGGATCCGGCGGCTCGAGCGCGAAATCTGAGGCGGCGCGACGGGCCGCGCGACGGGTCTGGTAGAGGGTTCACGCGAGGTTTGCGGCGAATCAAGGTCCTATTCTCCGCAAGAACTGCGGATAATGAGCCGAATCACTGCCGCAGGCCCGCCAATCGGGTCTTCGCCGCCCGCCTCCGTCACCATGCCCTACATCCACGAGCACCCCGACTGGCCGCGCCTGCGCTTCGACGCGGGGGCGCTCGCGGCGCAACTCGCGGCGGTGCGGCACGCACAAGGACGGCTGCTCGGCGCGATGGGCACACTCGGGTTCGAGCAGCGCGCGGCGGCGGGGCTCGACGTGCTCACGTCGGACGTCGTGAAGTCGTGGGCGATCGAAGGTGAAACGCTCGACGCCGACGCGGTGCGTTCTTCGATCGCACAGCGGCTCGGCATCGAACACGGCGGCCTCACACCAGCGACGCGCGAAGTCGACGGCATCGTCGAGACGATGCTCGACGCGACGCGGCGCTTCGACGAGCCGCTGACGGAGGAGCGCCTGTTCGGTTGGCACGCGTCGCTCTTCCCGACCGGCCGCAGCGGCGCGCGTCGCATCACCGTCGGCGCGTGGCGCACCGGCGCGGCCGGACCGATGCAGGTCGTGTCGGGCGGTCTCGGTCACGAGCGTGTGCACTTCGAAGCGCCGAACGCCGCGCGTGTGCCGCGCGAGATGGCACTGTTCATGGCGTGGTTCGAGCGGGCACGCGGCGGCGTGTCGCACGAACTCGACGCGCTCGACCTCGGCGCGCTCGCGGGCCCACTCGATCCACTGCTCGAAGCCGGACTCGCGCACTTCTGGTTCGTGACGATCCACCCGTTCGAAGACGGCAACGGTCGCATCGCGCGCGCGATCGGCGACCTCGCACTCGCGCGCGCCGACCGATCGACCGAGCGCTTCTACAGCCTCTCGACGCGCATCGAAGCGGAGCGGCGCGACTACTACGACGAACTCGAGTTCACCCAGCGCGGCGGCCTCGACGTTACCGGTTGGCTCGTCTGGTACCTCGGTTGCCTGGGCCGCGCGATCGAACACGCGGACACGCTGCTCGCGCGCGTGCTCGCCGCCGCGCGCGTGTGGCGCCACGCGGCGCAACATCCGCTGAGTGCCCGGCAACGCGCGTTGCTCACGCGTCTGCTCGCCGGCTTCGAAGGCCACCTCACCAGTTCGAAAGCCGCCAAGCTCTTGCACTGTTCACCCGACACGGCGCTTCGCGACATCCAAGCGCTCGTGCAGTGGGGCCTGCTCGTGCCGAACGAGCGCGGCGGGCGAAGCACGAGCTACCGCGTCGCGATGTTCGACGCGTGAAGTGAGCGGGTTTCGCTCACACGCCGCGGTCGAGCGCGCGCCCAACCTCGCGCCCAACCTCACGGACCGCACAACCGCGCTCGATCGAGCCCTCGCGCACGACCTTGCAGACGAAGCCGCTGCGGCCGGTCATCAGGTCGGGGAAGCGTTTGTCGACCGGCTTCAACGTCCCGCACGGCTCGCGGATCTCGTGGATCTCGATCACGACATCCGCGCCGATGGACAAACGATCGCCGGGGCGCAGCGCTCCGAAATCGATGCCGTCGATCAGCAGGTTCTCGCCGAACGAGCCGGGCACGAGGTTCTTCACGCCGTCGCGCTCGAGCGAGCGCACCTCCGCGACGGAGAGGATGCAGACGGCGCGGTTCGCTCCGCCGTGCAGACGGTGGCGGTGGCCATCGCCGTCGAGGCCGTCGATGGTGACGCGGACGCTCGCGACCTGCGGCTTGGGGACGCCGCCGGGACCGACGCAGATGGCGACGACGGTGCCGCTCGAGTACGGGCCGCTCGTGAGCGGGGCACTCGTCACGGCTGCGGCCCGTTCGGCAGGTGCACGCCGACGAGTTCGGGCTTCAGGAAGAAGTAGTAGAGCTGGCCTTCGGCCATCGTGCGGCCGGCGCGCTCACCGGCTTGATCGCCGATGCCCATGTAGACGTCGGCGCGACCGGCGGTGCGGATGCCGCCGCCCGTGTCCTGGTCGAACATGAGGTGTTCGAGCGCGGATTGGCGACCCGCCGAGTTGGTGGTCGCGGGCCACGAGACCCAGGTCGGCGCGGCCATGGGGAACAGGGTCTTGTCGGTCGCGAGCGAGTAGTCGCTCTGCACGGGGAAGTCGAGGCTGCCGTGCGGGTTGCCGGTGATCTTCTGGAAGAAGACGAAGCGGTCGTTCTTGTGCGTGAACTCGGTCAGGCGCTCGGGGTTCTGCTGCGCCCAGCGGATCAGGGCCGGCAGGCCTTCGTGGTCCTCGTCGATCTCGCCGGCTTCGACGAGGGCTTTGGCGAGCGACGTGTATTCGAGGCCGTTCGTGCCGCCGAAGCCGAGTTTGAGGAGTTCGCCGCTCTC
Source organism: Planctomycetota bacterium (assembly GCA_044358925.1). Taxonomy (GTDB): domain Bacteria; phylum Planctomycetota; class UBA1135; order UBA1135; genus Rohdeia. The sequence goes on along the minus strand of JBIKNC010000187.1, from coordinate 3,465 downwards.
GACGCGCAGGAAGGCCGAGCCTTGTACGTGGCAGATGTAGGCCTCGAACGGATCGCGCAGGTAGGCGACTTCGAGTCCGCGGTTCTTCAGCATGTCGCCCTCTTCGAGCGAACGCCGCGTCGGATAGGGCAGTTCACTGCCGTTGCGCAGCTTCCACACGACGGTGCCGTCGGGCTTCGTGAAGACGTCGTCCGGTCGCGCATAGAGCGGATAGCGGAACTGCGCGTCGGGCTCCTCGCGGCCGTCGAAGATCGGCGTGTAGTAGCCGGTGAAGAGCACGCCGCCGCCGTTGCCGTCCCAGCCCGCGCTCTTGAACCAGTCGAACTCCTCTTCGACGCGTTGGCGGAACTCGGAGGCGCTCGAGGTCGTGCTGAGCAGCTCGCCGAGGCGGATCACACTCGCGAGCGACCGCGCGTGGTCGATGCCCGCCATCGGGTACTTCGCGGCCGCGACCGGGCGTTCGAGCCACACACGCGAACGCTCCAGTGCTTCGAGTGCGACCTCGCGCTCGTCCCACGCGATCGCGACGTCGGGGCGCGGCTCACCCGGCTCGAGCGGCAGCAACGCAGGTGCACCGGGAGGCAACGCACGGCCGTAGTCGGGCCCGGCGCAGGCGGGGAGGAGGAGGGCGGCGGCGGCGATCGCGGCGACGAACGAAAGGGGGCGCATGGCGGGCCACGATATCGACGGGCCCGGGCGTTCCGAGCCGCTCCACTCGCAACGACCCACTCGTATGTCCCGCCGCTTCACCTTCGTCGCGCTCGCCGTCGCCGTGCTCGCGGTCGTCGTCCGCTGCGTGTCGAACGCAGGCGACGTTCGACGGCGATTGGCTCGTCGGTCTCGGGCCGCGTGTCGGCGAGCTGCTCGCGCCCGACCGCGGCAACGGCTTCGATCGCTTCCTCGCGGCGGACCTCCCGCGGCGCGAGCTGGGCGGGCGCGACTCGAACGGCCACTTCGTGCACACGATCGGCGGCTTCGACGGTGAGTCGATCGAGGCCGCGCTCCTCGAACTCGACCTCGAGGCCGTGCCCGACATGTGCGACAACGACACGCTCAGCCTCGAATTCGCGGACGGCGGTTTCGCGTGGGGCATCGGCATCGGCGAACTCGTCGGGCGCTCGTGGGAACAAGGCCAGCGCGCGCTCGTGTCACTGGACCTCGCGCGCCTGCCGGTGCCCGGCGGAACCATGAGCCTGCTCGACCGGCTCGCCGACGGCGGCCTCGACGTCCACGTGCAGGACGACACGGCCGTGCATGCGCTCGTCTTGTACGTGAAGTGACGACGCGCGCGACTCGCGCACCCGGCGGGTTGGTACGGTGCGCCTGTGATGACCGCGTCCGAATCGAAGTTCTTCGTCACTTGCGCACCCGGCGTCGAGCCGCTCCTCCACGCCGAGATGCGCGCGCTCGGCCTGCGCAAGGTCGAACGGCAGGTCGGCGGGGTGTACTTCGAAGGCACGCTCGCGGACGCGCGGCGCGCGAACCTGTGGCTGCGGACGGCGGTGCGCGTGCTGATGCGCGTCGCGCGCTTCGAGGCGCAAGACACCGACGACCTGTACGCGGGCGTCGGGGTCGTCGACTGGAAGAAGTTCCTGCGGTCGGACGGCGTGCTCGTCGTCGACGCCCAGTCGACCGACTCGCGGCTCGAACACTCGCGTTTCATCGAGCAGCGCACGAAGGACGCGATCGTCGATCAGCTGCGCGCCGCCGACGGCACGCGGCCGAGCGTCGATCGCGACGACGCCGACCTCGGTGTGCACGTGCACCTGTTCAAGGACCGCTGCACGGTGTCGCTCGACACGAGCGGCTTCGCGCTGCACCGGCGCGGCTACCGGCGCGAGCAGGGCAGCGCGCCGCTCGCGGAGACGCTGGCCGCGGCGCTCGTGCTCGAGAGCGGCTGGGACCGGCGCGCGCCGCTCGTCGATCCGTTCTGCGGCTCGGGCACGCTCGCGATCGAGGCCGCGCTCATCGCCACGGACACGGCGCCGGGCCTGTTCCGCACGTTCGGCTTCGAACGTTGGCCCGGCCACGACGCGGCCGCCTGGCAGCGCGAACGCGCGGACGCCGAGGCCAAGAAGAAGCCGATCGGCAAACGTGTGATCGTGGGCTCCGACCTCGACGGCGAACAACTCGAGCGCGCGCAGGCCAACGCCGCGGGCGCCGGTTTCGCCGACGCGCTCTACTTCGAACGCGCCGACGCTCTCGCCTTCGATCCGCGTCCCGGCTGGAACGCGTGGGTCGTCTCGAACCTGCCCTACGGCGAACGCGTCTGTCGCGGCGCCGACATCGCCGCGCTCTACCGCTCCTTCGCCGCGCGCCTCGTCGCACACGCGCGCGGCTTCACGGTCGGCCTCTTGTCGAGCGACGGCCCCGAGGCGCGCGCGCTCGAGCTGCCCGGCACGACGCACCGCTCGTTCCAGAACGGCGGCCTCGCGTGCCGCTTCACCGTGGGCCGCTTGCCGAGCTGAACCCAGCGGATCGAGCCCCGTGGACCAAACCGAAGCCACCTACACCTGCGAAGCCTGCGGCGAGGAGATCGTCGTGCCCGTCGATCCGACCGGCGGCGACGAACAGGAGTACGTCGAGGACTGCCCGGTCTGTTGCTGCCCGAACGTGTTGCGTGTGCACGTCGACGAGGGCTACGTGTGGATCGAAGCGCGCGCCGAGTGACGCGGGTCGCGCGTCACCCGAGCGCTCGACGCATCACGGAACGAGCTTCACGGCCGCTGCGTTCGTCGCCTCGACCGCCAGGAACGAGGACAGGTCGACGAGCAGCGCCGCGTGGTGCACGGTGATGCCCGCGAACGACGCGTTCGTTCCCGCCGGCACCGCGAAGACCGCGTTCGCGGCGCCGTGTGCGTCGAGGAGTCCGAACCACGGCGCCACCAACCCGCCGCCCCAGTTGGCGATCAGGAACGCCGTGTAGCCGTCGTACACGAGCGGCAGCGTGAGGCCGCTGACCGGATCGACGGTGCCGGGCGACGTGCCGGAGAAGCTCCCGAACATCACGTACAGGTCGCCGGCGCGTGCGGGACCGGCGCGCACGAGGAGCGCGCTCGCGCCGCCGCTCGCGAGCGAGATCGAAGGTGCTCCGTGCAGCAGCGCGCCGATCTCGAAGACCATGGCCGCGCCCGCGTTCGTCGTGCCCGTGTCGTCCTGATCGGCCGAGATCAGCAGTCGACCGTTCGAGAGCGCGGCCGCCTCCCCGAACAGGGCGCCGTTCGAGCCCGCCGAAGACGCGAGCGAGGCGGTCTCGTGCCACACGCTCGTCGACTCGCGTGTGAACAGCAGCGCGCGGCCCGGCGCCGCAGGCAGGCTGCCCTCCGACGTCGCGCCGGCGACGACGCGATCGCCCTCGAGGGCCACGCTGCTGCCCAGCAGCGCACCCGCGACCGGCGTCGACGCGCGCAGGGCGGCGACTTCGCTCCAGATGCCGCCAAGGCTGCGTTCGAACACTCGCGCCGA
>JBIKNC010000186.1:0-8889 GCA_044358925.1 Planctomycetota bacterium | reverse complement strand
CCGCTCTTCACGCGCTGCGCCAAGTTGTCGAGACTGCGCCCGCCGCCCGACGCGAGCACCGCCACGCGCTGCCGATCGGCGGGCGCGGTCGACGGACCGCTCACACGTCCTCCGTCGAACGCGCGAGTTCCGTCGCGACCATCGCGATCGGATTGCACAGGCGCAGCGCGAGGTCTTCGATCGCCGGCGCCTGCCGTTCGGCGACTTCGAGGATGCGGCGCAGGTCGGCGGGCTGTCCGGCGCGCGACGCGACAGCGGTCACGACCAGGACACCCAGTCCCGCGTGCACACAACCGGCGAGCAGGTGGCCGAGGCCCTGCACGCTCACGTCCGCACCCGCGAGTTCGAGGAAACGCGCTTCGGCCGGAGTCTCGAGGTGCGGTCCGGCGAGTGCGGCGACGACGCCGGTCGACAGCTCGATGCCGACTTCGCTCGCGAGTGCGAGCGCTTCGTTGCGCAGCGCCTCGACGTGCAGACGCGACTGGTCGGGGAAGAGCGGTCCGCGTTTGCTGCGTGCGAGGCCTTCGAGCGTGCGCCCGTTCGCGAAATCGATGTGGTCGTTCGCGATCATCAGCGAGCCGACGCGCACACGCTCCGACACACTCGCGCCGGCGGTCGCGACGAGCGCGACGCGCGCACCGGCCGCCGCCGCGAGCCAACACGGGAACGCGCGCGTCCATGCGGGCCCGTTCGTCTCGTCGAGCGAACGATCTTCGAGCGTCCACAGATCGAGGTCGTCGAAGCGCCCGCTGACGAGGCGCGCGGCGCGCCACGGCTCGGGCACACCGGGCACCGAGGCGAGTTCGATCTCGCGCACGTGCTCGAGGCGTTCGGGGAACAGGCCGAGGCCCGTGCCCATCACGAACAGCGCCTGCGGTGCGTGCACTTTGCGTGTGCGCAGCTCGCGCCAGACCTCGTCGACCGCCGCGTCGAGCGGCGCCTTCAGCTCAGACTCTTTCGTGTGTGCCATGGCGGTCAGTGAGTGAGCGAAAGCTCGCGAACGGGCGCCAACCGCGCCAGCGGTTGGGCCAGAGGCATCTGAGAGAGCATGTCAGGCGCGAAGCGTCGATTTCTTCTCACTCTCTCAGAGAGCGAGCAGAAATGCTCGCGAACGGGCTCCAACCGCGCCAGCGGTTGGGCCATGGGCATCTGAGAGAGCATGTTCGGCGCGCAGCGTCGATTTTTTCTCACTCTCTCAGCGTTGCACCGGCCAACTCGGTGGGGCTGTGATCGAAGCGCCGTTCGAGAGGCACGTCACCAGCAGCGTGCGCCCGTGTTCGAAGACGAGCGCGTCGGCCGCCCACGCGGCGCGGCCCGTGTCGCCGCTCGCGAGTGCGGCGAGCAGCGTTTCGCACACGCGTGCGGCCGCGACTTCGGCGGCGAGGTCCGGATCCGAGGGTGCGATCCACGCGCGCACACGTTCGAGTGCGGCGTTCGCGGCGACTGCAGCTGCGGCGTCGACGTTCGCGCCGTCGAGTGCGGGGCGTGTGAGCACGAGCAGCTCCTGCAGCGCCGTCGCGACCAGCACACACGCGATGGTGCGACGCTCGTCATCGTTCCAACCGCGTGCGAGGCGTTCGAACACGAGTGTGTTCACGAGGTCCGTGGACCCGCCGAACGACGCGAGCGGGACGACGTCGGTGCCGCTGCCGAAGACGAGGCCGCGGTCGTCGATCGACACGACCTCGCGCATCTCGCGCTTCGGGCCGGGCACGGCGACGCTCTTGCGACGCCATTCTCCGGCGGCGAACGTCGAGCGCAGCAGTTGCGAGAAGCGCCCGCCGTCCGCGAGCCACTGCGCGTGCGAGCGCACCCACTGCGCTCCGTCGCTCGACTTCACCGCGAGTGCGTCGATGCGCGCCGCCGCCGACACGAGGTCGAGGCGCGCGAGATCGCCGGCGAGCGGCGAGCCCCCGAAGAACTCGCGGTGGCGTTCGAGATGGTCGGCGTGCGCCATGGCGCGTTCGAAGCGCTCGGCCAATTGGGGCAGTGCGTCGCGTGCGGCGAGCGTCTCGTCGACGAGATCGCTCAGGCGCAGCGGGCGCGGCGCCGGCGCCGGAACCTGCGGATCGGCCGGCGCGCTGGTCGGCGTCGGCGCCGGCTCCGGTGCGTCGGTCAGCCACGCGAGCGTCGCAGCGAGGCTCGCGCGCGCCTCGTCGAACCGGCCTGCGTCGACGAGTGTGTTCGCTGCGTCGAGGCGCGTGCGCGCGGCCGCTCGCAGTTCCGATTCGACGCGGGCGACGAGTGCCGCGAACGCGGCGGCGTAGGCCTCGTCGCTCGCGAGTGCGGTCGGCGCGGGCGCGTTCTCGAGCGCGAGCAACGCGCGCTGCGGCGCGAGCCAGCCGCCGTCCGCGCCGCGCGCCGCCTTCTCGCGCGCCGCGATCTCGCGACTGCGCAGACCTTCGACGTCGACGACGGCCGGCTGTTGAGCCACGGCCGGTGCCGAGGCTTCGAGTCGCTCGCTCGCGAGCGTCGCGGCCGTCGTGCCCGGGAAGTCCTCGACGACCTGGGCCAGGCGGGCGCGCACGAGATCGGGCTCGGTCAGCCCGTCCACCGTGGCGAGCAGGCGCTGCGCCTCTTCCTCGATGCGGCGCAGCGCGGCGTCCTCTTCGCCCGCCGGTGCACTCGTACCGGTGTTCGCGCCCGCGCTGGCACCCTCGTTCACGTCCGCCGCGCCGCCCGTCGCCGTGTTCGATCGACCGTCGACAAGTGCGGCACTCGTTCCGTCGAGCGCATTCGACGCGCCGCCGTCGGTCGGCTGCGTGACGTCGGGGCGCGCGTCCGACGGACTCTTCCCGTCGTCGCCACCCGTGACGGCGAACACCACGGCGACGCCGAGCACGACCGCGGCGAGCCCCGCGATCAGCGGCACGCGCGACTTCTTTGGCGCGCCGACGTCGTCGCCGACCGCAGCACCCGCGACGTGCTTCTGGACGAGCGCCTCGATGCGCTCGCGCACGACACGCGCGTTCGCGGGGCGCTGCTCCTTGTTCTTCGCGAGCAAGTCGAGCACGAGCTTCTCGACGTCGTTCGGCAACCCGGGCACGAGCGGCGCCAGCGGCGGCGCGGGTTCGGAGAGCGCCGCGCGCAGGATCTCCTTCGGCGAGTTGCCCGTGAACGGCGTGCGCGCCGTGAGCAGTCGCCACGCGCTCGCACCGAGTGCGTACAGGTCCGCGCGCGGATCGACCGCCTCGCCGCGCGCCTGTTCCGGCGCCATGAAGTGCGCCGTGCCGCGGATGCGGCCGCCGGCTTCGGTCTCCGCGGCGATCGCGAGTCCGAGGTCGACGATCTTCGTCACCCCGGTCGCGTTCTGCATCAGGTTCGCGGGCTTGATGTCGCGGTGGACGATGCCCTTGCTCTCGGCGTACTCGAGCCCTGCGGCGGCGTCGCGCAGGATGCCGAGCACCGCGCGCCACGGCAGCGCGCCCTCCTTCACGAGCCGGTCCTCGAGCGACCCGCGATCCATGTACTCGAGTGCGAGGAAGTGGCGCCCTTCGAACTCGCCGACGTCGAAGACCGTGACGACGTTCGTGTGGTGCAAGGCGGCCGCGGCGCGCGCCTCCGACTGGAACTCGGCGACGAACGCGGCGTCCTTGCACAGTTCGGGTTCGAGCAGTTTGAGCGCGACCTTGCGCTCGAGGCTCTCCTGCACCGCCAGGTAGACGCGGCCCATCGCGCCGCGGCCGAGCTGGCGTTCGAGGCGATAGCCGGGCACCTTCGGCAACGGCGCGCGCGGCTTCTTCGACAGATCGACGACGCGCACTTCCAGTGCGCCGCCCGACGTCAGCGTGAGCGCGATCACGTCACCGACGTTCAGTCGCGCGGCGCTGACCGCGGCGCCGTTCAGTTGCGCGGAGGCACCGCTCTCGACACGCAAGCCGACACCGCCGCCCTTGATCGGCGCGATCGTGGCGTGCAGCGGGGCGAGGCCTGCGATCACCGCAGTCGCACGCTCGGCGTCGCTGCCCAGACGCAGCGGCGCTCCGGCACCGATCTCGATGCGTGTGCGGCCGTCGTTCGTGCGCGCCGCACCTTGCAGTTCGAGCGCGAGTTCTTCGTTCGTGCGTTCGGACATGGGTCAGTCGCTCGTGCGCTGGGGCAAGCCTTCGAACAATGCGCGACCGATGCGCAGCCAGTGCGTGCCGGCTGCGACGGCGGCTTCGAGGTCGTCGCTCATGCCCATCGAGAGTTGCGGGGCGCCGTGGGCGAAGGCGCGCCCGGCGTGTGAGTGCGCGAGTGCGGCGAGGTCCGCGAAGACCTGGCGCGCGGCGGCGAGTTGCGCCGCTTCGTCGACGAGCGGGGCCAGCGTCATGAATCCGGCCGGCGCGAGGAACGGGGCCGCCAGAACGGCGTCGAGCGCCGCGTCGACCTCGCTCGGTGCGAAGCCGCCCTTGTTCTCCTCGGGCCACAACTTGACCTGCAGGAAGACCTCGATGCGCCGCTGTGCCGCGCTCGCGGCCTGTGCGAGCGCCGCGAGCAGGCGCGGCGAGTCGACCGAGTGCACGACGTCGCAGCTCTGCACGACGTCCTTCACCTTGTTCCTCTGCAGGTGCCCGACGAAGTGCCAACGCACGGCCAGTTCCGTGTCGACGTCCGCGCCGCCGATCGCGCGCGGCGGCTGTGCGGCGAAGGCGCGGCGCTTCTCCTCGAGCACCTGCAGCCGGTTCTCACCCAGGTCGGCCTGCCCGATCTCGACCAGGGCGCGGGCCACGTCGGGGGCGACGCTCTTCGAGACGGCGAGGATGCGCGGCAGGTGCGCGGCCCGCCCGGAGCTCTGCGCGGCCGCGACGATGCGCTCCCGCACGGCCGCGAGATTCGCCGCGAGGCGCGCGTGGACCGGCGAGCGGGCCGCCTCGGCGGGGGAGTCGTGCATGTGGCTCGTGGGCGCCAAGCGGGAGAGGGTATCCGCGTCGCTCGGCCGAGGTCACACGCGGAAGTCGAGCATCCCGAGCACGCGTCCGTGCTCGTCCGCGGCGACGAGCACGCGGCCGCGCTCGGACGGAGGCACGCCGAGTTCGGCGAGGTGGCGGGTCAGAAGGCGCAGCGGGCGCGTCGGTGCCGACTGCCAGCGGTCGCCGGCGGCGAGCGGGCGGACGCTGTGAACACGCCCGCTCTGTCCCGCCGCCAGCACGTCCTGTGATTCGAGGCGCCGACCGTCGGCGAACACGAGCTGCTCGCCGCGGTACTCGAGAGGCGCCGGCAGTGGGCCGAGTGCCGTGTCGGGCGGCAGGACGAGGAGCTCGCCTCGTCCGTGGAGAACGTGCCAGCCGTCGGCGAGATCGCAGTGCAGCCGCTCGCGGCGTGCGATCGCCGCGCCGATGCGCACGAGGACGGCGCGCTTCGGCACGGCGCCGCACGTGCGCGCCGCGATGCGGGCGACCACACTCACACGCACCTCTTCCGGGAGCGCGACGAGTCCGGCCGAATCGAACGCGGCGCCGAGGTCGTAGCAGTCAGGGGCGCGCGTCAGTCGTACATGGGACGGTCGCCGTGCCTGCGGCACGAGCGACTCGACGTCAGCGTCGAATCGCGCTCGCCCGCGCGCCTCCGCGAGGATCTGGGAGCGCTGCGCGCCGGTCAGTCCTCGAGCGAGTTCTGCACGCAGGGCGTTGCGAGCGCGACGAAGATCGCCGTTCGACTCGTCCTCGCACCAGGACGCGCCGAGACTTCGCAGCAGGTCTTCGAGCCGTGAGCGCGGCGTCGCGGCGAGTGGCCGCACGACTTCGACCCTCGCGAGTTCCGGGGACGCGCGCTCGAGCGGCGCCTCGCCGATCGTCGCACCGCGGATCAGGAGGCGCGCACCGGGTTCGATGTAACCGCCCGGTTGGCCGAAGCGCCTCGTGTGCAGTAGGACGCCTTCGACGACGTCGTCCTCGTGGTGCGCCGTGAGCACGGTCGTGCGACCGGTCGAGCGGGCGAGCGCGGCGAGCGCTCGGTAGCGCTCGCGTCGGGCCACGGCCTCCGCGTTCGCCGCCGCGCCGTCGAGCGCGAGCTTCACACACTCGAACGGCACGCCGTGCGTCCGCGCGAGCTCCGCGCAGAAGCGCGCGTCGGCCTGCGACCTTTCGCCGCGCCATCCGTGGTCGACGTGTGCCGCCGCGAAGTCCGGTCGCGGCTCGGCGCGCGCGAGCAGGTGGAAGAGCGCGACGGAATCGCGCCCGCCCGACAGCGCGAGCAAGAGCCGCTCCGATGCCTGGATCCCAGCTGCGCTCGCGAGCGCGTGCCAGTCGAGGCCGCGCCCGCCCGCCTCCGTCTCCCGTGTCGATCGTTCCGCGTCCACGCCCCGTTATCTTCTCCGGCCTTCGAACGCCCGCCGCCATCGAGATTCGCGCCGCGTCGGTGCGAGGACCGGCGGACGAAGTCCTTCGAGCCGCCCGCTTCCAGGGCCCCCTCATGGCCATCCGCATCGCCATCAACGGCTTCGGCCGCATCGGCCGCAACGTCTTCCGCATCCTCCACGGCCGCCCGGGCATGGAGGTCGTCTCGATCAACGACCTGACGGATCCCCCGACGCTCGCACACCTGCTCGAGTACGACACGGTCATGCGCCGCTTCGACGCCAAGGTCGCGCACGGCAAGGATTGGATCAGCGTCGACGGCAAGAAGATCCCGATCACCGCGCAGAAGGACCCGGCAGCACTGCCGCACGCCGCGAACAAGGTCGACGTGGTCGTCGAGTCGACCGGAGTGCTCACCTCGCGCGCCGACTGTCAGAAGCACATCGACGCCGGAGCGAAGCGCGTCATCCTCACGGTGCCGCCGAAGGACGCCGTCGACGCGATGGTCGTGATCGGCGTCAACGAGAAGACGCTCACGAACGAGCACCGCATCGTCTCGAACGCGTCGTGCACGACGAACTGCCTCGCGCCGCTCGCGAAGGTCATCGACGACGCGTTCGGCATCGAGCGCGGCATGATGACGACGGTCCACGCGTACACGAACGACCAGCGCATCCTCGACTTCCCGCACAAGGACCTGCGCCGTGCGCGCGCCGCGGCGGAGAACATCATCCCGACGACGACGGGCGCCGCCCGTGCGGTCGGCAAAGTGCTGCCGCACCTCAACGGCAAACTCGACGGCTTCTCGCTGCGCGTGCCGGTGCCGGTCGGTTCGGTGGTCGACCTCGTCGCCGTCGTGAACAAGGACGTGACGGTCGAGGCGATCAATGCCGCCGTGAAGGCCGCCTCGAAGCTCAAGGAGTACAAGGGCATCCTCGAGTACAGCGAGGCGCCGCTCGTCTCGAGCGACATCATCGGCAACTCGCACAGCTCGATCTTCGACGCGGACTCGACGATGGTCATGGGGCCGCGCATGCTCAAGGTCGTCAGCTGGTACGACAACGAGTGGGGCTACTCGAGCCGCGTCGTCGACCTCATCAAACTGGTCGCGGCGCTGAAGGGCGGTGCACCGAAGAAGGCCGCGCCTGCGAAGGCGGACGCAGCCCAAGCCGAAGCCGAGCCCAAGGCCGCAGCCTCGAAGGCAGCGCCGAAAGCAGACTCCGCCAAGAAGGCCTGAGCCGAACGCGGGCGCGCCGAGTGTGGAACTCGGCGCGCCCGCTCCATTCCATCGTCGCCCGCACGTTCGCCCGTCATCTCCGGCCGCCACACACGAGCCCCGAACCTCCGTGACCGTTCTCTCACTCGCCCAGCTTCCCGTCCAAGGCAAACGTGTCCTCGTGCGCGTCGACTTCAACGTTCCGCAGGACGACAGCGGCGCGATCACGGACGACACGCGCATCCGCGCGGCGCTGCCGACGATCGAGAACATCCTCGCGCGCGGCGGCCTGCCGATCCTCTTGAGCCATCTCGGGCGACCGAAGGGCGGCGTCGACGAGAGCGCGCGTTTGGCACCCGTCGGGGCGCGGCTCGCGGAGCTCGGCAAGCGTCAGGTCGTGGTCGTGAAGGAGAGCATCGGCCCCGTCGCCGAGGCCGCGGTGAAGAACGCACCGAAGGGCGCGATCGTGCTGCTCGAGAACGTGCGTTTCCACGACGGCGAGACGAAGGGCGACATGCAACTCGCCGCGGCGTTCGCGAAACTCGGCGACGTGTTCGTGCTCGACGCGTTCGGCACGGCGCACCGCGACCACAGTTCGGTGTGTGGCATCGCGCGCTTGTTGCCGAGCGCGGCGGGGCTCCTGATGGACAAGGAGCTGGCCGCGTTCCGGCGCGTGCTCGAACAGCCGGAGCGCCCGCTCGTCGCGATCCTCGGCGGCGCGAAGGTCAGCGACAAACTCAAGGTCGTCGACAACCTGATCGACCGCGTCGACGCGCTCATCGTCGGCGGCGGCATGGCCTACACGTTCCTGCGCGCGAAGGGTGTCGCGACGGGCGCGAGCCTCGTGCAGGAGGACATGCTCGCATCGGTGGGCAAGAGCCTCGAGCGCGCCGCGAAGCGCAACGTGAAGATCGTCCTGCCGAGCGACCACGTCGTCGCGCAGAAGTTCGCGGCGGATGCGCCGTCGAAGATCGTCAACGGAGCGATCGAGGCGGGTTGGATGGGCCTCGACATCGGACCGGCGGCGAGGAAGGAGGCCGCGGCGGTGATCGCGGGCGCGCTGACGGTCGTGTGGAACGGCCCGATGGGCGTGTTCGAGTGGGAAGCGTTCGCGGCGGGCACGATCGCGGTGGCGAAGGCCGTGGCGGAGTGCAAGGGCTACACGGTGGTGGGCGGCGGCGACTCGGTGGCGGCCGTGGAGCAGTTCGGCCTGGCCGAGCGCATCGACCACATCTCGACGGGCGGTGGTGCGTCGCTCGAGCTGCTCGAGGGTCGGGTGTTGCCGGGGATCGCGGCGCTCGATTCGAGGCGCTGAGCCGTCTCGTCGCACGAGGCGTTGGCGCGTACGGTGCCAGGCACCCTGTCGCCAGAATCCGCACTTCGAGTGGTCGGTGG
>JBIKNC010000185.1:0-8925 GCA_044358925.1 Planctomycetota bacterium | reverse complement strand
GTACGAGTGCCGCGTCGACGCGCCCACTCACCAGCGCGCCGTTCTCGTCGGGTTCGTAGTGCCGCGTCGGCGCGAACGGGTTGCCGGCCACTTCGACTCGGCGAGGTTCGTTCGGCGTGTCGTCGGTCGGTTGCGAGCAACCGACCAATGCGAACAAGGCGAGTGCGAGAAGGGCGAGCGAGCGAGTGCGAGTCATGGCAGCGAGCGAGAGCGAGTCATGTCACCGTCGCGAGAGTGCGTGCGTCACGGCGGCGTCGGCCCGACGGTGTGCACGAGCTCCAGCGTGGTCTCGTTCGTGTCGAGCGTGAAGAGTCCGCCGACGAGGACCGCTCCGCGACCGACGTCGCGGATCTCGAGCGTGGTGGTCGAGCCCGGTCGCAGCGGCGCGAAGGCCTCGCCTTCCGCTCGCACGCTGCCCAGCGGCACGCCGTGGAACACGTGTTCGAAGCTCCTTCCCTCCCAATCCACGTGAGCGCCGATCGGGATCGCCGTCGATCCGAGCGCGTGCAGGGTGACCTCGAGGCTCGGGTTGCCGTGACCGGGGAAGTCGTCGGGATCTCGACTGATGTGGCCGTCGATCCGCGAACGCGTCACGACGCGCGTGGGCGCGAGTGTGAGTTCCCCGAGGTCGCGCCGCTCGCCCTCGACCAGTCCTTCGACGGACGCGAAGAACCACCACGACTCTTCGCCTCGGCAGGCATCGACCATCACGTACCAATCGCCGGGCGGCACGCCGCTGAACGAGAACGATCCGGAGGTACACGTCGTGTGCGCGCCGCTGCTCCAGAACATGCGGCCGCCCTGCACCAGGTGCACGTGAGTGGTCGCGTCGACAGGCACTTTCGTCGTGTCGATGCGCCCGTGGATGCGCACGTCGTGTGCGACCGGATCGAGCGGGGACGAGCCGCTCGAGTAGATCGCCCTGATGGGCCCGCTCGGATAGGGCGGCGCACACGCAGCCGCACATGCGAGTGCAGTCGTTGCGACGACGCCAAGGAATCGTCGGCGCGAGCGTGTGCGAGCGTTCGGCATGGAGCGAGCTGAGCCCGCGTAGCTTGCACCGAACGCGCTCGTCGCGCTCGCCTCCGTCCCACGATCCCGGCGTGTCGCGCTCGCAGTCGTCGCGCCGCAGCGCGTCCACGACCCGCATGAAAGAGCGGACGGGCTCGGCGGGGGCGGCCGCCGAGCCCGTCCAGAGGGGCAGGGAAGGAGTGGTTCGTGGGCTTCAGTCGCGGGCGCCGAGGATGCGGCGCGCCGCCAGTTCGATCGATTCCTTGGTGTTGAGCGTGCCTTGCTGCAGGAGCTGCTTCAGCTCTTCGATGCGCTCGGCGCGGGCTTCGGAGCGCGGCTCGGCGCGCAGGAGGCGGGCGGTGCCGGAGATCTCGAGAGAGTCGCCGCGGGCGCCGGTGGTGCGCGTCGTCTCGCGGTCGCGGCGGGGGAGGGCGACGCCCGCAGCTTCGACGTCACTCGTCGTCGCTTCGAACGCCGATCCGGTCCCGACGTCGGCCGCCGGGCGCGTGCCCTTGTCGGGGCGCGGAGCGGGAGTGGGGTTGCCTTGGATCTGCATGGTGGTGGACCGAGCGGTTCGGGGGAGGTGCACCTGGTATCGGCGGCGCGCCCCGAGCCTTGAGTCTTCGAGCCTTGGAAACGCGCGGCGGCAAATGCCTGCGGGGGAGTGGCTTGCGCCACCGGCTCCCCGGCACCCTACGCCGAACGGTCCATTCCCGCGCGACGTTCATCGGCTGCGCGGGCCGCGGACCGGCGCGTGGGCCGCCCGCGTGTCCCGCAGGCGGAACGGCCGCGGGCACCACTACACTCGGCCTGCCGCTCCTTTCGAGGACGGCATGGGCCGGCGCGGGGTCGCGCGCACGGTCTTCACGACTCATGTCCCGCAGTTCCACGCGCCTCCTCGTCGCCTTCGGTTTCCTCGCTGCCGCGACGGCGGCGGCCGCACACGCACAGGAGAGCGCGACGGACGCCCAGCGCCCCTCCGAGGGCGCGCGCCGGCCGTGGAACCTGGTGCAGGAGCCGCTCGGCCCCGACACGCCGGGCGGCACGCGCGAACGCGGCGGCACGTCGCGCACGGACTACGCGATCGAAGCGCGGCTCGAACGCACGGGACCCGGCGGAGACGATGCGTTCGCGAAGGACCTGGAGTTCTTCGATCTGTTCGGCCGCGCCACGATCACGTGGACCAACACGAGCACCGACACCGTCGGCGATCTGTGGTTCCACGTCTATCTCAACGCGTTCGCGAACAACCGCACGTCGCACATGACGGCGGTCGACGGCAACCTGCGCGGCACGGTCGTCAAAGAGGGCTTCGGCTTCACGGAGATCCGCGCGCTGCGCTTGCGCACGCCGGACGACGCGGCGAACACACCGGCGACCGGCGCCGATCTGTTCGGCGCGCTGTCGTGGGAACAACCGACCGACGGCAACACGAACGATCGCACCGTGTTCCGTGTCGTGCTGCCCGAACCGGTCGCTCCCGGCGCGACGGTGCAGGTCGACGTCGAGTGGGAGAGCCGCTTGCCGCGCGTGCGTCGGCGCACCGGCAACAAGGGCGACTTCCTGCTCGTTGCGCAGTGGTTCCCGAAGCTCGCCGTGTACGAGAGTGGGCGCGGTTGGAACTGCCACCAGTTCCACGCCTTCTCGGAGTGGTACGCGGACTTCGGCACGTACGACGTCGCGATCGACATGCCCGCCGAATACGCGGGCGGTCGTGTGTTCGGCAGCGGCGTGCGTGTGAACGAGCTGCGCTCCGGTGAGCGCGTGAAGTACAGCTTCCAAGCGCCGAGTCCGGCCGACCGCACGCGCACCGAAGCGAGCGGCAAGGCGCCGCTCGTGCACGACTTCATGTGGACCGCGGATCCGGACTACCAGCCGGAGACGTTCGAGTTCGTGTTCGCCGAATGGGCCGAGCGTTACCCGGAAGAGATCGAGCGCGTGCGCGCCGCCCTCGGGCCGGACGCGAACCTCGACCTGCGCAACGTGACTGTCGAAGTGCTGATCCAGCCCGAGCGCCGCGTGCAGGCGCGCCGGCACTACGAGGCGACGGCCGCGACGCTCTTCTTCTACGGCCTGTGGTTCGGCGAGTACCCGTTCGAGCGCATCACCGTCGTCGATCCGGCGTGGGGCGCGAGCGAAGCCGGCGGCATGGAGTATCCGACGATCTTCACGGCCGGCACGCGCCTCTTCACCGAGGCGCCGATGCACAGCCCGGAGAGCGTCACGATCCACGAAGCCGGGCACCAGTGGTTCTATCTCTTGGTCGCGAACAACGAGTTCGAAGCCGCGTGGATGGACGAAGGCTTCAACTCGTTCGCCGACGCCGAAGTGTTGCGGCGCGTGTTCGGCGATCGACGTTCGACGACGCTGTACGCGCGCGTGCCGACGTACGGCGTGCAGCTCGTGCCGCTCGGCAACGGCAACAGCGGGCGCAGCTTCTCGCTGCGACACGTCGAGCTGCCGGACCTGTCGTTCCTCGGTATCGACCTGCCGCTGTATCTGTCGCCGTCGATCGACGGCGGCTTCGTCGATTGGTGGCGCGACCAACCGCTCCTCACGAACACGCCCGAGCGCACCGATCCGCGCTGGGACGATCGCACGCGCTATCTCGGCGCGCCCGATCACGACCCGATCGACAACTGGCCGTGGATGGCCGCGTTCCGCGAGAGCCACTACTCGAACACCTACTCGCGTACGGCGAGTGTCGTGCGTTCGTTGCCGGCGCTGATCGCGAGCGCGAGCCCGGGCGTCGACGGACGCGAGGCGTTCGTGCGCGGCATGCGCCACTACTGCGATCTGTGGCGCTACCGCCATCCGTACCCGGACGATTTCTTCGACGCGTTCCAGGCGGGCGACGGTGTCGAGCTCGACCTCGCGCCGTACTTCGACGACCTGTTCCGCAACACGCTCACCGTCGACTGGTCGGTGAAGGTCGAGCAGAAGCGCGTCGCGCCCGCGCGCGGTGCGTTCATGGACGCGAGCGGCGAATTCGTCACGTACGGCGAACTCGTGGCGGTCAGTGAGTCGCCCAGTGAGTCGCCCAGTGAGTCGCCGAGCGAGGCGCAACCGAGCGAGCAGACCGCGCCGTCCGAGCCGGTCCCGAGCGACGCGAGCGCTGAGCCCGTCCCTGCTCCGGACGTCGCAACCGATCCCGCGGCCGAACCGGCAAATGCTCCAGCGACCGATGCGCCCGCTCCGCAGGTCGTCCCGCCGACCGAACCGAACCACGAACCGCCCTACCGCATCGAAGTGCTCCTGCACCGCCACGGCGATCTCGCGCTGCCGGTGCCCGTGCGCCTGACGTTCGCGGACGGTTCCACGCGCGACGAGTTGTGGACGCGCGACGAACAACTGGAGCGCCGTTGGAAGCGCATCGTCGTCGAGTCGCCGCAGCGGCTCGTCTCCGCCGAACTCGACCCCGACGACGGCTACTTCCTCGACACCGACCTGTCGAACAACCAGTGGTTCGAAGCGGCGGACGCGCGTGTGCCGTTGCGCTACACCGAGCGCGTCTTCAATCAACTCGCGCAGCAGTTCCAATGGCAGAAGGGCCTCGGAGGTTGACGTGAGCACCAATCTCGACAACCGTCGCGGACCCCTGTTCGCACAGACGATCGCACGCGCCGCGCGCCGCCCGATCGCGTGGACGTTCGGCGCGTTCGCCGTCGCGGGCATGTCGCTCGTGACGAGCCTGCCCGTCTACCGCTGGTTCGCCGACACGATCAAGAACAAGTACGAGCCCGAGGCGCTGCTCCACCACCTCGACGTCAACTTCCGCACGGACAACGCCGCCGGCCTCGATCAACTGCTGCGCACCGTCGGCACGTCGGCCGACTGGATGATGGTCGTCGCGGTCTTGATCGGCGTCTTCAGCGCCGGCGGTTGGTTGCGCACGCTCGCCGACCCGGACGCGAAGGGCGCGCGCCGACTCTTCTACGCCGGCGCGGCGCGCTACTTCTGGCGCTTCCTGCGCCTCGCGGTCGTGGTGGTCGTGCTCGCGGGCATCCTCGGCACGCTGCTCTTCCACGACGCGTCGATCGCGTGGCAGAACGAAGTCATCGGCGGTTGGCCGGGCGGCAAGAGTGAGCTGTCCGACTCCGAGCGCTCCGTCGTCTGGCTCGAATGGGGCCGCAACGCCGTGCACCTCGTGTGCCTCGCGCTCCTCATGGCGTGGGCCATCTTCGTGCGCACGCGCATCGTCCTGCAGAACGCGAGTTCGGTCGTCGCCGCCGGAGCGAAGACCCTGTGGCTCATGGTGCGCCGCCCGTTCGCGTTCCTCGCGCCGCTCGCGCTGCTGACCGGCCTCGAGTTCCTCTTCCTCCTTGCTTCGGGCGGCCTCGCGCGCCTCTTCCAATCCGGCTTCGAAACCGACGCGAGCCTGTGGCGCGTGTTCGCGCTCTTCCTGTTGGGCGCCGTCGTGTTGTGCATCCGCGAGATCTTCGACGGCGCGCGTTACGCCGCCGCGCTGGAGGCGAGCCGCGGCCACGTGCGTGCGACAGCGATCGACCCGTGGAGCAACCGCATCGGCGGGCCGGGTGGTCCGCAGTACCCGCTGGGTACGCCGGACGACGACTACTCGATCGCGGTGTGAGTCGCTCGTGACGGCTACGTGTCTGACACCGTACGCGTCACGAGCCACCCGCGTTGCTCGGCGATGCGCGCCAGCGCGGCGCCCGGATCGACGACGACCGGCACGCTCGAAGCCTCGAGCAACGCAAGATCGTTGATCGAATCGGCGTAACACGAACAACGCGTGAGGTCCGCCCACGTGGTGCCGCGCTCGCCGAGCCAGCGCGTCACCGTCCGATGTTTGGCGGGCCCGAGGTTGTACTCACCCTCGAGCGTGCCGGTGAAGCGGCCGCCGCGCATGCGGTAGGGCGAAGCGAGTACGTCGTCGAACAACAGCGCGCGGCCGATCGGCTCGACGAGAAACCTGTTCGTCGCGCTCACGAGCAGCACGGCGTCGCTCTTCGCCCGCTCCTCCTCGATCCACGCGCGCCGCCGCGCATCGATCGACTGCAACACGCGCGCGACGACCTGCGCGCCGATCTCGCCGATCGCACGCGGCGCGAGCGTCGCCAGCACGCCCGTGTACCACGCGAGGTACGCCGCACCGTCCATGTGGCCCGCGAGGTAGTCCGCGTGGAACTGCGCGTGCGGCCGCGCATCGACGAGGCCCGCGGTCGCGAGCGCCGTGATCCACTCGTTCTCCGTGTCGAGCGGAGTGAGCGTGCCGTCGAGATCGAAGAGGGCGAGGCGCATCGAGCGGAGTGTGACGCTCGCTGCGCCTCGCGCCCAACGTCAGTTGACGTTCGTGATCGTGAGCAGCGCCGCGTTCGAGATGAACGCACCGGCGGCGCCCAGCTCGAGCGTCTGGAAGTGCACGCCGAACCCGACGAGTTGCGGGATCGGCGGCAGCGCGAAGCCGAACGAGCCGTTGCCGCTCGCGTCGGTCGCGAACTCGGCGAGTTGGACCACGGCTCCGATGTCGAGCAGGATCGGGCCTTGGAGGAGCGGCTCGTCGAACGGCAACTGCATCTGTGTCGCGTAGAACAGCAGGTGCAGGCTGAGCGGATTGCCGCGGGTGTTCATGGTCGCCGAGAGACCCGGCGAGACACGCTGTGCGGACAGTTCGATGTTCGGCCAACGGTGCGGACGCGCAATTGTGGTGCTACCTCCGAGCATCGCGATTGCAGGTCCCGTGAAGCCGATCTGCGTCGGCACGATCGAAACGTCGGCGGCGCGGTCGAGGGATGAAGCACCCTCGAGGATGACGGCTGAATTGCCGTTCTCGTTGCTGGTGCCGAAGCCTGCCTTCAGCACGTTCAAGGGCCCACCGGCGACGCGGAGCGTTGAGCCCTTGGCGTTTATTGCAGGCCCAGCCTTTGCATAGACGATGAAAAAGGGGATATCACCCCCGATACCGCCGGCGCCGCCCCCGATGTTGCAGTTCGACAGACTCAGATGGGAATCGACGGCGCGGATGCCTGCTGGTGACTGGCCGGGCGACAAGAATGGCGTATTCCCCGGAGATGCCAACACGGAGTTGCTCAGCCAAAGCGAAGAGCGTTGTATGTCGAGCGTGACGGAGAACGAGGAAATCGCTTGGTTGGAGAGAAGCACACGAACGAAGTCCCACTTGTCTCCGACTACGGCATCGGAGTCGTGAACGACGACACCAGCTTTCACCGGCCCGGTGAAGAACGGCCCGACCTGAGGAGCCGACTCGATGTCGTTGACGACCACACGACCCTCGCAGTCGTGGATGTAGAGCGCGTGCGTCGATATGGGATTCTCTTTGAACCGCAGGCCCGTGATCCGCACCTCTTCCAGTGAATCGATCCCGGTGATCTCAACCATCGCCGTGGGCGTCGTGCCCGCGCTCTGGAGCATGGTCGGCGTCCATGCGTTGATCGTGTCGCCGATGATCGTCAGCGACTTGTCGATGTAGAGGGGCTTCGAATAGTCCCCGGGGTAGACGAGGATGATCGAGTTCGGCGGTGCGAAGTCGATCGCGTCTTGGATCTCCGTGAACTGAAAGCCGCTCCCCGCCGGCCCGACGGTGATCTGTGCGGCAGCGAGGGGGGCGAGGCTGGTGACGGCAAGGAGCGCGGCGGCGAGCGTGAGTGAGCGCATGTGCAGTCCGAGGGCGGTGGACTCGACGTGGTGGTTCCGTGACTCTGTCGAAGGCTAGCGCGGGTGGCGCACAAGGGGGGGACCGCTCCGCTTCACAGCCGCCGTGCCTCGAGCGTCAGCAGCGACACCTCGGGCGGGCAGAAGAGGCGCACGCGCGGCGCGGCGCCGTGCTCCCAACCGATGCCGCGCGAGACGTAGACGAGGCGGCCCTCGTGTTCGTGCAAGCCGCCCGCGGCGATGCGGCGCGGCACGGCGGAGAGCGTGATCGGCGGCCCGAAGAGCGGCACCTGCACCTGGCCGCCGTGGGTGTGGCCCGCGACGACGAGGTCGATCGCGGGGTCCGCGTCGAGGCCGAGAATGGCGTCGGGGTAGTGCGAGACGAGGATGCGCAGCGTGTCGGTGGTCGGCGTGTCGAAGGCCTGCACGAACGCGCTGCTGCCGCCGGCGCGCGACGAGAAGCGCGCGCCGCCGATGAGGACGCGGCGGCCGGCGTGGAAGCGCTCTTCGACGGCGTCTTCGAGAAGGATGACGTTCGTGCCTTCGAGCACTCGCGGCAGGAGGCGCGGGTCGTCGCAGTTGCCCATGGCGAAGTACACGCCCAGCGGCGCCCACAACGGGCGGAGCAGCGCGCGGAACTCCTCGACCATGGCGGGATCCGTCTCGCCGTCGCCCTGCATCAGGTCGCCCGGCAGCAGCACGAGGTGCGGCTCGAACGCCATGGCGCGCCGCACGGCTTCGCGGTGGTGGTCGGTGACGCGCGCCGTCTGGATGTCCGCGAGCACGGCCACGCGCAGCGGTTCGAGCGGCGCGCGCGACGGCTCGATGGGCACGGTGAAGTGTTCGCTCACCAGTCGGAACGGCTCGACGAACGTCGCGTACCCGCCGATCGCGGACGGGCCGACGACACCGAGGCAGGCGAGTGCGCGCACGGCGTTCGTGCAGCGGCGCCACGCGAGGAGCAGCGTCAGAAGTGCGGCGAGCGGCAGTGCGACGACGAGTTCGACGTACGCGACGTGCACGAGGAAGAAGAGGCTCGGCGCGAGGAGGACGGCCACCAGGCCGGTGAGGCCCGCGACGACCGCGCCGCCGGCGAGGGCGACGGTGAGTGCGTGGAGGCCGATGCGCTCGCGGTTGCGCAGGAGCAGGGCGACGACCGCCGCGCCGACGAGTGCGGCGGCGAGCCAGAGGTACAGACTCGTGGCGGGTGTCATTTCGTGACGCGCAGGGAGGCGGGCGCGTGGCAGTACGGTGCCGCACCAAAAACCGCCAGCGTTGGCA
>JBIKNC010000184.1:0-8973 GCA_044358925.1 Planctomycetota bacterium | reverse complement strand
AGCGGTCGCGGGCCCGCCGCGAGGTGGCCTTTGGCGAGCCAGTCGTCCCCGCCTTCGAGGTCGCACACGACGCCGCCCGCTTCGCGCACGAGCAGCGCTCCCGCCGCCAGGTCGTGCCGCGCGAGGTGCAGCTCCCAGAACGCGTCGAGACGTCCCGCCGCGCAGTAGGCGAGATCGAGTGCGGCCGAGCCCATGCGCCGCAGACCGCGTGCATGCGGGAAGACGCGCGCGAGATTGCCGAGGTTGCCGTTGGACAGTTCGCTGCGTCGGTACGGGAACCCGGTCGCGAGCAACGCGTCCTCGAGTTCACTCGTGTGTGAGACGGCGAGCCGTTCCTCCCCCAGGAACGCGCCTCCGCCGAGCACTGCCGTGAACGTCTCGCAGAGCCGCGGCGCGTGCACGACCGCGACCAGCGGTACGTCGTCCGCGTACAGCGCCATGGACACGCAGAAGAACGGCAAGCGGTGCACGAAGTTGACGGTGCCGTCGAGCGGATCGACGTACCACACGAGCCGCCCCTCCTCGCGCGTCTCCTCCTCGGCCTGGATCGCGTGCCCCGGGAAGTGCTCGCGCAGACGCGCGGTGACGATGCGTTCGGCGGCCAGGTCCGCGCTGGTCACGAGATCGCGGCGCGAGGTCTTCGTGCCGACGTCCGCACTCGAGAGGCGACCGAAGCGCTCCAGCAACTCCGCGCCGGCTTCGACGGCGATCGCGCGCGCGTGCACGAGTGCTGCGCGGCGCGCGCCCAGTTCCCCGTACGGCTGCGGCACAGTGGCCGTCACGGGCGCTTCCACAGCACGAGCTCTTCGACGATCGCGTCGTGCATCGGCTTCCAACAGGAGTTGTTGAGCGCGTCGAGACGCGGATAGTTGACGACGATCGA
Source organism: Planctomycetota bacterium (assembly GCA_044358925.1). Taxonomy (GTDB): domain Bacteria; phylum Planctomycetota; class UBA1135; order UBA1135; genus Rohdeia. The sequence continues at coordinate 8,090 of JBIKNC010000184.1, read as the reverse complement.
GAACACGAGTTCGCGCTCTTCTTCCGTGCGCACGAAACCCGACAGAGCGCTCGCGCCGCGAATGAAGCCGGTCTTGCCGTGCACGCGTCCGGCGGCGTGGCCGGTCATACGATTGGCGAGGGTGCCGGTGCGGCCGCCGATCGCGAGCGATCCGATGAAGGGTGCGCGCAACTCGTCGTCGGCCTTCGAGACGCGGGCCAGCAACTCGCTCAGGATCTCGACCGTCACGCGGTTGTCGCGCGACAGACCCGACCCGTCGATCTGCACGAAGTCGTCGATGTTCGTGCCGAGGTCCAGCAGGACTTGGCGCACGTGGATCGCGCCGGCCTCGCGTGTGCCGCGCCCGCTGCTCACGAGGCCGAGCGCCATGAGCACGGCATCGGCGGCCGCGTTGTTCGAGTGGGTGTTGATCGGCGTGAGGTAGTCGGTCCAGGGCGTCGTGAGCGTCGCGAGACGTTCGCCGGGCCCGACGTCGCGTTCGCGGCGCACATCGCCCGCGACCTGCACACCGGCGGCCGCGAGGTGACGGCGGAAGACGTGTCCGAAGTACGCCACCGGATCGGGATGGCGGAAATCGCCGCGGTACGGGAGCACGCTCGCGCCGATCGAGCCCGTGAGGTCGAGTCGGCCCGTGCTCTCGTAGAGCCCGACGCGCACGTCGTTCGTGCGCCCCGCCACCGTGGCGACGTCGATCTTCTCGACGAGTCCGGTCGACGCCGGCACGAGACGTGCGGCGGCGCGTGAGCCCGCCTTCGTCGGCACGACCTCGTACGAAACGAGGCCGCCGTTCACGCTCACGCCGCCGGCGAGCGCATAGCTCGACGTCCACGGATCCGCCGTCGGCCAGCCGGGCGCGGGCGCCGCGTCGTCGAAGCGCGTCAGGTCGAGCACGACGTCGCCCGTCACCGAGCGCACGCGGCGCGCGACGTCGGCGGCGAGTTCCGCGATGCGTCGGTCGGCGTGGTCCGGGTCGCCCTCGGCGAAGATCGGATCACCGCCCGCGCGAACGACGAGGTCGCCGGTGAGGCGCTCACCCGCGAGCGTGCCGAGCGCATCGACATGCGTCTCGAACGACCATTCGAGACCGAGTTCGACGAGCGCCGAGAGGCTCGTCACCAGCTTCTGATTCGATGCAGGTGCGACGGGCGTGCGGGCGAAGCGTTCGAGGACGACGGCGCCGTCGGCGAGATCGATCACGCGCAAGGCGACGACACACGTGTTCGAGTTCGCCTCGTTCTTCGAGAAGCGCGCTGCGTCGGTCACGGCTTTGGCGACGAGTGCTTCGACGCGCCGCTCGAGCAACGGGTCGATCGCCCTGGGGCGCTCGTCCGCCGAGCGCCGCGGCGACTCGGCCGTCGACGACGCGCGCCCTTCGGCATGGATCGACCGCACCAGCGCGTCCGCCTCGGCCGACGGCGGGTTCCAATCGCCGCCGAGCTGCGCCACGCGCGCACCGCTCGCGTGGTCGCCGACGTGCGCGACACCGGAGCCGATCGCTGCGTGTCTCACGTCGGCGCCCGCTGTGAACTCGGCGCTGCGTGCGTTCGCGACCGGAGTGCCGCCCGCAGCACCCGTTGGTGCGCCGCCTCCGCTCCACACGCCGATCGCCGCCGCGGCCAGAACAGCCGCCGTGAGCCACGCCGCCGCGCGCATCGACCCGGCCTTCACCAGCGTCGACGCCATGCGCCTGTGTTTCGCCGACATCAGCGGCCCGGCCTTTCGAGGCGTTCCTCGAGCTCGGTCAACTCGCGCACGACGCCGTACGCGAGGCGCGCCGTGTTCGCGATCTTCTTCGTGTCCACCAGCTCCGGCAGGTCGCGCCAGGTGTGGTAGTCGGGGTTGTCCGAGATCGGCACGTGTTCGAAGAAGAACACGGCCGGGATGCCGATCTGATGGAACGAGTAGTGGTCGGAGCGCGCGAACAGTTCCTGTCCTTCGTTCGTGACGACGTCCTTGATGCCCGTCTTGAAGCGCCGGCGCGCGGCGTCGATCACGTTCTGCATGCGCGGATTCTCGCGTACGCCCAGCGCGACGCAGCCGTTGCGCGGGCCGCGCCCGATCATGTCGAGGTTGACCATCGCGACGACGGCTTCGGCCGGCACCGGCAGTTTGCGCGCGATCGCTTGAGAGCCGAGCAGGCCGTCCTCTTCGCTCGTGAACGCGATCGCGAGCACCGAGCGCGGCGGAGGTTCGGCCGCGAGCGCCTCGACCACTTCGAGCAGCGCCGAACTGCCCGACGCGTTGTCGTCCGCGCCGACGCCGATGCGCCCGAGCGGATCCGCCCCGATGTGGTCGAGGTGTGCGCCGATGATCACGTACTCGTTCGCGAGTGCCACGTCGCTGCCGCGCACGATGCCGACCACGTTCGGCAACGAGACCTCGGCCTCGGTCGTCGCGCACGCGATCTCGACCTCGCGGCGCGGTCCTTCGAACGCCGCCGGCTTGCCCTTGGTGTCGATGCTCGCCATGCGCGCGTCGAGGTCGTCGTCGAGCAGCGCCTCCGCCAACTCCCACGTGATCTCGAGCGCGGGGATGCGGCTCGGGCCCATGTTGGGCACGGTGCCGTCGGCCCAGAACGCGAACGTGTGGCGGAAGCCCATCGGCTGGCGCGAAGGCCAGTCCTTCGGCACGGGCACGTCGGCCGCGTGTGCGCGTCGCACGATCAGCGCGCCGGCCGCGCCCGCTTCGGCGAGGCGTTCGAGTTTGCGGTACAGGTTCGCCGCTTCGGTGATCTCGGGACCGCGCAGCACCTTCTTGTGGCGCGGCTCGCCTTCGACGAACACCGCGATCGCACCCGCGAGTTCGAGATCGTCGAGTTCGTCGAACTCCTTCACGCCGATGCCGTAGCCGCAGAAGACGGCCGGCCCCTTCGCGCTGCCTTCGCAACCGAGGAGCGCCGTGAAGTCGACGCCCAGTGCGACTTCGCGTTCGAGCGGAACGACCAGCCGCGTCCCGTTCGCGTCCGGCGTCGGCATGCGGCGCGTGTAGAACGCGATGTGCCCTTCGACGTCCTGCGGCGACTCGAGCCCCAGTTCGGCGAAGCGCCCCGCCACCTGTTCGGCGGCGAACTCCAGTCCGAAGCTCGGACTGTCACGCCCTTCGAGGTACGGATTGCACAGAGCCGCGAGATGCGCCTCGACGTCGTCCTCGCGGATCGTCGCGAAGCCGCGCTCACCGTCCGAGAACAAGCGCTCGCCGTCGGCGCGCAGCAGGGCGGCGGCGAGGAACACGCACCCCGCGGCGGCCGTGACCAGAAGACGTTGCATGGTTCTCAGTATCCGTGCGTGACCGCGGAGCGCCAACCGCGGAGGCGCCCGCTCTCGACGAACAGTCCCAGTCCGTCGCATGCCGCGGCGACTTCGCCGGGCCAAGCCGCGCGCACCGCGTGGACGGCCGCCGCTGGTTCGAGCTCCGGATAGAAGTGCGTCAGGAGCACGTGCCGCGGCCGCGCCGCCGCCGCGAGTCGCGCGACCGCGCTCGGTGTGAGGTGCCCGTCGAGCGGCGCGTCGTCGCTCGACGAGCACTCGCACACCAGCAACTCGGCGTCGCGCGCGAGAGCCGCGAGCCGGCGCTCGTCGCCGCAGTCGCCGGAGTAGACGAGGCGCGCGCCGCCGACGTCGAAGGCGTAGGCGAGCGCCGTGTCCGTGTGCCCGGTCGGCGTGAACTCGAAGCGCACGCCCCCGAGCGCGTCGCTGCCGGGTGCGCGTGCGTCCAGTTCGCGCACGGTCGTGCCGCTCGGCAGTGCGTCCCGCCCGAGGAAGGCGAGCGCGCGATCGACGAGGTCACGCGTGCCGCTGGGGCCGACGATTTCGAGGGCCGGCGCCGTGGCGAGCCGCGGGTTGCGGCGCGCGAACAAGAGGTGCACGAGATCCGCGACGTGGTCGGCGTGTTCGTGGCTCAGCAGCACCGCGTCGACCAGTTCGAGTGTGTGACCGCAGGCCGCGAGCGAGCGCAACGTGCCCGGCCCGCAGTCGACGAGCAGGACGCGCCCGTTCGGCCGCACGAGTGCGTAACCCGAACATCCCAGCCCGGCGCGCACGAGCGCCGACCCCGCGCCCAGCACCAGGAAGCGGTGCGAGCCGCTCACGTGCTCTTGGCAGCTCGGCCGCGCGGATGGGCGCGGTGCCATTGCCATGCGTCGGAGAGGATCGTCGCGAGTTCCGAGCGCTTCGCCTTCCAACCCAAGAGGTCGAAACCGCGCGTGCCGCCGCACACGAGGCGCGCCGGATCACCCGCGCGCCGCGGCGCCGCCGTGGTCGGGATCGCGTGACCGGTGACACGCCGCGCGATCTCGACCAGCTCCTTCACCGAGTAACCGTCGCCCGTGCCGAGATTGCAGACGAGCGACGGCGTGCCCGCGAGCAGACGATCGAGCGCGCGCAGGTGCGCGTCGCCGAGGTCGTCGACGTGGATGTAGTCGCGGATGCACGTGCCGTCCGGCGTGTCGTAGTCGTCGCCGAAGATGCTGATCGATGCGCGTTGCCCGAGTGCGACTTGGAGCACGAGAGGGATCAGGTGCGTCTCGGGATCGTGCTCCTCGCCGAGGTCGCCCTCCGGTGACGCGCCCGCCGCGTTGAAGTAGCGCAGCGCCGCCCAACGCAGGCCGTACGCGCGGCCGTAGTCGTCGATCATGTGCTCCATGTGGAGCTTCGTGCGCCCGTACGGATTGATCGGGTTCTGCGGGTGCGTCTCCGTGATCGGCACGGCGATCGGCTCGCCGTAGGTCGCGCACGTCGAGCTGAACACGAGTGTGTCGCACTTCGCCGCGCGCATCGCCTCGAGCAGGTTCCACGTGTACGCGACGTTCTCGCGGTAGTACGTCGCGGGTTCCTTGACCGACTCGCCGACGTAACACTTGGCCGCGAAGTGGACCACCGCGTGCGGTCGGCGCCGCTCGAAGACGCTCGCGAGGGCCGCGCGATCGCCGAGATCGACACGCTCGAGGTGCGCCCGGCCGCGCGAGGCGACCTCGACCGAGGCCGCGTGCCCCGTCGACAGGTTGTCGAGCACGACGACCTCGTCCCCGCGGTCGCACAACTGGCGCACGCAATGGCTCCCGATGTACCCCGCGCCGCCCGCGACGAGCACCACGCGCCCCGTCTTCGAGCCCCGACCCGCTGCCTGCGCACTCGCGTTCATGCGCGGCATCGTAGTGACCGGAGAGCGGCCGCCGCTTCGCCCTCCGTGCGGTCGTCGCCATACTGGCCGGCTGTGAACTCCGCCCACCTGCCCTACCTCGGGGCGCGCCGAGCGCCCGAGCCGGGCCTCGCTCACCTCCCCTTCATCGCCGCCGGCAAGGTGCGCGACCTCTACGCCCTCGACGAACACCACCTCCTGTTCGTCACGAGCGATCGCATCAGCGCGTTCGACGTCGTGTTCGACGAGGGCGTGCCGCACAAGGGCCGCGTCCTGACCGCGATCGCCGCCTTCTGGTTCGCGCGCACGTCGCACCTCGTGCCGAACCACCTGGTGACGACCGACGTGGACGCCGTGCCCGGGCTGTCGCCGGCGACGCGCGAACGACTCGCCGGGCGCATCATGGTCGTGCGCCGCGCGCGACCGACGCCGATCGAGTGGGTCGTGCGCGGCTACTTGGCGGGCTCGGGGTTCAAGCAGTACCGCGAGACGGGAGCGCTGTGGGGTCAGCCGCTGCCCCGCGGGCTGCGCCTCGGCGACCGACTGCCCGAGCCGCTGTTGACGCCGACGACCAAGGCGGACGAACACGACGAGCCGCTCGAACTCGGCGCCGCCGAGGCGTTGGTCGGACGCACCGTGTTCAAGCGCGCGCGCGAGGCCGCGTTCGCACTGTTCGCATGCGGCGGTGAGGTGCTCGCCGAGCACGGCATCCTGCTCGCCGACACCAAGTTCGAGTTCGGCCTCGACGCGCGCGGTGACGTGTTGCTCATCGACGAGGTGTTGACGCCCGACAGTTCACGCATGTGGCCGCGCGCGACTTGGTCGCCCGGCGCTGACCAACCGTCGTACGACAAGCAGATCCTGCGCGATTGGCTCGAACGGCAACCCTGGAACAAGCAGCCGCCCGCACCGCGCATCGACCCCACCGTGCTCGCGCGCCTGTCGCAGCGCTACGTCGACCTGTGCGTCGAGCTGACGGGCGCAGCGCCCATTCGAGGTGCCCTCTGAAGCTGCCGTTCCGCACGCTGGAGTGGCTGGGCGACGAGACCGGCCGCCTCTCGATCCTCGAGCAGACGCGTCTGCCGAACGATGAGCAGTACATCGAGCTCTCGACGCTGACGGACGTCGTGTCCGCCATCCACCGCCTCGCGGTGCGCGGCGCGCCGGCGATCGGTTGTGCCGCGGCCTACGGGGTCGTGGTGGGATTGCGCGACGTCCTCGACGCGCCGCTGGCCGAGTTCGATGCGCGACTCGAAGTGGTTGCACGAGCGTTGATCGCTGCACGGCCGACCGCCGTGAATCTCGCTTGGGCCGTGAGGCGTGTGAAGGCCCGTGCCGCGCGTGAACGGGCGGGAAGCGCTTCGTCGCGGGAGCTCGTGCGCGTGCTGCTCGAGGAGGCCCGCGCGATCGAGAGCGAGGACGCCGCGCAGTGTCTCGCCATGGGACGTCACGGTGCCGCGCTGCTCGGCCCTGGCGCACGGGTTCTGACGCACTGCAATGCAGGTGCACTCGCCACGGCCGGCATCGGTACGGCGCTGGCGCCGATCTACGTCGCGCACTTCGCGGGCCGCGGCGTGAGTGTGCACGCGGACGAAACGCGTCCGCTGTTGCAGGGCGCGAGGATCACGACGTGGGAGCTTGCGCGTGCCGGGGTGCCCGTCACGCTCGGCACGGACGGGATGGCGGCGCGCGTGATGTCCGAGGGGCGTGTCGATTGCGTCTTCGTGGGGAGCGACCGCATCGCCCGCAATGGCGACGTGTGCAACAAGATCGGGACCTATGCCGTCGCCATCGCCGCGCGCGAGCACGGTCTGCCCTTCTACGTGGTGGCGCCGCTGTCGACGTTCGATCCCGACTGTCCGTCCGGCGCTGCGATCCCGATCGAGGAACGCGATGCGCGCGAGATCACCGAAGGTGCGCTCGGACCGATCGCCCCGCGCGGCGTGGCGGTCTACAACCCCGCCTTCGACGTGACGCCTGCCCGTTTCGTGACCGCGATCGTGACGGAGCACGGCGTCCTGGAGCGTCCCGATTCGTCCAGCATCGAGCACCTGCTGCGCCGTGCCGGGCGCATCCTGTGACCGTTCGCCCCAGCGCTTTCGCGCGAGTCTCCTCCAGATTCACGCGCGGCAGGTCCGACGGAAGGCAGACAGGAGCTGCCCATGTCCCCCGCTGATCGAGACGAGTTCGAGAGTTCGGATGCCAAGGTCAAGGTCACCCGGCCGGACGAGATGCCGCCGGAGGTGTTCGAGTTCATCGATGCGATCGAGAAGTACAAGCGCCGCAGCATGAAGGCGCATCTCGCGTCGGAGCAGGTGTTGGCTGTCGTTCGTGAGTTGGGGTACGGGCAGCGGGGTGGAGGGCGGGAACGGGAAGATGGGGAAGGCGATGGTGAGCGGGTGGTCGAGGAGTACGAGGGGGCGCTCGAGGCGTACAAGAAGAGGTACAGGAGGCCGTTTCCGAATTGGAGTGAGGTCTTCGAGGTCTTGAGGGAGATCGGTTTCAACCGCTGAGTACTGTCCTCGCTCATTGGTGTCGATTTTCGACGACAACTGACACCGCGAGCGCCTTCGAGCGGTCTGTGCGTTCATGGAACACGCACCGACCTCTCCCCACGCGCCTCTCCCGCCGACCGATCCTCACTTTCCGACCGTCCAGCGCATCCGCGACTCTGGCTTCGTCCCGCCGCGCTGCCCGCACTCGGATTGCCGCGCGCACAAACCCGGCGCGACGCCCGGCAGCTTCACGTACAAGCGCCGCGGCTACTTCAATCGCCGCGTCGACGGCCTCGTCGTCCAGCGCTTCGCGTGCGAAACCTGCGGCCGCTCGTTCTCCTCGCAGACGTTCCGGCTCGACTATCGCCTGCGGCGCCTCGACACGATGCTGCCGGTCTTCACGGCGCTCCACTCGAAGACGACGCTGCGCAAGACCGCCCGCAATCTCGGCCTGGGGCG
>JBIKNC010000183.1:0-8974 GCA_044358925.1 Planctomycetota bacterium | reverse complement strand
GCGGGGCGGGTGTTCCCACGACCCCTGTGCCGCGCGCCGCGCGCGTTTCAGCGCCGCTTGCGGATCGTCACACAGGCGATGCCCGTGAAGACGAGCGCGGCGGCGATGCCGAAGTCGGCCGTCAGCTCCTCGCCCAGGACGAAGTACGCGGCCAGCGCGGCGACGGCCGGCTGCATGTAGATGTAGATGGCCGTGACGCTCGCCGGCACACGCGACAGCGCGAACGTGTTGAGCAGGTAGGCGAGGAACGTCGGCCCGACCAGCAGGAGGCCGAGTCCCCACCATCCGGCCGCGCGCGCCGCCGCGTCGGGGGCGTCGGGCACGAGCACCTGTCCCCAGGCGAGGAACGGCGCGGCGAGTGCGGAGATGCCGTAGGCCCACGCCAGGAGCACGGCCGGCGGAAGCTGCGTGAGCAGGCGCCGCGAGAGCACGAGGTAGCCCGCGTACGCGAGTGTGTTGAGCACGATCAACGTGTTGCCGAGCAGCGGCGCGGAGCCGGTCGCGGAACCCGAGTGCGCGTGCGTGAGCAACCAGACCGCGCCGCTCATCGCGATCGGCACACCGATCAGTTGACGCGCCCCGAAACGCTCCTGCCGCGACAGCGCCGCGATCAGGAACGTGAAGACCGGGATCATGGTCATCAGGAGTCCGGCGCTCGCCGCCGACGTCCGCGCCGTGCCTTCGAGCGCGAGCATCTGATTCGCGAAGACTCCCAGCACCGAACAGAGGGCCACGCGCGGCATCAGTCGGCGCGGCGGCAGGAGCGCGCGGCGGTGCAGCACGAACGCGACCGCGCCGACCGAGAGCGTTCCGAAGACGAGGCGCCACGCGGCGATGGCGCGCGGCTCGAGGCCGCCCTCGACACACAGCTTCACGAGCACCGTGAAGAGGCCGAACACGAGCTGCACGACGAGGAGCGCGGCGTGCCCGGCGCGTTCGCGGCGCACGGGCTGCGCGCTGGGTTCGACCGCCGGCGCGGCGCCCGCGGGAGCCGGCGCCGAGCGCTCGGACGCGGCCTCGTCGGTCGTGATGGTCGGTCGCACGGGGCGCAGACTTTGGCGCGCGCCGACGCAGGTTCGAAGTGCAATCTCCTGCGCTCGCGCCGGGCTTCGCACGCGACGGACGAACGCGCTACTCGTGTGTGAACGGATCGTGTCCGCGGCATGGACGCTTCGCTACGATCGCGGCCGTCATGTGGATCCGCGCCGCTCTCGTCGTCTCGACCGTCTTCGCCGCCGCCTGCCAGCCGATCGGGCCGCTCCAACCCAAACCGCCCTCCGACGTCGGCCTGTGGCCCGACGCTGCCGGGCGCACGGCCAGCGAGCCGCTGGGTGAGATCTGCGACGCGCACTGGAACGGCTACCTGGCGGCCAACCCCGAGTTCGCGAGCACCATCGGCGACCCGCGCTTCCACGGCGAGGTCACGAACCGCTCGATCGACGGGCGCGAAGCGCGGCGCGACGAGCTCTGGCGCCTCGAACAGCGCATCAACCAACTGCCCGCCGATCGGATGACGCGCGAGGACATGTTGACGCGCGACCTGTTGCTGCACGCCGTGCGCGCGGAGACGCTCGCGATCGAGAAGGGCATCGCGGAGTGGAGTTCGGGCACGGTGATCGACCTCTTGGTCGAGATCGCGACGTTGCCGAGCATCCAGCCGACCGCATCGCGCCGCGAGCGCGACCAGATGGTCACGCGTTGGAAGGCTCTCGCCAGCACCATGCGCCGCGTGCGCGAAGGGCTCATCCGCGGCAGCACGCAGGATCGCATCGCGCCGCGCGCGAGCCTCGTGCGTGTGCTCGCGATCTGCGATCGACTGCTCGAGACGCCGGTGATGGAACACCCGCTCGTCGCACCCGCGACCGGCGGCGGACGCTGGGTCGAGCTCTCCCCCACGTTGCCGCTCGCGACGCTCGCCGAGCGCGAACTCGGCAGCGCCGACGCACAACTCGACCTGCGCCGCATCAACCGTCACCTCGCGTCGGGCGACGTGCGTGCACTCGGCACGAAGGTCCTGATTCCCAGTCCTTCCGATCCGCTCACGCCGGACGAACGCGGGCGCTTCCTCGAAGCGACGGTCGACACGGTCGGCGGCGAGGTCCTGCCGGCGCTCGCGCAACTGCGCGCGACGATCGCCGATCGACTGCTGCCGCGCGCGCGCGCCGATCAACGCGCCGGACTCATGCACCTGCCCGGCGGTCGCGATGCGTACTTCGCACTGCTCGCCGTGGATCTCGGCGAGGGCGTGGCGACGGAGGAGGACTTCGACGACGCCGCCGCCGCGGCCGACGAGTTGCGCGCCGCCGCACTCGCCGCCGGCTCGACCGTGCTCGGCGCGGAGACGCTCGCCGGACTGCGCGACGCGCTGGCGAACGACCCGCGTGCCGCACTCGACGGACCGACGGCCGTGATCGCGGCGCTCGAATCGCAGGCGCGTGAGACGCGCGCCTTGGTGCCGCGCGTGTTCGGCGTGGTGCCCGGCACACAACTGGCCGTCGAACCTCTGCCGGCCGCGCTCGCCTTCGGCGTCGACGCCTTCGCGTACACGGGCAGCACCGAGCGCGCACTCGCCCACCTGCACGTCGACACGGTGCGACTGGCCGAGCGCTCGGTGTTCGAAGTGCGTGCACTCGCGTTGCGCGAGATGATGCCGGGTCGCCACCTGTGGGAGTCGATCGCACGGGAGAACACGGCGCTGCCGCGTTTCCGTCGCCATCTCTTCACCGAGGCGAGCGCGTCCGCCTTCGGTCTGTACACGCTGGCCGTCGGTGAGGAGCTCGGACTCCTGTCCGGCCCCGAAGATCTTCTGGGTGCGCACCTCGTGCGCCTCGAAGCGGCGGCGCTCGCCGCGATGGACTTCGCCGTGCACGCCGACGGTTGGGGCCGTACGCAGGCGATCGAGTACCTGCGCAAACACGTGCCGCACAGCGAGGCGGACATCGCCGCGGAAGTCGATCTGCTGTATGCGCGGCCGGGCCACGCGTTCGCGACCTGGATCCTGGCGGGTGAGATGGAGCGACTGCTGCGCGCGGAGCGCGACCTCACCGGCGACGCCTTCTCGCCGCTGCGCTTCCACGAGCGCCTGACCCGCACGGGTCCGGTGCCGGCGAGCCTCCTGGGACGAGCCCTGGATCGGTGACGCGTACGGCGTCCGACACGGATCCGTCGAGAGGTGCGCGCCACCAGCGCTCCGTCGACGGATCTCCTCGTGCTCCGCGCTTCGTGCCACCATCTGCTGATGCGACGCGTGTCGGACCGAACGAGTGCGAACGGAATGGTTCGACAGCGCGCCTCAATCTCGGTCCTCGCGGCTGCGCTGCTCGCCCTGCCGTCGTGCAGCGAGCCCCGTCGCACGAGCCCCGTCGACGGCGTGCTGCTCGTCGTCTGCGACACGTTGCGCGCTGATCGATTGGGCTGCTACGGCGGCGACGTGCCGACACCCAACATCGACGGTCTCGCCGCACGCGGCGTGCGCTTCGCGGACGCGCGTTCGCAAGGCGGACACACGCTGCCGTCGATGATCTCGCTCATGAGCGGGCTGTGGGTCACGGAACACTCGGATGCACTGCCGAAGGACGCGCCGACCCTGGCCGAGGTGTTCGAAGACGCGAGCTTCCACACGGCGGCCTTCGTCGCCAATCCCCTGTGTTCGCGCGGACGCGGTTTCGCGCGCGGGTTCGAGCACTTCGAGGAGGTCGACGGGACGATCGAACACAGCGACGCGCTCGCACGCCGCTTCAGGAGCTGGCTCGAGCTCCGCGAGTCCGAGGACGACGCGCCGTGGTTCGCATGGGTCCATGCGATGGACCCGCACGCGCCGTACACACCGCGTGACGAAGACCTCGCCGCGGTCGCACGGCCGCTCGCGAGCAACGAACAACTGGCGCAGTGGCGAACGACGCTTGTGCGCTTCGACCCCGCAGGCGCGGCGCTCTCGAACGAGATGTTCGATCACTCGGTCGCCACGATGCTCGCGACGCGCCACGCGTACGACGCCGAGGTACGCGCCTTCGACGCAGCTCTCGGGGACGTGCTCGCGACGCTCGACGCACTCGGTGAAACCGAGCGCACCTTGATCGTGTTCGCGTCCGATCACGGCGAGATGCTGCACGAACTCGCCCTCTACCCGGGTGACTTCGCGGACGTCGCGGCCGGCTGGCGCGAGAAGCTGGGGCTCGAAGCGCTGCTCGCGCTCGGTCACCAGGACTGGTTCCACCGCGAGGTCTGGCACACGCCGCTCGTGATCGCGGGGCCGGGTTTCGACGGCGGGCGCGTCGTGAACGGACTCGCGGCGAACCTCGACATCGCGCCGACGCTCGTCGCGAGTGCGGCCGTCGCAGCCCTGGGTCCTCTCGATGGACAGGACCTCGGCGGCGTCGAACACGTCGAGCGAGAACACGTCTTCGCATTCAGTCACGAAGCGAGCGCCGTCCGCTCGCACACGGGCGCGCAGTGGGTGGAGCTGCCGCGCTCGACGACGTTGCTCGCGAACGACGAGCCCAGCGGTTTGCTCGAGGACGAAGCGCGCGCCGGGCTCGTGCCAACGCGCGACGCGGACCGCCGCGCAACGATCGACACACTTGCTCGCGCGCTCGCGGATTGGCGCGCAGGTTCGCGCTTCGTGCCCAACTTCGACGTCGACGCGTCGGAGGAAGCAACGCTCGAACGACTGGGCTACCAGAGCGACGACGAACGCGGGGACGTCGAGCGATGACGGCCTGGACGCGTGCGATCCTCGGGGCGCTCGCCGTCGCGTTCGCTCTCGCTGCCGGCGCTTGTTCGAAGGACGACGTCGACGGGAACGATCCGTCCGCTGCGGCTCCGGCGGATGGACTCTCCTCGGATGCAACTCGGATGGATGGCGCCTCGCCTCTCGCCGCCGTCCCAACCGGCGGGGGCGCCTCGAACGGAGTGCTGCTGCTCGTGTGCGACACGCTGCGCGCCGATCGCCTGTCGTGTTACGGCTACCCACGACCGACGCCGGCCATCGACCGCCTCGCGAGTCTCGGCACGTTGTTCGAGCGCCACCACGCACAGGGCCACTGGACGCTGCCGTCGATGATCTCGCTGATGAGCGGGCTCTACGTGCACACGGAGAGCGAAGCCCTGCCCGCCGACCGACCGACGCTGGCCGAGTGGCTCTCCGAGAACGGCGTGCACACCGCCGCGTTCGTCGGGAACAACATCATCGGTCGCGAGCGCGGCTTCGCGCGCGGCTTCGACCACTTCAGCATCGTCGAGGATCCCAACACGCGCTTCGACGTCCTGGTCGACGAGTTCGTCGCGTGGCACGCGGAGCACGAACGCACACGCCCCGGCGAACGCTGGTTCGTGTGGCTGCACGCGATGGACACACACGCGCCGTACACACCGCTGCCGACGGACGCGCATCACGTGCGCGAGACGACACGACCCGGCGGAGAGCGCCTGTCGAACCTGTGGCGCTCGGCTTCGCGTGCGGTCGCGGAAGCTCACGCGGGCAAGGGCGAACAGCTCGCGGACGCGGAGGCCATTCGGCGCATGGTGCGCCACTCGAACGCCTACGACGGCGAAGTCGTCGCGATCGACCGCGGCGTGGCACGCCTCCTCGAGCACCTCGAGGCGAGCGGCGCCCTCGGTTCGGTCAACATGCTGCTCGCCGCGGACCACGGCGAGATGCTCTACGAGTACGCCGAGTACCCGATCGAGCTGGAGAAGAAGCGCGCGAAGAAGAACGGATTCGCGAACGGCCTGGTCGACTGGTTCGCAGCGGGCCACGAGAACTGGTTCTATCCCGAGAACTGGCGCACGCCGATGATCGCGATCGGGCCCGGGTTCCCGGTCGGTGAACGGCGCCGCTCGCTGAGTGCGAACGTCGACTTGTTCCCGACGATCGCGGAACTGTTCGGCGTGACGCCGCCCAATGAACTCGACGGTCTGCGGCTCCTCGCGAACGACTCGCGCGAGTACGTGTTCGGTCACGGCCGCCAGACGACCGCCGTGCTCGAGCGCGGCGGACTGCAGCTGGTCGATCTCGAAGCCGGGCGCCACGACGCTTCCGCGCGCACGCTGCTGTTCGATCGCCGGCAACAGCGTTTGACCGATCTGGCCGCAGAACGCCCGGACGACGTCGCACGACTGGCACGCACGCTCGAGACCTGGCGTGCGGAGCGCCGCTTCGTTCCGAACATGAACGTGCCCGACAACCTCGGAAACGCGCTGCGCCGCCTCGGATACGCCGCCGTCGCCGAGGAGCCGGCACCGGAAGCCTCCGCCGACGACGACCGCGAGAACGAGGACGAGCACTGAACACCCCCCACCCGATCGCGACCGCTCCGAGCGCTTCGGTTCCGGACGTGCCCGCGCCGCGGCGCGACCTCGCGCTGCTCGTCGCCGCGCTGTTCGCGACGCTCCTGCCGGTGCTGGTGCACCTGCCGCTGGCCCTCGGCAACGTCGTCCACTACGCACTCGACCACGCGCAGCTCCAGTTCCCGCGCTTCGTGATCCTGTGCGATGCGCTGCAGCAGCACGGCGAGCTGCCCTACTGGCAGCACCTGCTCTACGGCGGCGCGCCGTTCCACGCGAACCCCGAGATCCCGACGCTCTACCCGCCGGCACTCGCGCTGGCCGCGTTCCTGCCGCCGGCGCGCACGATGAACGTCTTCATCGTGTCGCACATGGCGTTCGGCGCGCTGGGCATGTTCCTGTTCGTGCGGCACCTGTGGCGCGTGCGCCTCTTCCGTTCCGACGGCACCGCACGCGGCGAAAGCGGTGCGATCGCCGCCGGCACGCTCGCGTCCGTGCTGTTCCTCACGAACTTCTACACACGCATCGAGCACATCCACCTGGTCGAGTACGGCGCCGCGCACATGCTGCTGCCGTGGATCCTGCTCGCGACCGAACGCATCCTGCTCGGGCGAGCGCCCGGACTCGCGGCCGCGGCGCTCGCGGCGCTGGGCGGCCTGCTCGTCAACACGGGCGGCCTGTACGTGATCCTGTTCGGCGGCCTGTTCTGCGCCGCCTGGGTCGTGCGTTTCGGACTCCTGGGCGGAAGCAGCGCGCGTCGCCGCGCCTTCGTGTGGATCACACCGGCGGTCTTCGTCGCGGTGCTGCTCGCGCTCGCGAAACTGTTGCCGTACTTCGAGTGGTTGCCGGTGACGAACCGCGCCGAGCCCGTGTCCGAAGCGATCGCGTGCGGTCGCAGTCTGGGCGGCAAGGTCTTCTCGTTCGGTGAACTCGTCCACGAGATCGGTCTGCGCACCGGCGTCGGCGTCGGCGTACTGCTGTTCGCCGTCGGCGCCGTGTGGCACGTGCGTGCGCCGCTCGTGCGCTTCCTCGTCGTCGCCGTCCTCGTGACGGTCTTCTTCGCGGCCGGTCCGGCGTATCCGTGGCTCTACAGTCTGGGCGCACCGTTCGACATGGTGCGCACCGGCCCCGAACGCCTGTGGACGATCGTCAACCTCGCCTGGCCGATCGTGGCGGGTTGCGGCGTCGCTGCGCTGATCGCGCGCTTCGCGAAGCGCACGGCGGACACACGACGCGGCGCGTGGCTCGAGACGGCCCTCGGCATGGGAGCTTCGCTCGCGCTGCTGCCGTTCCTCCTCACCGATCGCAAGGAGTGGGCCGGCATCATCGAACTGCTCGAACCGGTCGGCACGTCGATCCAGCGCTACACACGTTGGCCGGAGGCCGCCGCGAACGCCGGCACGGATTGGCGCGTGTGGTGGATCGGCAACGAACACAGCACGGACGACGGCAGCCTCACGCCGATCGGCGACAAGAACGAGCAGTTCTTCACGACCTACGCGCGCGTGGAGACGCTCGCGGGCCTGCTCGGCTATCTGTGGCCGCGCACGCTCGAGCAACACCTCTACCTCGGCCAGGACGGTGTCCTCGACGAGGTCGGGCGCACGCGCCGCAGCGGCATGCTCAGCGCGCGCTGGCTGGTGAGTTCGCGCGGCTTCTACACGCCGGCGGACATGAACAAACAACTCGATCCGCGCGGCGTCGACGGCAAGAGCCTGATCGAGAACCCATGGGCGCGGCCGCGTGTGATGGAGCCGCGCCGCGTCGTGGCCGTGTTCGGCGACGTCGAGACGACGCTCATGTACCGGCTGCTCGACGACATCAGCACGCCGGTGGACGTCGCGTTCGTCTTCTACGCCGAACACGAGGTGCCGAGTCCGCAGGCTTGCGCGCTGTTCGATCTCGTGTTGCTCGTCGACGACGCGGAGCAGCCCGCGGCGCTCACGAGTGACGTGCGCATCGTGCACACGACCTCGTACCCGGCGCCGGACGTGTGGCAGGCGATCGGCGAGGCGCTCGGCGACGAAGAGGAGCTGCGCGTCGCAGGTCGCCTCGAACGCGACGGCCCCAATCGCACGAACGTGACACTCGACCCGGTCGACCGCGACCGCTTCGTGGTCCTGTCGGAGACCTGGTCGATGGATCCTGGGTGGCACGCGAAGATCGACGGCGAACCGGCCATGCTGCGGCGCGCCGACGGCATCGTCACGGCGGTGCGCGTACCGGCCGGGGCGACCCGCATCGAAGCCGAGTACGCACCGCCGTCGATCCGCCGCGGCTTCGTGGTCGGAGCGTTCGGACTCGTCGGTGTGCTCGTGCTGGCAGTCGTCGGCTTCGCGCGTCGCGAACGCAGCCGATAAGCTCCGCGTTCGTATGCGGCAGAGCGAGTCGATCGACGTCCTGGTGATCGGCGGCGGAGTGGCGGGGCTGGCCACGGCGTGGCACCTCGCGCGACGCGGCCGGCGCGTCGTGGTCGTCGAGCGCGAAGCGGCCGTGTTCCGACGTTCGTCGGGCGTCAACGCGGGCATCCTGCGCGCCGTGGTCGAAGACGCGTCGATCGCGAGTGTCGCGGCGGCGGGAGCGCGTGCGCTGCTCGCGCCCGACTCGGAACTGTCGCGCGAGTCCTTCGTCGATCCGGTCGGTGTCTTCCTCGGCGCCGATCGCGAGGACGCTGCGCAGCACCTCGAAG
>JBIKNC010000182.1:0-8983 GCA_044358925.1 Planctomycetota bacterium | reverse complement strand
CGCATGGGCGGCGGTGCGAACAAGGCGCTCCTCGAAGCGGCCGGCGCAGCGCTCGTCGTGCATGCGGCGCGCGCGCTCGCCGCCGTCGTCCGCCACCTCGTCGTCGTCGGCCGCGCGGAGGAACTCGACCTGTTGCAAGGCGTGTTCGCGGCCCCAGGCGCGCCCCGGGTGCACGCGTTCGTCGCCGGCGGCGAAGAGCGCGTCGATTCGGTGCGCGCCGGACTCGCGGCGCTGCCCGCGGGCGTGGAGCGCGTGCTCGTGCACGACGCCGCGCGGCCGCTCGTCACGAGCGCCGACGTGAGACGTGTGTACGACGCGATCCTCGAACACGGCGCCGCGCTGCTCGCCGCGCGCGCGACCGACACCGTGAAACGCGCGCGCGACGGTCACACGACCGAGGAGACGCTCGACCGCAGTGCTCTGTGGCTCGCGCAGACGCCGCAGGGCTTCGAGGCGCCGCGCTTCGTCGAGCTGCACGAGCGCGCCGCCCGCGAGAAGTTCAAGCCGACCGACGACGCCGCGCTGTGGGAGCGCTACGAGGGCCCGGTGGTCCTGGTCGAGGCGAGCGGCGTGAACCTGAAGGTCACGCGCCCCGAGGACCTGGTCGTGGTGAGTGCGATCCTCGCCGCTCGGTTGCCGGGTACGGTGCGCGCCATGCAACTGCGCGTCGGCACCGGCTTCGATGTCCATCGTCTCGCTGCGGGAAGACCGTGTGTGCTCGGCGGCGTCGTGCTGCCGCACCCCACCGGACCGCTCGGGCACTCCGACGGCGACGCGGTGCTGCACGCGCTCAGTGACGCGCTGCTCGGCGCGGCGGGGCTCGACGACCTCGGCACGCTCTTCCCAGACACGGAGCCGCGCTGGAAGGGCGCGGACTCGGGCGCGCTGCTGCGCGAAGTCGTGCGGCTCGTGCGCGCGGGCGGTTGGCGCGTCGAGAACTGCGACGTCGTGATCGCGACCGAAGGACCGCGCATCGCACCGCACCGCGCCGCGATGCGCGCGTCGATCGCGCAGCTCGTCGGCATCGACATCGGCCGCGTGAACGTGAAGGGCAAGAGCCTCGAAGGACTCGGCGCGCTCGCGGGCGGCGCGGGTGTCGCTGTGCAGGCTGTCTGCCTGCTGCGCTCAGACGTTTGACGTCTGCAGCGCGTGCAAGCGCGCATAGACGCCGCCCTTGGCGAGGAGTTCGGCGTGTGAGCCGAGTTCGACGACACGCCCGCCCTCGAGCACCGCGATGCGCGTCGCGTTGCGGATCGTCGACAAGCGGTGCGCGATGACGAGCGCCGTGCGGCCCGCCATCAACTTCTCGAGTGCGTCCTGCACGGCGCGCTCGCTCTGCGAGTCGAGTGCGCTCGTGGCCTCGTCGAGCAGCAGCAGCGGCGCGCCCTTCAGCAACGCGCGCGCGATCGCGAGGCGCTGGCGCTGACCGCCCGACAGGCGAGCTCCGCCGTCCTCGACGTCGGTGTCGTAGCCCTGCGGCAGCGTCAGCACGAAATCGTGGATGTGCGCGGCGCGCGCGGCGGCCTCGATCTGTGCGTCCGTCGCGTCGGGCTTGGCGTAGCGCAGGTTCTCGCGGATCGTCGCGTGGAACAGGAACGGCGCCTGATCGACCATCGCGTAGGTGCGCGTCCACGCGTCGAGCGAGACGTCGCGCAGATCGACGCCGCCGGCCGTCACACGACCCGTGGCCGGATCGATGAAACGCGCCACGAGATCCATGAGCGTGCTCTTGCCGGCACCCGACGGGCCGACGAGTGCGAGCGTCTCCCCCACACGCAGCTCGAGCGAGACGTTCGCGAGGGCGGGCGGCTCGTCCGCCGCGTAGTGGAACGTGACGTCTTCGATGCGCACGCCGCGCCCGAGGTCGACCGTCTGCGCCGCGCCCGCGCGTTCGACGAGATCGGGCACCTCGGCCAGGATCTCCTCGAGCCGCTGCGACGCGCCCATCGACTCCTGCACACGCGTCAAGGTGTTCGTGACACGCCGCATCTGCGTGTAGAACTGCGACAGCGCGACCACGAAGATCGCGAGGTTCGCCATGTCGCCCTGCGCGAGGCCGTCGAGAGCGAAACCGAGCGCCAGCAGGATGAGGGCGAAGCCCGCGAGACTGAAGAAGGCCGTGAAGCCCTTCGTCGATGCGATCGCGCGCACCATGCGCATCGACGTGCCGAGGTAGCGCTCGTTCTGGCGCTCGTAGGCCTCGATCTCACGCTGTTCGGCGCGGAAGGCCTTCACGGTGCGGACGCCGATGAACATCTGGCTGAGCACCTGCACGGTCGCGCCGAGTTCGGAGAGGCTCTTCTTGCTGCGCGTGCGCACACGCTTGCCGAGGATCGCGACCGGCAACGCGACGATCAACAGCACCGGCACCACGGCCCAGTTGAGACCGCTCGGCGCGTGGGTGATCGAGACGACCAGGAATGCGAGCGCCTGCGCCGGCTGCTGCACCAGGTCCTTGAGCGCGACGTCGAGCGCGAACAGGGTGTTCTGCACGTCCTGCCCGATGCGGCTGATGACGTCGCCGAACGAGCGCCGACCGTGGTAGCGCATCGACAGCGACATGAGGTGGCGCACGATGCGCACACGCAGGTCGATCACGATGCGGAACGCGACCCAGCGCGAGAGCATCACGTGCGCCCACTCGGCGGCACCGCTCACGAACGCGAGCACGACGAGCACGACCGCCGCGGCGCCGAGCATGCCGAGGCGGCTCGGATCGAGGCCGTCCGCGGTGCCGTCGAGCAGGCGCGCGAGGCCTGCCAGCGCTTCGCGCACGAACGGCTGCGCCTTGTCGGACGTGCCGGTCGGATCGTCCGTGAGCGAGCCGGCGCCCGGGAACAGCGTCGACCACAACGGGTCGATGAGCACCACCGCCGCGGCGACGCCGATCGACGCGAGGGTGCCGAGCAGCGCCACCGCGGCCAACATGCCCAACCGGGGTTGTGCATGCGGCCGCAGCAGCCGAACGAAGCTCGAGAAGTTGGAACTCAGCGGTTCTCGCTCCACGGGCCGTGCGCGAGCACGGGCCTGACGTGCCGGCCGCGCATCAGCGCGGCCCGGTCGCCGCGCATCACTTCGCCGACGCCGCGACGTACACGTCGTGCGTGAACTCGTTGAAGCGCTGGTTCACGTAGTCCTGGACGACCATCGAACGCATGTCGACGTCGTCGAGACCGCGCGCCCCCTGCGGAGCCGTGCGCGTCGTGACGCGCCCGATGTAGTAGCCGTGGCGGCCCTTGAAGACGTCGCTGATCGAACCCTGAGCCGTGAAGAAGAAGAACTCGTCCGTCACGCTCGAGCCGTCGATGAAGAGCGTGAACTCGTTCTCGCCCATCTCGCCCAGCATCTCGTTGCGCGCCATCGGCGCGAAGCGGCCCTTGTTCTTGCGGCGCGGTTGCTGACCTTGCGCGCCCGAGGTCGGCGCCGGGGGGTCCCAGTAGTCGGAGTACTGGTCCTGGAGTTCGCTCCAGTTGGCGCCCTGACCTTCGAGCAGCTTCTGAGCCACCTCGCGCGCGCGGCGCTCGGCATCGGCCCAGCCGTCCTGCTTCCACTGGCCTTTCGCGAAGTCGTAGGCCGAGAGCAGGATCACCTCGACGCCGACGCGCGCGACGTTGAGGAGTTCGTTGCCGCGTTCGGCGAAGTGCTTGGCGAGCGCCTCTTCGGTGATCTCGCTCGCGATCATCTTCTCGAACGAAGCCAGCAGTCGGTGGTGCTGCGCGTACAGGTCCATGGACGGGAAGCCCTTGACCTGCATGACGAAGAACTCGGGCGGGAACATCGTGCCCTGCATCGGCGCCATGTGCTCCGCGAACGCGGCCTTCGCAGCCGACGGCGAGAGCAGGAAGCCGCGCTCGGCGAGCACGCGCTCGAGCAGCGCACACTTGGCGAGCCACAGGCGCGCCAACTCGACGTCGCGCGCCGTGACGCGGCTCGCGATCTCGTCGAACACGACGTCGGTGAGCACGTCGATGCCGTTGACGCGCATCGCGACGTGCGACGGCAGGCCGTCCGCGATCGACTCGACCTTCGCGGCCTTGTCGAGCGCTTGGATGACCATCTGACTCAGCATCTGGCGCAGCATGCCCTGGTTGGTGCGCGCCTGTTCGGCCTCCTCCGGCGTGATCTCGCCCGCGGCGAGTTGGGCGTTGATGCGCGCGAAGGACTGCTGGAACTGGTCGACGATCTGGTTCTGACCCGTTGCCCGCAGCGCTTCGACCGAGAGTTGCGGCCACTTGTTCGGATCGTCGGGCAGGAACACCTTCGTGAACAGGCGCGTCTGCCGCGTCATGCGCGCGAGGTTGCCGAGGTGGATGTTGTTCACACGCAGGACGTCCGCCGGATCGAGCGTCGGGTACTGGACGCGGATCTGCTCCATCGTCTGATCGATCGTCTTCTGGATCTCCTCGTCGGAGATCGCGAGTTCGGCCGGGTCGCGACCCGCGGCGAGCTGCCGTTCCGTCTCGGCCTGGATGTCGACGTCGAGGCGGTACGACTTCAGCTCCTTGGCCCCGATCATGTAGACGAGCGTGCGGCGCAGCTCGACGTCGTCGATGACGATCGGCGCGAGTGCACGGTCGGCGGCGACGGCCTGTGCGCGTTCGATGGCGGCGGCGTCGATCACGAGCGTGTCGAGCACCGGCCAGTCGCTCCGGTCGATCACCGGCGCCGCGGGCGCCGCGGCAGCCGATGGCGCGGGCGTGGGCTCTTGGCCACCGGGCAGCTCGAACGTGGGTCCGGCGATCGGTTCGTTCGCGGCCGGCGGCGTCTCTTGGGCGAACGCGGGGCCGAGAAGGCCGACCCCGGCGACGAACAGGGCGGTGAGCGGACGGCGGACCATGGCGGAATCGATGGATCGGGCGTTGCGAGGAGACCGCGGCGCGTGGGCGCCGCATGCGGGCGAAGAGTGTAGCGTCGGCCCCCGCCACTCCCCGCCCACCCGCTGGGTCGTGTGTGAACACCCGTGCGCGGAGCGTGGCCGCAGCGCCCGCGCCGGGTAGCTTCTCTCGCGATGCCGTATTCGACCCGCACCGTCGGATTCCACTGCGAACTCCTGCACCCGCCGATCCCGGTCGACGTCGCGGCCGTGCAGCGCGTTCACAACCGGTTGTTCGAAGCACCGGATCCGCTCTACAAGAGCTTCAGCGTCAACCACGACGGCTGTCAGCTCTCGAACCTGACCGCGCGGCCGGGCGCCGTGAGCCACGCGGCCTTCCTCGTCGATCGCTTCCGCTTCAGCGAGGAAGGCACGGGCCTCTCGACCGAAGAGTTCGCGGCGCGCGTGGTCGCCGTCGCGGAACAGGTCGCCGAAGCGCGCGGCCTGCCGATCTTCCTCGGTCAGATCGTGACGCTCCGCACGCTCGTCAACCCGCGCACCTTCCCGACCGCGCTCGAGTTCCTGCGCAGCGGAGTGCTGCGTGTCGCGGACGATCAGACGGGCCTGGGGCGGCCGGTCGGTGGTCTGGGCGTGCGCCTCGTGTTCCCGCCGACGCAGACGGAGCCGTACACGTTCAACGTGCGCGTCGAGACGCTGCCGCACGATCGGCGCTCGCTGTTCCTCGAGAACCAGGCCACGTTCCCGCCGCTCGCCGTGCAGAACGGACTGGCGCTCGTGACGCGCCACATCGAGAAGACGTACGCGTTCCTGACCGGGCCGCTGCTCGACCTCGTCGAACGGCTCGAACGCGGCGAGAGCAGCGCGCCCGAGCGCGACGAGCGCGGTCCGGCGGAGGGCGGCGGTGAGTGAGTGCCCGCCCTCGCGCCGCCGCCTGCGCGCAACGGCGTTCGCGAGCGTGACCCTGTGGCTGTGCGCCGCGTGCGACGGCGGCGCGTCGGTCGATGCGAACCGCTCCGGGCAGGAGCCCGCGTCGGCGGCGGCGCCGCTCGCGGACGGCGTCGCCCTCGAAGTCGGCGGCGTCGCGTTGCTCGTGTCGCAGATCGAAGCGCTCGCGGACACCTTGGCACTCGTCCATCCGGAGCAGACGCGGCCCGCGCTGCTGCGGCGCGTCCTGGTGGACGTGTGCCTGCCGCGCATCGCGCTCGCGCGAGTGCACGCACAGGAGCGCGAGCGTGCGCTCGCCGCGGCCGAGCTCGCGGTCGTGGAGCTGCGCGCGGGCCGCTCGCAGAACCTCCCGGCGACGCTCGTCTCCCCGTTCGCCGAACTCGACATCCCGCTCCAGACCGCGCTGCGCGGAGCGCCCGCGGGCGCGATCGTCGGACCGGTCGAGAGCGCGCTCGGCACCTTCAGCGTCGCCCTCGTGAAGACGCCCTTCGACGCCGAGCGGGGCCCCCTTCAAGAGGTCGTCGTCGACGGCTGGACGTTCTCCTACCTCGATCCCTCCGACGAGGCCGGCCTGAACGCGGGCCACGCGGCCCTGGACGGCCTGGGCGTTCGGTTCGCGTCGGATGCCTGGCGCGATCTGGTGCCCCTGACGGTCCAAACTCGCCTCGGCCTCAAACAGTGACTCGGGCGCCACTTGTATCGGTCGGCGCGGACGGCCGCCGCAACGCGCCACAGCGGGGTAGATTTCGAGCGGACGGCACTCGCGAGAGCGGTCAGGCACCGCAGGGGACCCGCGAGTCCGACGACGACGCATGACACGATCGGCCAAGCAGACGAACGAGCGCTCCACCCTGTTGTCGCGAACGGGTGCCGTGCTGGCCGCTGTCGGCATCGTTTTCCTGCAGCCCGCGTGTGTCGTGCCTGCGCCGCCGATCGAGTCGCAGCACGAACTCGGTCTGGTGCGCGCCGAGGACCGCTTCCACGCCGACCTGTACGCCGGCATGGTCGAGGAGCTGCAACCGCGCATCGCCGCGGTGCTTCCGGGCACGCTCGATCGCACGACGGAAGTGTGGGTGCAGGAGAGCCTGGCCCACGGCATGGGCAGCCCCGCGCCGGCCAACGTCAAAGGTTTCACGCTGATCGACGGCGAGATGAAGCGCGGCCGCATCCACCTGCGCCAGGACAACGAGTTCCCGCAGTGGTTCCTCACGCACGAACTCGTGCACGCGCTGCTCGGGCCGGAATGGCTCACGCTGCCGGGTGTGCTCGAAGAAGGCCTGTGCGACTTGGTGGCAGCAGAGCTCAATCCGGAATGCGCGCCGCGCATTCGTGCGCTGCGTGCGATCGAGGCCTCGATCTTCTTCGGCAAGATGAAGGTCGTCGTCGAACACACGGACACGACCGGCCGCGAGCGCTCGGACGCGATCTGGTTCCACTACGACCGCGGTCCGTCGGACCTCGAACTCGAGCAGGTGCTCGCGCCGGGCACGCTCGCGCTGAAGCGCCGCTTCGAACGCGTTCCGGACACGCTCTACGGTCTGGGCTTCCTGGTCGCGCAGCGCATCGAGGAGCGCGGCGGCTTCGGTGAGCTGTTCGAACTGTGCGAGACCGCGAATGCGGAAGGCCTCGCGACGATCCCGGTCGAGGACGTGCTCGCCGCCGCGGGCATGTCGAACGACACGGAGGAACTCGCGCGCCTCAGCTACGAGCTGCTCGGCGCAGAGGAGTACGAACACTGGGTCGAGCTCCTGCCCCAGTTCCACGGCGACCTCCTCGCGCAGCTCTTCCACGACCGCTTCGAGGACGCGACCGCCGCGGAGTTCTTGGCCCGCGTGCAGCCGAAGCTCGTGCTGGCCGACGGGACGCGCATCGATCTCGCCGCCGACGAACGCGTGCGCACGGCGCTCGACTCGGCCTGGAAGCACCGCAGCAACACGCGCCGGTGAAAGTCGCGCGGTCGCGCGCGGTGACCGTTTCGAACGAGCCGGATAGCATGGGCTCCGCGAAGGAGGCGACGCGCGTCGCCTCCCGCGCTTCTCACGCACCCATGACATCGCTTCGTTCTTTCGTCTTCTCGTGTGCCTTCGCCCTGTGTGCTGCCGCGCTGCCGGCCCATGCCCAAGTCCCGAACGACCAGAAGGTCCCGTTCGACCAAGGCAACGAGGGCTGGAACCTCAACAGCATCACGACGCCTTCGCCGACGGGCGGCAACCCGGGCGCACGCCTGCGCTGGCCGAACCCGGTCGACACGTTCGGGCTCTCGCTCCGCAACGACAACGACCCCAACTTCCTCGGCGACTACTCCGCGAAGGGCGAGGTGCAACTGCGCGTCGACGCGCTCGTGAACTTCATCGAGTTCAGCGGCAACCCGGTCAACCGTTCGCTGATCGTCATCCTCTACGACGACGACACGTTCCAAGGCGCGCCGCCCGCCGCGGTGTGGAAGAACCTCGGCACGCTGACCGGTGCCGGCATGGCTTGGAAGACCTTCGGCACCCGAGTGCCCGCGCCGACGTCGGCCACGCTGCCGACGGGTTGGGAGGGTGCGGGCGACGAGGACCCGGTGACGTTCGAGCCGATCCTGCCCGCCGGACGCACGTGGGCCAACGTGCTGCAGGGCGTCGATCGCATCGAGTTCACGACCTTCGAGCCGGGCTTCTTCTACGGCTTCACGTTCTTCGACGTCAGCTTCGACAACGTCGAGGTCGTTCCGCCGCGCTGGACGAACGAGGGCTTCGCGCTCGCGGGTGTGAACGGTGATCCGTTGCTCGTCGGTTCGGGCACGCTGCAGGGCGGCTCGACGAACACGTTGAGCCTCTCGAACGCCGCGCCGAACGCGTTCACGGGCGTCTTCTACTCGGGTTCGGTCACGCCGCTGCCCTTCTTCGGAGGCACGCTGCTGACCTTCCCGTGGAACGGTCCGATCCTCACCAACACGGACGGCAACGGCGATCTGGCTTTGAACTTCACGATGCCGCTCGGTGTGGCGCCCGGCTCGCGTGTCTACGTGCAGTGTGCGCTGCTCGATCCGTTCGCCGTCGAGGGCGTGTCGCTCTCGAACGCGGTGCGCGGAACGGCGCCGTGACACGTGGCACGCGCTCGTGACGCGTACGGTGTCTGACACCGGATCCGCCACGACACCGACGGAGTGCCGAATCGAACGACCGCGAGGGATGGCGCGCTTCGCGCGCCATCCCTCGCGGT
>JBIKNC010000181.1:0-9077 GCA_044358925.1 Planctomycetota bacterium | reverse complement strand
ATTTCGGCGGCGCACAGCGCCGCCGAAATGACACGGCGCCCACCGTCCTTCACGCTCGTCGTGCGGCCTGAGGTTTTTTGCTACGGCACCGTATTCTCAGACGTGTTCGCGCAAGCCGTTCAGGACTTCGCGCAGCTTCGCCTCTTCGTGCGGCTCGAGGTTGCCGGCCGTCTTCTCGAGCAGCATCTCGAGATCCGCGGCGAGCATGCGCGCCTGCACGAGGTTCTGCGTGCGCTCGCCCGTGACGGGGTTCTCGATCACACCCAAGGCGATCAGGGCCTGGATGCCGAGCCGCGTCACGAACAACGTGAAGTCGCCGCCGATCACACGCGTGTTCTCGCTCACGCGCGGCTTCCTTGTGGCACGAGGGTCGAGCCGTGCGCGTGGCTCCCGCGCGCGTGGTCGCGTGCGGCGCGCACGAAGCCGCGGAAGATCGGGTGCGGCGTCAGCGGACCCGACTTGAACTCGGGGTGGTACTGCACGCCGACGAAGAACGGGTGGCTCGGCAGCTCGACGATCTCGACCAGGCCGAGTTCGGGGTTGTGGCCGCTCGCGACGAGACCGGCGGCGACGAGGCGGCTCTCGTACGCATCGTTGAACTCGTAGCGGTGGCGGTGGCGCTCGCTGATCGAGGTGGTGCCGTAGAGCTCGTGGGCGAGCGTGCCCGGCGTGATCTCACACGCGAACGCACCCAGGCGCATGCTGCCGCCCTTGGTCTGCACCTTCTCCTGCGACGGCATCAAGTGGATGACCGGGTGCGGCGTGCCCGCGCTGTGTTCGAGCGTGTGCGCGCCGTCGAGGCCCGCCAGATGGCGCGCGACTTCGATGACGGCGCACTGCATGCCGAGACAGATGCCGAAGAACGGCACGCCCGTCTCGCGTGCCCAACGGATCGCGGAGATCTTGCCTTCGAGGCCGCGTTCACCGAAGCCGCCCGGCACGAGCAGGCCGTCGACGCCTTCGAGCAACGCCGAGCCGTCGTCCTCCAGCAGGTCCTCCGCGCTGATCTTGCGCAGCACGACCTTCACGTCGTTCGCGATGCCGGCGTGGCTGAGCGACTCGTAGATCGACTTGTACGCGTCGTGCAGCTCGATGTACTTGCCCACGATCGCGATCTCGACCGTCTCGCGGATCGCGGTGATGCGCTTCACCATCGCGCGCCAGTCGTCGAGCACCGGCTCCGGCGCGCTCGTGTGCGTGTGCTCGAGGATCATGCGATCGAGGCCGGCCTCGTGCAGCATGATCGGCACTTCGTAGATCGTGTGTTCGACGTCGCGCTCTTCGATGACGTGGCCGGGGCGCACGTTGCAGAACAGGCTGATCTTGCGCGCCATGTCCTGCGTCATCGGCTGCTCGGTGCGGCACACGAGCACGTTCGGTTGGATGCCGATCTCGCGCAGCTTGCCGACCGACTGCTGCGTCGGCTTCGTCTTGAGTTCGCCGGCCGCCTTCAGGTACGGCAGCAGCGTGACGTGCACGAACATGCAGTCCTCGGGCGCGCGTTCGAGCGCGAACTGACGGATGGCCTCGAGGAACGGCAAGCTTTCGATGTCACCGACCGTGCCGCCGATCTCGGTGATCGCGAAGTCGACGTCGCTGTCGCCGACGCCCGCGTGCACGGCCTCCTTGATCGCGTCGGTGATGTGCGGGATGACCTGCACCGTGCGTCCGAGGTAGTCGCCGCGGCGCTCCTTCTCGATCACGGCCTTGTAGATCTTGCCGGTCGTGAAGTTCGAACTCTTCGACAGCTTCGCGTGCGTGAAGCGCTCGTAGTGGCCGAGGTCGAGGTCGGTTTCCGCGCCGTCGTCCGTGACGTACACCTCGCCGTGTTGGAACGGGCTCATCGTGCCCGGATCGACGTTGATGTAGGGGTCGAGCTTCTGCAGCGCGACCTTGAAGCCGCGCCGTTCGAGCAGGAGCCCGATCGCCGCCGACGTGAGTCCTTTCCCGAGGCTCGAGACGACGCCGCCGGTGATGAAGAGGTGCTTGGCCATGGGTGTACTCACACTAACGAAGGACGCGCGACCGAGGCGCTTTCGCACCGGTCGCGCGTCAAACGGGGAAAGAGGATTTCGGCGTGTTCAGGTGCGCCGCGCCGCACAGCGTGCGACGAACGCGCGGTAGTCGTGTTCCGTGTCGATGCCGAGGGCGGGGCGCTGTGCGCGCACGAGGTGCATCGCGCGCCCCGCGGCCAGCCAGCGCAGTTGTTCGAGGCGCTCGCTGCGCTCGAGTTCGCCGGGCGGCAGCGCGACGAACGCGCGCAGCGCGGCGGGGCGGAAGGCGTACACACCGAGGTGCTGGCGGCGCTCGCAGGGCTCGCCGCCGTGGCCGAGCGCGGGCAGCGCCGCACGTGAGAAGTAGAGCGCGCGTTCGTGGTCGTCCGCGACCACCTTGACCGCCGACGGATCGTCGGCGCGCGCCGGTGCGAGGGGCGTCCAGAGCGTCGCGGCCTCGACCGCGTCGTCGCGAAAGCGCGCGACGAGTGCCGCCAGGTCCGCGGGGTCGATCTCGGGCTCGTCGCCCTGCACGTTGACGACGACCTCCCAGCGCGGACCTTCGCGCGCGACCAGCGTCTCGAGCGCCTCGGCCACGCGGTCCGTGCCGCTCGTGTGCGCGGGATCGGTCATGACGGCCTCGATGCCCAGCGCCGCGGCCCGGTCGGCGATCTCGCGCTCGTCCGTGGCGAGCACGACGCGTTCGAATGCCGCACAGGCCTCGGCGCGCTGCACCGTGTGCGCGAAGAGAGGCGTGCCGGTGGCGTCGAGCAGCATCTTGCGCGGCAGGCGCGTCGACGCGAGGCGCGCCGGCACGATCGCGACGGCGCTGGGGGCTTCCGAGGAGCCCGATGCTCGGCGCGCCATCACACGCCGCCGCTGGCTGCGCGCTGTGTGCTCTGGAAGGCTTCGCGACCGAACTCTTCGGGAACGGTCTGCAGCGAGTAGGTCTGGTTGTAGAGCTCGAAGAAGTCGCCGAGCATGGTCTTGAAGCGCTCGAAGTCCGCGAGCGTCGCGTCGGCGGGCTGCGTGAAGTTCCAGAAGGTCGAACCGTCGCGCACTTCGAAGCCCGGACCCACGACGAGCCGCCCCGGCTTCTTGCCCTCCTCGAAGCCGAGGTCGACGAAGCGCTCGTACAACGCGCACATCACCTCGGGCGTCGTGTACTTGAGACCGGGGTCGCCGATCTCCGACTGCACGGCGAGGCGATCGATGCCGTGGTCGCTGGCGAGCGTGAGTGCACTGCTCGCGGTCGTTCCGCGCGTCGAGCCGACGTACGCGATCGCGAGTGTGCGACCTTCGTTCGGACACGGCGACGCGCACGCGCACAGAAGGGCCGCGATGGCGGCGACGAGAATCCGAGTGATCTGCATGGATGAGCGCGGAGCAGCGCAGCGCGCGCTCCGATCGAGGAGCGCGCAGCGACACCGCGCGCTCCGATCGAGGAGCGCGGAGCGACACCGCGCGCTCCGCTCAAGGTAGCGTTCGAGGTCCTACATCTGCGACGCCCGTGTGGGAGGACGTCGAACTCGTGATTGACTCACCGCGACGCGATTGCGGACACTGCGTCACGAGTCGTCGAACGCTGCGGCGCGTCCCACGTTCGTCGTCCACTCGCGAGTGCTGCGAGAGTCTCCGGCTGATCGAGTGACCGACCGCGCGTCCGTCCTTCGATCCGTCGCGTCTGCTGTGGCTGGAGTGCGCACGTCGACACGCGCGCGCCGCTCCGACACACGCTCGTCGGCTCCGTCTCTGCGGCTCCGTCTCTCCGGCACTGGTGTCGGTCTCCCGCTCCTCTCCGTCCGTCCGTACGCCCCGCGCGCCCGCGTCCATGGGAAGCTTCGAGAAGCTGGTCGTCCTGACCGTCATCTTCCTCGCCTCGGTCATCCTGGCCGTGGCGGCTCTGTCCGACGGCGACGTCGTGACGCCGCAAGGCGAGAACGCCGCGCTCGTCGGAGCGCCGACGAACCTGGCGTCGCCGCCGGCGAACGACGCGGCGCCCGTGCGGAACAATCCGTTCACCAGTTCGGGCCGCGCCAAGGAGTCCGGGCTGCTGTCGGCCGTCGGTCCGGCCACGGACGCCGCGGCACAGGTGCCCGCCGTCGACCCGAGCGCGTCGCGCTCGGCCGCGCCCGCGGAGCCCGCGCCGATCGCGGCTCAGGAAGACCTGCCTGAACTCCTGGCGACGGCCACCGGCCTCACGCCGAGCTTCGTCGGCGGCGGTCTCTACTACTACAAGGTTGCTCCGGACGATCGGACGTGGGCCGGACTGGCGGAGCGCTTCTATGGCTCGGCGGCCTACGCCGACGTCCTCGTCGCCGAGAACGCCGCTGTCGGTGCGCCGGTGCCCGGCACCGACATCTTCGTCCCGAGCCGCAGCCCGCAGACGTCGGCGAACCGCACCGAACCGCACGCCGCGCGCGCGCCGGGCCGCACGGCTCCGCCGCTGATCAAGTCCACACCCGGCAACGAGCCGCAGCCCGAAGGCGAGTTGACCGGTCAGACCTTCCGCACGCACACCGTGGCCGCCGGCGAGTCGCTGACCGCCATCGCGTTCCACTACTACGGCAAGGCGAGCCTGTGGACGCGCATCCACGACGCCAACCGCGACCAACTGCCGAACGCCGATCGCCTGACCGAGGGCATGCAGCTCCGGATCCCGTGACCTGTTGACGGGTACGGTGTCCGACACGGACCCGCCGTGGCGGATCCGTGTCGGACACCGTACCCATCAACGCAGCCCGTACCTGTCGAGCTTCTTGTACAGGTGGCTGCGCATCATCCCGAGCCGCTCGGCCGTGCGCTTCACGTTGCCGCCGTTCTCGGCCAGCTTGCGCGCGATGAACAGAGCTTCGCTCTGTTCCTTGAAGGACTCGAAACTCTCCGCGCGGAACGGGTCGCGCTCGCCTTCGATCCCGATGGCGTTGGGCGCTGAAGCGAGCGCTTCCGCAGGGGCCGTGCTCGCCGCCGGCGGTGTCGCCGAGTGCGTCGCCGAGTGGTTCGTCGTCGCCAGCGGCCGCAAGCCCACGCTGCGCTCGAGCACGCGCTCGACGTCGACCAACTCGATGCTCTCGCCCTCGGCGAACACGTGCGCCGCTTCGATCACGTTGCGCAGCTCGCGCACGTTGCCGGGGAAGTCGTGCCGCTCGAGGCGCGCGCGCGCTTCGTCCGACAGGCGCGGCGCGCGCCGACCCAGACGCTTGCCGATCTGCTGCAGGAAGTGGAGCGCGAGCGGCCCGACGTCCTCGCGGCGTTCGCGCAGCGGCGGCACGCGCACCGCAACCACCGCCAGCCGGTAGTAGAGGTCCATGCGGAACGTCTGCGCGGCGACGGCGGCCACGAGGTCGCTGTTCGTCGCGGCCACGACCGCGATGTCGACGGCGATCGGATCCTGTCCGCCGACGCGCGTGACGACGCGTGTCTCGAGCGCGCGCAGGAGCGCGGCCTGCGCGGCGAGCGGCATGTCGCCGATCTCGTCGAGGAACAACACACCGCCCTGTGCGGCTTCGAAGTGACCGATGCGGCGCTCGGTCGCGCCGGTGAACGCGCCGCGTTCGTGGCCGAAGAGCTCGGACTCGATCAGCTCGTCGGGAATCGCCGCGCAGTTCACGGCCACGAACGGTCCGCCGGCGCGCGGGCCGCACATGTGCAAGTGGCGCGCCGCGACCTCCTTGCCCGTGCCGTTCTCGCCCAGGACGAGCACCGGCACGTCGGCGCGCGCCGCGCGTTCGAGCTGCTGAACGACCGCGCGCCACGCGGGCGAGCGACCGATCGGATCGAAGCGCCCGCCCAGTTCGGTGCGCAGGCGGCGGTTCGTGCGTTCGAGGCGCGCGCGGTGGAGCGCTCCCGCGATGCTGACCAGCACGCGGTTCTCGTCGAGCGGCTTCTCCAGGAAGTCCGCCGCGCCGCGCCGGCAGGCGCCGACGGCCATCTCGACGTCGGCGTGGCCCGAGACCAGAACGACCGGCGGTGGGTCGTCGCGGGCCACGAGTTTCTCGAGCAACTCGATGCCGTCCATGCCGGGCATCTTCACGTCGCTCACCACGACGTCGACGGCGCGGCCGCGGGCGGCCTCCTCGTCGAGGCGCGCGAGCGCCGCGCGACCGTGCGGCGCCGTCCAGACCGTGTAGCCCTCGTACTGCAGCAGGAGCTCGAGGGCCAAACGGATGTCCGCATCGTCGTCGACGACGAGGACGGTCGCCCCGGGTCGCACGCGTTCGCTCGTGGGTTCTACGTTCGTCACAGGGATCGGCGGGAAGCACCGCGGTGCTCACGCACAGCCCATGGTGCGGGACGGCGACGCCCAGGAGAAGTCGCGCGTCCTCGCACAGTTCCGTTGCCGCGCTCGGGTGGGGGAGTAGAGCGTGCTCGCGACGCCACCGTCGCTTGACCGACCCCACCCCCTCGGTATCATCCCCCGCCGACTTCCCCCACGAGAGGGCAGCACGACGCGACCCCTGTTCCACCCATCGAACGGGTCGCCGCCAAGCGCTCGAGTTCCGACTTCCCTCGACGCGCGCCGCATCCTCGACCATGGCGACCGACGGGACACTTCGTCCCGGCGTTCGCCGTGCACCGAGGCGCGGTCTGCTCAACCAACCCACGCGTACCCATCCCGCGCAGAGGCAACGACATGACCGGACTTCGCCGGAACCTGGCCCCGACGGCCCTGGCCCTCGCTCTCTTCGCCGCACCCGCGGCAGCACAGTCCAGTGACCTCGCGCGCCTGTTCAACGAGGGCCTGGCGCTGCTCGAGCAGGGCCAAGAGGCCGAGGCTCTCGCGACGCTGCAGCGCGCACTCGCGCTCGACCCGTCGTCCGACGAGGCCTACGAGCTGTACCGCGCGACCGAACAAGAAGTGTGGCTGCGCCTGCTCGTGCGCGAAGGTCAATTCGAGATCGTCGCGAAGCGCTTCATCGACCTCGCCGACCTCGGTCGCATCGAGCGCCTCGACGATCGCGACGCGATCCGCGAACTGCTCACCGCGTTGAAGGACGCACCGACGCCGGTCGAACGCCGACAGATCGTCGCCTCCTTGCGCGCGCGCCACGGCGAGTACGCCGTGCCGTACATGCTGGGTGCGCTCGCCGAGCGCTCCGAAGAGCCGTACCGCGTGCTCGTCATGCTGAGCCTCGCGGAGATGGGCAGCGCGGTCGTTCCGCCGCTCGTCGAAGCCCTCGAGAGCACCGACGCCTTCCAGGCTCGCAACGTTGCGATCACGCTCGGCAACCTCGGTGACCCGCGCGCCGCCGGTTCGCTCGCGTGGGTCGCCGCCGATGCGACGCGCCCGGACGACGTGCGCCGCGCCGCGCAGCAAGCGCTCGAGAAGGTCGCACCGGGTTGGACCGGCGCGGCCGCCGCGCAGCTCGTCAACGAAGGCAACCAGTACCTCAACGACGACGACCGCGTCCTCGCGCCGTACCAGTTCTCACAGGTCGTGTGGAACTGGGGCGGTGGTGAACTCGCGCACGTCGCCGTGCCCGCGCCGATGTACGGCGAGGAGCTCGCGAAGAAGTCGTTCCACCGCGCCCTCGAGGCCGACCAGAACGATCTCGACGCACGCGCCGGACTCGTGCGCGCCAGCGTGGCGCAGAGCTACGAACTCGGCCTCATCGCCCTCGCGGGCGGCGACGTCGAAGCGCAATCGGAACTCGCCGCGCAAGGCTTGTTGACGGCCTTCACGGCCGGCCCGGCGGCGATGGAGCGCGCCCTCGAGCGCGCACTGGCCGACAACGACGTCTCCGCGGCGATCGCGATCCTGCGCACGTACGGTCGTGCGTCGGCCGCACCGTCGCCGGCGATGCTCGCGGCGCTCGGTTACAGCGTCGGTCAAGTGCGCGAAGAAGCGGCCATCGCGATCGCACACTCCGGTCTGGCCGGCGGTCGACTCGACCTCGACGGTCGTGTGGTCGGCACGCTCGCCACGGCGGCCGGCCGCGCGATCCAGCGCACGGCGCTCGTCATCGACGGTGACGAGAATCGCCGCAACGCGATCGTCGCGGACCTCGAGTCGCGCGGCGTCGCCTGCACGAGCGCCGATCGCGGCATCGTCGGACTCGCCAACCTGCGCAAGGCCGGCGGCGTCGACGTGATCGTGTGCGCCGACACGCTCTCCGACATCACGACGCAGCAGGTCCTCACCGACGTCCGCAACGACGCGCGCCTCGGCGCGACGCCGTTCGTCGTCGTGTCGAGCGACGTCGAAGCGGCGGGCGAGATGTACGAGGACCGCGCGAACGCGATCGTGGGCGGTTCCGGTGAGGGCGACGCGATCGTGGGTGCGCTCGACGAGCGCATGAACGTCGACCGCGCCGAAGCCGACGACCTCTCCTCGCGCGCAGCAGCGGCACTCGCCGCACTCGCGTCGGCGAACGTGGACGTGACGGCGGCGGCGGACGCCCTGGCGAGCACGCTCGCCCAGCGCCCGGACGACGTCGTCCTTCCGGCGACGACGGCTCTCGCTCGTGCCGGTGCCGCGCGCCACGCCGACGCCCTCGTGGCGCTCGTCGTCGACGGCGACCGCAGCGACGAAGCTCGTGTGGCCGGCGGCCGCGCTCTCGCGAACCTGCTGCGCCGCACGGGCGGCGTCTCGGCTTCGGCGTACGAAGCGCTGGCGGGCCTGGTCGTGTCGGACGCGTCGCTGGCCGTGCGCCACGCCGCAGCCGAAGCGCTCGGTGCTCTCGAACTTGGCGGCACGCAGCGCGCTGCCGCGCTGCGCAGCGTCGAGGTCCAGGTCAGCGAGTGATGCGGCTCGGATGCGGCGGCCGCGCGCTCAGGCGCGGCCGCCGCAGCCGGCCCGGCTGAACACCTCGGCTGAACACCTCGGCTGAACACCAGCGCTGAACACGACGGACAGGCGCGTTGATCGGAAGCAGCGAGAAGTCGTCTCGACTGTTCCAAATCGGCCGCCTGTTCTGCATTCTCTCCGCCCTCGCGACCGATAGTCGCGGGGCGCCGCTCGGCCAGGCCCTGCGGCACACGAACACGCCGGAGTAGCTCAACGGTAGAGCACCGCTTTCGTAAAGCGGGGGTTGTCGGTTCGAATCCGATCTCTGGCTCCATCCAACAGCGGCGCGCGCCGGC
>JBIKNC010000180.1:0-9096 GCA_044358925.1 Planctomycetota bacterium | reverse complement strand
CCGGCCGCGATGTGCCGGATCTGGCGACAGGGTGCCTGGCACCGTACGCGTCAACCGGGACCCGAGATCCGAACTCCTATCCTGGCTGGCCTCATGGCCGCCCCCCGCCGTCCGCGTGTGCTCGTGTGCGACGAGCTCTCCCCTTCCGCTCTCGCCAACCTCAGCAATCGCGGACTCGAAGTGATCGAACGGCTCGGGCTCGCCGAGCCCGCGTTGTGTGAAGCCGTGCACGACGTCGACGCGATCGTCGTGCGCTCCGCGACGCGCATCACCGCGAAGGTGATCGCCGCCGCGCCGCGCCTCACGGTCGTCGGTCGCGCGGGCATCGGTGTCGACAACATCGATCGCGAAGCGGCGACCGCGCGCGGCGTCGTCGTGATGAACACACCCGGCGGCAACACGCTGTCGACCGCCGAACTCGCACTCGCGTTGTGCTTCGCGCTCGCGCGCAACATCACCGCCGCGTCGCGCCGCACACGCGAAGGCTCGTGGAGCAAGAAGGGTCTCGTCGGCGCCGAGATGACCGGCAAGACACTCGGCATCGTCGGACTCGGGCGTGTCGGCGGACTCCTCGCGGAGCGCGCGCGCGCCCTCGGCATGCGTGTGCTCGCGGCGGATCCGTACCTCGCGGCGGCGGGCAAGGGCTCGCCGATCGCGGGCGTCGATCTGGTCGAGCTGCATGCTCTGCTGCCGCAGGTCGACTTCCTGTCGTTGCACGTGCCGCTCGTCGACGGCACGAACGACATGATCGGTGCGCGCGAACTCGCCCTCATGAAGAGGAGCGCGTACGTCGTCAACACGTCGCGCGGCGGCGTGGTGAACGAGCAGGCGCTGCTCGAAGCGCTCGACCGCGGTGCACTCGCCGGTGCGGCGCTCGACGTGCTGCTCGAAGAGCCGCCCAAGGCCGACCATCCGCTCCTGAAACACGACAAGGTCGTCGTCACGCCGCACCTCGGCGCTTCGTCGGTCGAAGCGCAGGACCGCGTCGGTGACATGATCGCCGAGCAGATCGCCGAGTTCCTGCTGAACGGCACGGCGCGCAACGCGGTCAACATGCCCGCGTACGGCCGCGAGCAACTCCAGCGCATGGCGCCCGCGCTCGAACTCGGCGAACGCATGGGCGCGTTCGCGGTGCAACTCGTCGACGGCCCCGTCGCGAAGGTCGAAGTGACGGCCTGCGGTGCGCTCGCCGAACACGGCACCGAACCGTTCCGGCTCGCGTGCCTGGTGGGCCTCCTGCGCCACGTCGTCGGAGCCGGTGTGAACTTCGTCAACGCGCCGCTCGTCGCGCGCGAACGCGGCATCCGCGTGCTGGAGAGCGTCGAGGACGAGTCGATCTACCACGACGGGCACCTGCTCCTGCGGCTCGAAGGTGTCAACGGCGGCGGCGCGAGCGTGCGCGGCGCGCTGTTCGGCCGCACGCCCTACCTGACACGCATCGACGGTGTGCACGTCGATCTCGAACCGAAGGGCGCCATCCTGGTGACGCGTCACGAAGACCGGCCGGGTGTGCTCGGCCGCATCGGCACGGTCCTCGGCGAGCACGGCGTCAACATCCTGCGCGTCGACCTCGGACGGCCGTCGCACGACCAGGGCGCGCTGGCGTCGGCGTACCTGTCCGTCGACAAACTCGTCGGCAAGGACGTGCTCGACGATCTGCGGCGCATCGAACCGATCCGTTGGGTGAGCTGCGTCCGGCTGTGATGGACTCGCCTCCGCCCTACGACACGATCGTGTTCGATTGCGACTCGACCCTGAGCGCGATCGAAGGCATCGACGAACTCGCGGGCGAGTTGCGCTCCGAACTCGCCGCGCTGACGGAGCGTGCGATGAACGGCGAGCTCGCTCTCGAGGACGTGTACGGCCTGCGGCTCGAACGTGTGCGCCCGTCGCGCGCCGATCTCGAACGCGTCGCGAGGCGCTACGTCGAGACGCTCGTGCCCGGCATGCGCGAACTCGTGGCGCGGCTCGTGCGCTGCGGCAAACGTGTGCTGGTCGTGTCGGGCGGACTGCTGCCGGCCGTGCGCGCCGTCGCGCGTGAACTCGGCGTCGCACAGCACGACGTGCACGCCGTCGACGTGCTGTTCGACGAAGACGGCGCGTATCAGGGCTTCGAGCGCGAGCATCCGCTCACGCGCTCGGGCGGCAAGCCCGCGCTGCTCGCGCGCCTCACGCAGCGCGAGGATCTCGGCCGCATCGCTTTCGTCGGCGACGGCGCAACCGACCTCGAGACCCAAGCGCACGTCGCGCGTTTCGTCGCGTTCGGCGCCGTCGTGCGTCGCGAAGCAGTCTTCGCGCGCGCCGCAGCGACCGCGCTCTCGACGCTCGAACTCGAACACCTCCTCTTGTCCCCTGCCGAACGCGCCGCGGCGCGCCGCCCCATGCAACGCCTCTGGATCCCCGGACCGACCCACGTGCGCGAGGAGATCCTCGCCGCACAAGCCCTGCCGATGATCGGCCACCGCGCGCCGCAGATGGACGCGCTGATCGACCGCATCGATCCGCACCTCGCACACCTGTTCGGCTACCGCCACGGACAAGGAGTGCGCGGAGCGGTCGCGACCGGCAGCGCGACGTCGCTCATGGAGTCGGCGCTCCTCGGAGTCGGACCGCGTGTGTTGAGCGTCGTGAACGGCGCGTTCGCGAAACGCTGGCACGAGGTCGCGCGCACCATCGGCCGCGACGCCGCGAGTTTCGACGTGGCGTGGGGCGAGGCGCCCGACCTCGATCGACTCACCGAACGCCTCGTGAAGGACGGACCGTTCGACGCCGTGACGGTCGTCGCGAACGAGACGTCGACGGGTGTGCTCACGCCGCTGGCATCGCTGGGTGCCGCGCTGCGCGAACGTGCGCCGGACACACTCCTGCTCGTCGACGCCGTCACGCTCGCCGGCGGTCAGCCGATCGACATGGAGCGGCACGGCATCGACTTCGTGCTGACCGGCAGTCAGAAGGCGCTCGCGTTGCCGCCCGGACTCGCTCTGTGCGCCGCGTCGAAGCGGTACCAGGAGCGCGCGAAGAAGGTCACCGCGCGCAGTTGGTACCTCGATCCGCTCCGCATCATCGACGGCCACGAGAAGCGCGCGACGCCGACAACGCCCGCGATCAGTCTGTACCAGTCGCTCGCGCTGCAGTTCGACGACATCGCGCAGGGCTTGCTCGAGGGCGGCGCGCGCGACGAAGCCGACGGTTGGAACAAGCGCTTCGCGCGCCACACGCGCATGCAGGCGCGCATGCTCGCTTGGGCACACAGCCAAGGACTGTGTGCGTTCCCCGCGCGCACGGAGTGGTGTTCGCCGACGGTCAGTTGCATCGCGGCGAACGGCGTCGACGTCGCTCGCATGGCCGCGGACCTCGAGAGCGCGGGACACCACGTCTCGAACGGCTACGGCGACCTCAAGGGCAAGACCTTCCGCGTCGGCCACTTCGGCGACCACACCGAAGCCGACCTCGACGAGCTGCTCGACTTGGCGTCGGCGGCGATCGCGCGTCAACGGCGCTGACACACGAACTCCCATGAAGCACGTCCTCGTCCTCGCATCCCTCGCGCTCGTCGCGGCGGGTTGCCGCACACCGAACACGCCCTTCCCCGAAGCACAGATCGCGGGGCTCGCGCCGATCCCGTACACGGCGGAGGAGATCCGCGCGAACCATCCGAGCGGTTCGATGACCCACCTCGAGATCGTGCGCGGCGGCGAGGTCGTCGAAGTCGTGCACACCGAGTTCCTCGACGCCGATGCGCTGTCGGTCACGTTGCGCATGTCGCGCTTCGACGCGGCCGGCGCGCCGCTCGGCGAGCCCGCCGAACAACGCGCGACGTGGGAAGAGCTGCGCGGTCATGCGCACTTCGCCGCCGCGGCGACCGAACTCGGACATTCGCTGGTCGAGGTGCCGGCCGGTGAGTTCGAGTGCTGGGTCTACCGCGTGCACGCAGGCGACGAAGCGGACACGGTGGTCACGTACCACTTCGCGGTGGACGAGCCCGGTCCGCCGGTGCTGTTCGTCGAGGAGCGCGGCGGCGTGGAGACGGGCCGTTGGCGGATGAGCTTCGACAACCGCCGTTGACGCGTACGGTGTCAGACACCGGATCCGTCAACGCGCCACGAGGCCTTCGCGCTCGGCCAGGCGCAGCGCGATCGCACGCACCTCTTCGGCCGACAGCACGTGGAGTTGGTGCAACAGATCGCAGCCGGGTGCGAGGCGCGGGTCGGGCTCGCGCGCGAGCAGCTCGCGGTTCCACTCTTCGAGGAAGTCCGCGAGCAGATCGCTGTAGGCGTGGGCGTGCACCGTCGGGCCGCGCGCGTCGACCTCGTGCGCTTCGAGCAGCTCGATCAACACGAGGCGCGGTTCGCTGACACACGCGAGCGCCGTCAACTCCGCGCGGTACTCGAGTCGCCGCTCGATCGCGAGCGGCGCGAAGCCCTCGCTCGCCGCCAGCGCGATCACACCCAGCGGGTCGCGCGTCAGCGGCAGGAAGCGTGTGCGATCGCACAAGTGGCCTTCCTCGTGCACACTCACGACCTCGAGCAGATCGTCGAGCGTCACCAACTCCTCCGCCTCGGGCGCAGCAGCGCGCCGCTCGGCGAGCAGCGCGAGCCGCACGAGATTCGAAGCACCGAGCGACGGTGAGAGTTGCGTGCGCGCCCGCGTCGGATCGCCGCCCGCACCGACGTCGGTCGCGAGCAGGAACTCGCCGCGCAGTTCCTCGAACCACGGGGCCCCGCGTTCGTCGAGCCGCCGCTGCGCCGCGCGCCACACGGCGAGTCGGCGCCGCTCCGCCCCCACGTCGATCCAGTAGCCCTCGTGCAGCGCCGCGCCGCTGATCTCGAGGCCCGCGCGACTGCGCGAGCCGGCCGACTCGACGCCGTCGCACAGGATCACGAGGCCGCTCCACGGCAGGCCGAGGTGTTCGCCGTTGCGCTCTTCGAACCACAACCGGCGCAGCACCGTGCCGTCGACGGTGCCGAACGGCGGCTCGCCGATCAGCGCCGTGCGTCCGAGCAGATCCATGACAGCGGCCAATCCGGGCACGCGTGCGCCGGCCGCGCCGAGTCCGAGTTCCGCGTCGCGCTGCGAGAAGATCGGCCCGGGCACGACGACCGCTCCGAACGGACCGAAGCGCAACGTGGGTGATGCGGCGACGTCGGCGCGCGGATGCGGCCCGACGAACTCGAGCAGGTCCCAGTAGCGCTCGACGAGTGCGCCGACGTGTTCGAGCACACCTGCGAGTGCGAGGTCCTGCGGCACCGTCGCGGGCAACGGCGTCGGCGGTGCGACGAGGTCCCACGCCACGCCGTCGCCGAGCACCGCGGCCAAGAGCCCGTCGATCTCCGCCAGCAGCGCGCGCGCCGCCAACGCGCGCCGCTCCGTTCGGCGCGCACTCGCGACGACGGTCGCGGACGCATCGCGTGAGACGCCGCGCGCGAGCGCCGCGGCCTCGTCGAACAGACCGGCGTCGAACGCCGCGGCCGCGAGATCGGCGCGCGCGCCGGCGCTCGTCGCGCCACGCAGTGCGAGGGCGGCGAACGTCCGCAGCCGGTCGTCGCGCGGAAGACCGTCGTCTTCCGACAGCACGGCGCGCGGCAACTCGGCCAGCCAACGCTCCACGCCGCGGCGCGCGTCACCGCTCTCGAGTTCCACGAGCAGCGCGTCCCACGGCTGGCGTTCCGGCGCGCCGCGCACGCGCGCGAACACACGTCCGGTGTCGTCGCCGAGCAACGCGTCGCGCAGCAACCCGTCGTTCGCGTACACGGGATGGCGACGCAGCGCACCTTCGACGTCGAGCACCCACGCTTCGTTCGATCGCCCCTGCCGCGCGATCCCCAGCGCCAACAGGAGCCGAAGCGTCTCGCTGCGCGTCGTGTGGCCCGAGGCCACGAGCCCCAGTGCGCGCCGATAACCGATCTCGACGATCGGCGGCGGCTCGCGCAGATCGAGCTCGAAGAGTGCGAGGTCGTACTCCGTCTCGATGCGCGAGTGTTCGTCGAGTTCGCCCGCGGCGAGCACACGTTCGAGCACGAGGCGCGCCTCGCCGCGAGTGTCGGCCGACGTGCTCGCGATCAAGGCCGCGAGCCGCCGTCCGAACAGCGCACGTTCGTACCCGCAACTCGCGCGCTCGAATGCACGTCGCGCGTGCAGACTCGCTTCGACGCGGCGCCCGCGCAGATCGGCCTCGACACTCAGCGCGTGGTGCGGCCACGGCAGATCGTTCTCCAGGAGCGCGGCGTACTCGAAACGCTCGACACCGCGCGCGCCCTCGAGTCGCCCCGCGAGATAGAAGTCGAGCGCGCGTGCATCGCGAGCCGCGAGCCGCGCGCGATGTCCCGCGAGCACCTGCGGCCCTTCGAACTCGCGCACCGCACGCTCGTCGAGCAGGCGCCGCGGCGCGATCCACAGTGGATCCGCGGCGGCCGCACGTTCGAGCGCCGCCACGATGCGCGCGTCGAGTTCGGGCGCGGGTTCGAGGGCGTAGGCTCGCTCGAGCGCGCGCGCCTCGTCGAACGCCGCGAGCGCCTCGGTCGTCGGCACACGCGGACCGTGGCCCTGCAGCGAACTGCACGCCGCGAGCAACGCGAACACCACACCAACGACGACCGTTCGAAAGCCGCGCGCCCCGCTGCCCCTCATGCCGCGGAGCGTACCAACGCCGCTCAGGACAGCCGCCGCCCGGGGAACGCTTCGAGCACGGCGTCGGGACCGACCTCGCGGTGCAAGCGCTCGAGCAACTCCGTGCCCGTCAGCAGCAGGCCGAGACTCTCTCCGCGACCGCCGTTCACCGCGCCCGTGTAGACGCGCAACTGATCGACGAAGCCGCGCTCGAAGAAGGCCTTCGTGAGGGTCGGTCCGGCTTCGAGCAGCACGCGTCGCGCGCCCATGCTCCACAACAGCGCGAGCACCTCGCGCAGGTCGAGGCGCCCGTCGTCGCCGGGGTGGATGTTGTGCACCTGCGCGCCGGCGGCGAGCAGCGCGCGATGGCGATGCGCGTTCGCACCGGCGCGGCAGAGCACGTGCACCGCGCCTGCGCTCTCGCCGCCCTGCGGCGGTTCGAACAGGCGCGCGTTCGGGGGCGTGGACAGTTCGCTGTCGAGCACGACGCGCAGCGGCGCGTTCGTGAGTTCGGCCGGGTAGCGCACGGACAGGCGCGGGTCGTCGGTCTTCACCGTGCCGACGCCCGTCACGATCGCGTCGACGTGGCTGCGCAGGAGTTGCACCTCGCGCAAGCTCTCCGGCGAGCTGATCCAGCGCCCCTCACCCACGTCGGACGGCGGCACGAGATGGCCGCTGCGCGTCTGCGCCCACTTCGCGATCAGCCACGGGCGCGGGCGGCGGATGCGCTCGCGATCGTTCCAACGCAGGAAGTGCGGCGTCGTTCGTTCGAGCGCGGCCGGCCCCGGCAGATGACCGACATCGACGCCGCGTTCGTGCAGCAGCGTCATGCCGCGGCCGCGATGGCGCGCGTCGGGATCCAGCTCACCGACGACGACGCGGCGCACGCCGGCGCGCAACAGCGCGTCCGTGCACGGCGGTGTCTTGCCCGTCGTCGAGCACGGCTCGAGCGTGACGACGAGGGCGTGCGTCTCATCCGCGGGCACGCCCGTGGCGGCCAGCGCGCGCAGCGCCTCGACCTCGGCGTGCGCGCCGCCCCACACGCGGTGGAAGCCCTCCGCGATCACGCTGCCGTGCGCGTCCAGGAACGCGGCGCCGACACACGGGTTGGGGGCGACGTCGAAGCGCCACGCCCGGGCGCGCTCGCCGAGGTCCGTGAGGACCTCCGTGAACCGGGCGCGCGTCAGCGGGGCGAGTGTGGAGGGCATGGTGGTGGCGGCGATGTCCCCGAGCCTACGCGCGAACGGCCGCGGACGGTTCACCCGCTCCCGTGGGTACGCCGACTCGCGCTCGCGCGCTCGCATCGTGGGACTCGTCGCAGCCGCGGTCGAGCGCTGTTCGTCGCCGTTCCAGTCGCTCCCCCAGGGCGGCACAATGGTCGCCCCACACGTCCAAACAGCCGCCATGGTCAAACCCGTTCGAGTCGTCGTGACCGGTGCCGCCGGTCAGATCGGTTACGCCCTCCTCCCCCGCATCGCCGCCGGCGACATGTTCGGTCCGAACACGCCGGTCATCCTGCACTGCCTCGAGCTGCCGATCCCCGAGGCGCAGGCCGCCCTGCGCGGCGTCGCGATGGAGCTCGAGGACTGCGCCTTCCCGCTGCTCCACGGGATCGTGCTCACGTCCGACCTCGCGGTCGCGTTCAAGGACGCCAACTGGGCCCTGCTCGTCGGCAGCAAGCCGCGCGGCCCGGGCATGGAGCGCGGCGACCTGTTGCGCGAGAACGGCCCGATCTTCGAAGCGCAGGGCAAGGCGATCAACGACCACGCCGCGAGCGACGTGCGCGTCGCCGTCGTCGGCAACCCGTGCAACACGAACGCGATGATCGCGATGAACTGGGCGCGCGACGTGCCCGACGCGCGCTTCACCGCGATGACGCGTCTCGATCAGAACCGCGCGCAGGCGCAGCTCGCCATCAAGGCCGGCGTGCACACGACCGACGTCAAGAACGCGCTCATCTGGGGCAACCACTCCGCGACGCAGGTGCCCGACTTCGTGAACTGCACGATCAAGGGCAAGTCCGCCGCGAACGTCATCACCGACAAGGCTTGGCTCGAAGGTGAGTTCTTCAAGACCGTGCAGCAGCGCGGCGCCGCGATCATCCAAGCGCGCGGCAAGTCGAGTGCATTCTCGGCCGCGAGTTCACTCGTCGACCACGTGCGCGATCTCGTCGACCCGACGCCGAAGGGCGAGTGGCGTTCGGTGTGTGTCGCGAGCGACGGCAGCTACGACGTGCCGGAGGGCTTGATCTCGTCGTTCCCGGTGCGGAGCGACGGCCAAGGCGGCTACGAGATCGTGCGCAACCTCGAGCTGACGCCGTTCCTGAAGACGAAGCTCGCCGCGAGTGCCGCGGAGTTGGCGCA
Source organism: Planctomycetota bacterium (assembly GCA_044358925.1). GTDB lineage: Bacteria > Planctomycetota > UBA1135 > UBA1135 > Rohdeia. Next base: position 127 of record JBIKNC010000180.1, on the reverse strand, counting down.
GGAGCGCAAGGAAGTGGAGAAGCTGCTGCCGCGTTGACGCGTGCGGCGGCGGCAGGGGGCGGTACGGTGCCGCGACAAAATCCCCCCTCATTCCGCACTCCGCGGCCGACGCCCGTCAGGCGCGCTT
>JBIKNC010000178.1:0-9191 GCA_044358925.1 Planctomycetota bacterium | reverse complement strand
GAGTGGAGGGTCTTCTCGAACGAACGGTGCATGGAAACGAAGGGGGCGTCGAGGGCAGGGGGGCCGTCCGGTGGGGTGTATCGACCCGACCCACCGCACTCCTTCCGGGCCGAACCGGCGCTGCCGCCGCGTTCTCTCGATTCCGGCCTCACGCGGCGCGCGCGGCGCGCTCGGTCGGGCGGACGCGAGCGACTGCGAGGAGCGCGGCGAGAGCCGAGTCGCTCGTCACGCCCGCGAGGCAGGCGGGCTCGCCGCCCACACGCACGGAGCAATCGGCCGCGCGGCACGGTGAACAGGCCGTTGGGTGGCGCAGTACACGCACCGCGCCGGCGCTCGCGCGGCTCCACGGGTGCCACGCACCTTCGCGATCGACACCCGCGAACACGGCGACCAGCGGCGCACCGACCGTCGCGGCGAGGTGCATCGTGCCCGTGTCGTTCGAGAGCACGGCCGACGCGCGTGCGAGCAGCGCCGCGGACTCCCGCAGGTCGAGTTCGCCGGCGAGGCTCGCGACGCGCACGCCCGCGGCCTGTTCGACGGCGAGTGCGAGTGCGCGTTCGTGCGGCGCGCCGAGTGTGACGGCGACGCCGCCGGCGTCCGTCCAGGCGCGTGCGACGCGGCCGAACGCAGCCGGACTCCAACGTTTGTGTGCGAGTTTTGCGCCCGGCCCGAGGCACAGGAGCGCTTCGCCGTTCGGAGCGAGCGACTGCACGAGGGCGCGCGCGCGTTCGGCCTCGCGCGGGCCGAAGACGTCGACGTCGGCGCCGGCGGAGCGTGCTCCGCAGCGTTCGACGAGTGCGAGCAGACGCTGCGCTTCGCCCGGCGGCAGGCTCCAGCGGTCGTGTGCGGTGCGCAAACTCCGCGGCAGGCACTCCGCCGACGCGAGCCCGCTGCCGCGCACGCCGCGCATGCGCGCCGCGAACAGCGCGACGAGGTGTTTCACTTCGGCGCGCGGCGTGGAGCGGTCCTGCGGCAGCACATACATCCGATCGACGCGTGCCGCGCGCAGGCGCGCGATCAGCCCGCGCACACCGCCCGACGCGAGTTCCTCGTGCGACCAGCGCACGAGTTCGAGATCGCCGAGGCCGCTCCTGTGGTCGACCAGTTCGCGCGCGCCGGGTGCGCCGTCGGGCCCCGGGGACGTGAAGAGCACGAGCGTCGCGTCGGGGTGGCTCGCGCGCACGGCCGCGAGCGCCGGCAGCGCCGCGAGCGTGTCGCCGATCATGCCGACGCGCCAGACGCCGACGCGCCGCGGGTTCTGCGAGACACGCGGGAACAGAAGCCGCTCGAGCGCACGCACGCCGGCGTCGGCGGCGCGCAGGCACGCGCTCGCGAGACGCGCCGACGACGGCGCTCCGGGGCGCAGACGCCCACCGACGGGTTCACTCCTCACACAGGAGCCGATCGGCTCGTGCGGCACGTGGCCACGAGTCGCCGCCCGCCGCGGGCCGGCTGCCGTCTCACTCGCGGTCGAAGATCTCGCCGTAGCGCGGATGCGCGGCGAGGACGGCGAACTCCGGCAGGCCCGCGACTTCCTCGCGGCGCGCGTTGGTCAGGTTCGCGTCCGCGAGCGCCGCGGCGGCCTTGTCGAGCCGCTCGTTCAGGGCGTAGGCGCGCGCGATGTCGATGTGGATCTCGCGCTGGACGAACGCGCCGCCGTCCTTCGCCTCCTTGAGCGCCTTCTTGAGGTCGTTGATCGCACCGTTGTAGTCGGCGAGGCGGATGCGCATCTGTCCGAGGGCGCGCAACGGTCCCGCGTCGCCCGGGCGTGCGCCGTCGACGCGGGCGTCGAGTTCGTCGATCAGCGCCTTCTCGACGTTGCGGTCGCCGAGGCGTGCGAGTGCGACCTTCGCGCTCGTCGCCGTGGATTCGTCGGCCGTGCGGGCGACGCCGTCGAGCGCGTCCTGCACGTGCCGGCGCGCGATCGGCAGGAGACCGATGCGCTCGACGAGCACACCCGCGTCCGGGCTCTTCACCGAACCTGTGAGCACGAGCCCGATCAGAGGATTCACGCGCTGCGGTTCGAGCAGCGCCGGCAGCGCCGCCAGGTGATCGAGCAACTCGCGCCACGTGCCGCGCGCGAGGTCGTTGTTCGTCGCGATGCGATCGACGAGCGCGGTGTGGCTCGCATCCTTGCGCGCGGTCGCCGCCGCGATCGCCGCACGCAGCGCTTGGGCGTCGCCCGCCTCGACCGCGTCGGCGAAGGCCTGCGCACCGAGCGGCCCGCCCAGCCGCACGAGCGCGCCGACGGCCAAGGCGCGTTCCTCGCCGCGCAGTTCACCGAGGCGCGCCGCGAGGGTCGCCGCGGCGCTCTCGCTGTTGGGCAGGGAGCCGAGCGCCACGAGGGCCAACCGGCGCGTGGTGGGGGACGTGTGCTGTGCGAGTTCGAGGAGGCGCTGGAGCGTGGCGGCGCTCGCGACGTCGACGAGCGCGCGACCCGCTTCCTGGGCGCGCCAGACGTCGTCGTCGGACTTCTCGTTCGTGACGGCGAGGCGTTCGACGAGGACGAGGGCCGCGGTGCTCGGCAGGGCGGCCAGTTCGGCGCGCGCGGCGGCGGCGCGGCGCGGGCTGCCGTCCTTGCGCGCGGCGACGGCTTCGAGAAGGGCCGCGTCGACGCGCGGGGCGATGGAGGTGGTCGAGGCCTCGAGCTCTTTGGCGAGGCGGGCGCGCAGATCCTCGAGCGAGCCGCCGTCCTGGGACGGGAGCGCGGGAACGAGGGCGAGGAGCAGCGTCGCGATCATGGAGCGAGTCTACCGACCGAGGGAACTGTCCTCGTTCGTTGGTACTGGTCGCGGGCGTGCGCTGGAACGCGCTCCGCCGGGCCCGGCGGGCGTGTCGGTCCAAGGGTGCGCGACACGGCGACCCTGCGCCGTGGGCCGCAAAGGGGGTCGACGCGTCGGAACCAACGAACGGGGACAGCTCTCAGGCGGGGCGGCGCCAGGGCCGGAGCGTCAGTTGGCGTACGCGCTCGGCCGCCTCGTCGCTCGCGTGCGCGGTCTCGGACACCGACTCGCGGCGCACTTCGTCCGCCTTCACCCGCCGCGCCTTCGGACGGGCCGTACCCGCCTCCAGCAACGGCGCGAGCCGTTCCTCGGGCGGCAACCCGTACACGGCGCGCAGTCCGTGGCGATGGCGGAAGATCCAGGCGTGCACGGGCGCTCCATCGGCACGCGGGGCCTCGCAGGACAAGTCCCGTCCGCTTCGACGCGACCCGTCACTTCACGCCGGAGCCGCTGCGCGTTCGAATGTGCGGCTCGCCGCGCCGTCAGCAACTGCGCGCGACACCGTCATGACCGCCGCACCCGCGCCGCCGCGCACCCATCCGCACCCGTTCGAAGCGCGCAGCGCCGCGCGGTCACCGGCGTACGACGTCGTCGTCGTCGGCGGGGGCCATGCGGGCGTCGAGGCCGTCCTCGCGGCGAGCCGACTCGGCGTGCGCGCGGCGCTCGTCACGTTCCGCGCCGACCGCATCGGCGAGATGAGCTGCAACCCGGCCATCGGCGGCCTCGGCAAAGGGCAACTCGCGCGCGAGGTCGACGCCCTCGGCGGAGCGATGGGGATCGCGACCGACAAGAGCGGCATCCAGTTCCGGATGCTCAACCGTTCGAAGGGCTACGCGGTGCAGGCGCCGCGCGCGCAGGCCGACCGACACCGCTATCGCGACGAAGTCACGGCACTCGTGCAAGCCGCGCGCGGCGTCGACGTGCTCGAAGGCGGTGTGGAGCGCCTCCTCGTCGACCGCAGCGGCGCGCAGCCGAAAGTGGTCGGGGTCGTGCTCGCGGACGGGCGCGAAATCACAGCGACCGCGACGATCCTCACGACCGGCACGTTCCTGTCGGGGTTGATGCACACGGGCGAACGCCAAACCGCGGGCGGGCGCATCGGCGAAGCGGCGGCGCACGGCATCACGGACGATCTGCGCGCGCTCGGACTCGCGACGGGGCGCCTCAAGACGGGCACGCCGCCGCGGCTCGCGGCCGACTCGATCGACTGGGCGCGGCTCGAGCCTCAACCGGGCGACGCCGATCCGTCGCCGTTCAGCTTGCGCACGTCGCGCGCAGCGTTCCCCGCGCTGCAGCAGATCGACTGCCACCTCGCGTACACCAACGAACGGGCCCACTCCGTCATCCGCGCCAATCTGCACCGCTCGCCGATGTACGCGGGCCGCATCCAGGGCGTGGGGCCGCGCTACTGCCCGAGTGTCGAGGACAAGGTCGTGCGTTTCGCCGAGCGCGATCGCCACCAGTTGTTCCTCGAACCCGAGAGCCTTTCGACCGACGTGATCTACGTGAACGGTTTGTCGACGAGCCTGCCGGCCGAGATCCAAGAGGAACTCGTGCACAGCATCGACGGCCTCGAGCGCGCACGTTTCCTGCGCCACGGCTACGCGGTCGAGTACGACTTCGTGCAGCCGTTCCAACTCGATCTGACGTTCGCGCTGCGCGACGTGCCCGGCCTCTATCTCGCCGGGCAGATCAACGGCACGAGCGGTTACGAGGAAGCGGCCGCGCAGGGCTTGGTCGCCGGCGCGAACGCCGCGTTGTGGGCGAGCGGGCGCGGCGCGTTCGTGCTCGAGCGCCACGAGGCGTACACGGGCGTGCTCGTCGACGACCTCACGGTGTCGAACCCGACCGAGCCGTACCGCATGTTCTCGAGCCGCGCGGAGTACCGCCTGTCGTTGAGGCACGACAACGCCGACGAACGCTTGAGCGAACGCGGCGCGGCCGTCGGCCTCGTCGACGACGAGCTGCTCGCGATCACACGCGCGCGGCGCGAACGCATCGCCGCGGCGCGAACGCTGCTCGAGACGCTGCGTTCACCGACCGACGGGCATCGCACGTTCGCCGAGGTGCTCGCGCGGCCGGAAGTCACGTTCGCACAGCTCGCGGCGCGCGAGCCGCGCCTCGCCGCACTCGCACTCGACGACGAACTCATGACCGCCGTCGAAGCCGACGTGAAGTACGCCGGCTACGTCGAACGGCAGAAGAAGGACGTCGAGCGCTCACGCCGTCAGGAGACGACCGAGATCCCCGCCGACTTCGACTTCGCCGCGGTGAGCGGCCTCAAGATCGAAGCCAGACAACAACTCGCGAAGCTGCGCCCCAGGACCCTCGGCGCCGCGGGCCGCATCGCCGGCGTGAATCCGCCCGACGTCGCCTTGCTCGCGATCCACGTGGAGCGCGCGCGGCGCACGAAGTGACCCTGGCCCTCACGGAGCTGGGCCCTTTCCGGCTGCCGCACAGAACGCAACCAGCGCGGCCGACGCGAAGCAGAGCGCGAGCGTGAACTCGAGGCGCAGGTTCCAGCGCTCACGCGGACCGCGGCCGACGAGTCGCGCGAGTCCCCGACTCGCCGCTCTCAGCGCGATCAGTGCGGGCGCGAGGAGCAGCCACGTCAGCGGAGTCGGTTGCCACTCCCCACGATGGCGTTCGACGAAGGCCACGAGCGACGGATCGGCGAGTGGGAGCTCCTCGAGTTCGGTGATCGAGCGATGGACGAAGTCACCGATCTCCGCGGGTCGAATGACGCCGTCGAGTTCGCGCCATACGCCGCCCACCTCGCGGACGAGCAGCGCATCGAACGTCCACGCATCGCCATCGCACTCGAGCACGAGCGCTGCATCCGGCTTGAGTGTGTACACCCGCATCCGTTCGCTCACGTAGGCACGGCTCGCGCGAGGTCTGCTCCATCCCCAAGCCTCGGTCGCGACGGTCGGGGCACGTGGCTCACCCGGGCTGCGACCCACGGGCGCGATCTCGACGTCGTGGCCGCTCGCGTTGCGAACGGCGATTTCGAACGGCGACGAACGTCCGTCGATCCGGGACAACGCTGCCACCAGAAAGCCCAAGACCAGCAAGCCCGTGACCAGGTGACAGAACGCGAACCCGACAGCGACGACCAGGGCGAAGACGCGCGAGCCTCTCGAGCGCGCGCTGTTCCGTTGCGCTGACGAACTCTCGTCCATCAATCGTCGTCAGCACGCAACGCCTTCGGCCGCACGACCTCGACGAGGTGCCAGCGTTCCGTGAGGGCCAGGCTCCAGTCGTCGTTGTCCAGGTCGCACTCGAGCAGCGCGGCGTTGGCTGTCTTCATCGCCTCGCTGCGGCCGGAAAGCTCTTCAACCGCTTCCTCCATGCCGGGGTTGTGGCCGAGCACGAGCACGCAGCGCCACGCCGCACTCCAATTCGCGGCGCTGCGCCGGATGTCGACCACGTCGCCCAAGTAGAGCGACTGCGCGACTTCGAGGTGCACGCGCGGCAACAGGTGCGGCCTCATGCGCTCGAACGTCTCCAGCGTCCGAACGGAGTCGCTCGCGACCGCGGCGTCCGGCGTCCAGCCGATCACGGTGAGGTGCTGCGCCACGCGCGGCGCGTCGCCGCGACCGCGTTCGTTGAGCGGGCGCGCGTGGTCGTTCTGGCCAGGATCGGCCCACGAACTCTTCGCGTGCCGCATGAGGATCAGTCGTCGTTGCATGTCGTGGATCTCACTCGTCGTCGTCCGTGACTCGCTGTTTCGCTCCGAGCCAACCGAGGCGCGCGAACACGAGCACCAGTCCGCCCGCGATCGCGATGCACGCGGCCCAGAAGACGATGTACGCGTACGGCATTCCGAGCTCGGGCATGTTGCCGGGCTGCGAGCGGTCGAAGTTCATCCCGTAGACACCGGCGACGAACGTGAGCGGGATGAAGATGGTCGAGACGACCGTCAACACGCGCATGGTCTCGCTCGTGCGTTGGCCGAGCATCGAGACGTGCACGTCGACGAGGCTCGACGCGAGTTCGCGGTAGGACTCGAGCAGATCGACGACTTGGATGACGTGGTCGCTCGTGTCGCGCAAGTACGGATGCACGCCGTCGGCGAAGTGCGGTCCCGGTGAACGCACGATGTCGTGCAGCGCCTCGCGCAGCGGCCACGTCGCCCGCCGGAACGAGACGATGTCGCGCTTCGTGCGGTAGAGGCGCCGCAGGACGTCGCGGCCGGGGCGTTGCAGGATCTCGTCCTCGATCGCCTCGAGTCGATCGCCCAGTTCTTCGAGCGCGGGGAAGTAGCCGTCGACCACCGTGTCGACGAGCATGGCGGCCAAGTGGTCCGCGCCTTGTTCACGCAGCGCTTGGCGACTGACGCGCAGGCGTTGGCGCAGCGGTTCGAGGCAGGCGCTCGCGCGCTCCTCGATCGAGATGACGAGGTCGTCGAGCAGGAACAGACTCATCTGCTCCCAATGGAACGGCTCCAGGGCCTCGTCGCTCACGAAGACCGCGCGCATGACGACGTACGTCGATTCGTCGTACTCGTCGGCTTTCGGGCGTTGGCCGAGGTTGAAGGTGTCGGCGACGGCCAGACGGTGCAGACCGAATCGTTCGGACAGTGCGCGCAGGAGGGTCCCGTCGCCGAGCCCCTGCACGTGGATCCACGTCACCGTGTTCGGCGCGATCGCGAGCTCGAGCACACCGCGCTCGTCGCTCTCCCATTCCTTCGCCGCTGCCGCGTCGTAGGTCGCGACCAGCACACGCGGACGCGCCGGCGGCGCACCTTCACCCGCGCGGCTCGCGAAGTCGCCCGGCGCCGAACCGGGCTCGCCGTAGCGGCGATCGAAGAGGGGCGGGAGTTCGGGCACGCCGCAAATGTAGCGCGCCCGCACTCCCGCCCGAGGGTCACAGCAGCGCGAGCGTGCTCGTGCCGACGATGCCGAGCGACGGATCGACGATCAGCGCTTGGACCGCGGCCGTGCCCTGCCACGTGCCCGGGTTCGTGAAACCGAGCGTCGCCTCGCCGTTGCCGTCGAGCGCGAGGATCGGTCCGTACACGAACGTGAACAGATCGAGGCGCGTGAAGAGCGGCGCCGTGACACCCGTCACGTAGCCGATCTCCGTCGGAGCGAGGAGCGACTGCAGTCCGTAGATCGTGTAGGCGACGCCGCCCGCCGGTCCGCCCGTGAGGTCGAGATCGAACGGACCCGCGCCCGTGACACCGACGCCCGAGAGAGCGAGTTCCGTGCGTGCGGGCCTGACTTCGTAGCGGTCCGAGAACGAGAAGAAGTCGGTCGTCGTGTAGCGCAGCGTGCCGCCGAACGCCGGTTGGTACGGCGCGAACGCGGCCGGTGCGGCGCCCGAGACGAACTCGAGTCCGCCGATCGACGTGAACGCGCCGCTCGTCGCGACGAGGTTCGACGAACCGCGTGTCGACTTCACTTCGAAAAGGAAGCTGTTGCCGGTCGAGAACGAACTCTCCGCGAGGTACAGCGCACCGGTCGCCGGATCACACACGAGGTCGCCGCCGGCGTCGAAGCCGGTCGAGATCACCGTGGCGTCCGAGTCACCGAGGTACACACTGCCGTCGAGAAGCGCCGCGTCGAAGCGGAGGATGCTCGTCGAACCGGCCGGCGCGGGGAAGACTCCCGACTGCTGCGCGTAGTACAGGTTGCCGGCCGCGTCGAGCGCGAGCGGCCCCGACGGTCCGCTCACCTGCGCGATCTCCTGCATCGAACCGTCGTTCGTCTCGTACAGGTAGAAGTTGTTGTCGCCGCAGAAGCCGCACACGGCCGCGCTGATGAGCACCGTGTCCGCGTCGAGGAACACGGCGTCGAAGCTGAAGGTCAGGTTGTCCGTCAAGAGGATCGCGCCGGTGGCGATGTCGATCTTCAGGATCTCCTGATTCGAACTCTCGCCGAAGATCGCGAACGACTCGGTCGGGTCGACGACGAGGAAACTCGCGAACACGAAGTTCGGGAGCGTCGTGAGCGTCTGCAACAGCGCGCCGCTGCTGTCGTGGCGCGACAGCACTTGGCCGTCGAAGGCCAGGAACTCGCCGTTCGCGAGCGTCGTGACGAGACCGGCGCCCGGATAGGGGAGTGCGTTCAACACGAAGCCGGGCGTCGGTGTGTCGGCCTGCGCTGTCGTGCTCGTCGTGAATCCGACGAGCGGGAGGCAAACGAGGAATGGAAGAGCGGCGACGAAGCGGTCGGCCGCTCCACGTGTCGCCGTGGTGGCGACTTGGAGACGTTGGGACATCGGGACTCCGTGACGCGGCTCGTCGTGGCGAGCATGCGTCGGTGGGGCGTCGAAGGAAGCGACCTTCGAGAAACGGGTCCCGGGACGGCGCAACGGTCACGGCTCACGCACGCGGGCCCGCTGGCAGCGGCTCGCGCGACGGAAGACTGGACACGGAGCGCCGCTCTCCCGGCGCCCCATTTC
>JBIKNC010000177.1:0-9218 GCA_044358925.1 Planctomycetota bacterium | reverse complement strand
TCGAACGTGTCCTCGATGTCGTCGAAGAGCGTGGCGTGCCACTGCGCTTCGTTCATCTGGAGCACGGCCGGCGCCTTGTCGGGCGCTCCGAGTCGTCCGCCGAAGTACGGCGCGACGGCGTACACGTCCGTGAACTCGTGGGCGTTCTCGAAGTCGAGCAGCACCTGACCCGTCCACGTGTTGACCGACTGGCCCGCCATCACACACACGAGCTGGCGCGAATCCTGTCCGAACTCGCGCCGCCAGATGCGGAACATCTCGACGGCGCGGCGGCTGACGAAACGCAACTGGTTCTGGAACGTCGAGCCGGGCAGTCCGAGTTGCGCGCCTTGCTGCGCGGCCCACACGGCTTGCGCGAAGCCGCCGTTCCACAGTTCGTTGCTGTACTCGACGAAGACCTTGCGCTCCGGCTCGATCCTCAGCGCGACACCGCGTGCGAACTGCGCCATGAACTCGTCCGTCGCGAGGTGCGGCATGCAGAACCACGCGTCGCAGTCGAGCTCGTTCACGAGCGCGACCATCTCTTCGAGACACACACCGTTGTCGCCCGTCTGCACGGCGTCGGTCGGCAGTGTGCGGTCCTGCCAGTGCACGAGCTTCGAGCCGTTCGTGCGCTGCCAGTCCATGAAGCGCACGGCGCGGAACTGCGACAGGAGCGCGATGAAGTCCGGATGGAAGAGCGGCGCGGCGTCGGGATCGATGCCCGGCGGATACACGCGGATGTTCTTCAGCGGGTTGGCCGGGTTCGTCGCCGTGAGGCGCAACTGGATGCCCGACGTCGTCGAGACCGCGACGTTCAACGTCATGGCGCCAGGCGAACTCGCGACGACACTCGCGTTCGCGTGTGCGGCCAGCGTGCCCTCGCCGTCGTAGCGCACCTGGTACTGGCCCGTCGGCAGCAGTCCGTTGGGACCGCGCGCGATCAACACGCTCGCGCCCTGATTCGGCAGCAGCGCCGTGATCCAACCGTCCGCGTCGACGGCGAGCGGCGGACCCGAGTCCCAGGCCCAGGTCGTGAGGTCCTCGCGGTACCACCGCGACGCCTGGCGGAACAGGTCCGCGTAGACGAGCGTCGCCGACCAGTAGTGCAGCGCCGGCAGGTTGATGCACAGCGGCGAGGGGTGGTCGCCGCGGGGGAGCGGCGCTCGCTCGCGCGGCAGGGCGGTGAGCTCGCGCGGTTCAGCGGACGTGGTCGCGTTCGGACGCAACCAATCGACGACGAACGGAGCGACAGCGAGCGGCGGCAGGGCGAGTGCCGCCAAGAGGTAGCGCTTCAAATTGCGACTTCCTGAGTCGGGGGAGCGGGACGGAGCCCTTTCGATGTCCGTCACGGCCCGTCGGTTCCCCGTTCTCAGTAAGCGCCTTTGCCCGTGAAGACGGCCTTCGCCGTCTGCGCGAGCAACTTGATGTCGGTGCCCAGGTTGGCTTCACGGCTGTAGCGCGCGTCCATGCGCATCCACTCCTCGAACGACACGTCGCTGCGGCCGCTGACCTGCCAGTGGCAGGTGAGGCCGCCCTTCTGGAGCAGGCGCCGGCGGTGCCAGCGCGCGTAGGCCGGGACCTCGTCGAGCGTGGGCGGGCGCGGGCCGACCAGGCTCATGTCGCCCTTCAGCACGTTCCACAGTTGCGGAAGCTCGTCGAGGCTGTAACGCCGGATGAAGCGACCGATCGGGGTCACCCGCGGGTCGTTCTTCATCTTGAAGACCGGGCCGTCGGCTTCGTTGAGCGCGGCGAGTTCCTTCTTGCGCGCCTCCGCGTCGATGTACATCGAGCGGAACTTGAAGAACGTGAACGGACGGCCGCCGACGCCGGCGCGCTTCTGGCGGAACAGGATCGGACCGGGGCTCGAGAACTTGACCGCCACGGCGATCGTCGCGAGGACGGGCGCGAGCGCGACGAGCAGCGCCGCCGAACCCAGCACGTCGAGCGTGCGTTTGGCGGGCGGCGTGCGGCGCGTGAAGAGCGCTTCGAGGTCGTGGACGTCGCGCTCGAACTCGCTGCGGACCGCGGCGAGGTCGAACGGCGTCGCTTGGCCGTTCGACGGCAACGGCGCGGGCACGGCGGCCAGCTTCGCGAGTTCTTCGGCGGCCTCGAGCGGCAGCGCGGCGGACGTGCGCGCACCGACGGCGTCCTCGTTCGCGGCGACGCGCGCGCCTTCGAGGACCTCGTCCTCCTGATCGCTGTACACCCGCACGTCGGCCGGCAGGTACTCGCGCGCCAGATCGCCGAGCAATCGGTCGGTGAAGACCCAGGCACCTTCGGCGTCGGTGGCCGAGAGGATCACGGCGTAACGCCGCTTGTCGATGCGCCCGAGCACGTCGGAGTCGCGCAGTCGCCGCGCGATCGCGCGCGTGAGGCGCAGCTCGGCGCGGAGCGCGGAACTCGCCGGCTCGAACACGACGAGGCTGAAGTGGCGAGCGCCGCGTTCGGAGAGAGCGCGTTCGCGTTGGAAGACGCGCTCGAACTCACCGATGTCGGCGACCTTCTCGCTGCGGCGCGTTGCGCCGAACCAGTTGCTGACGAACCGAGGCACCAGGGGCATGGCATGCGCGCCCCCGGGGATCGGGGAGGAAGCGCGCGCGAAGGACATCGGAAGCTGGAAGTCGGTAACAGAAGGCGAGTGGGTGGAATCGTGGGCGAGTGCTGGGCTCGGTCGGGGGGACCGGGGACGGGGCGCGGGGCGCTGGCGTTGCACATCACCGCAAAGGACGCAAAGGACGCAAAGTCAAAGCAAAGGAATGCAACGAAGTGAGAGCGCAAGGCGCGCTGTCAGTGCACGGCAGCGTGAGAGCGCATCGCGCGTCTCGAAGACGCCGTCGAAGCGAAGCGGTCTTGCGCGCTGACAGCGTGCGCGCGCGTTCGACGCCGGCGCGCTGACGGCCTCAGCCGTCAGCAGCGGACAACGCGCCGTGCACTCTCACTTCGTTGCGTTCCTTTGCTTTGACTTTGCGTCCTTTGCGTCCTTTGCGGTTACGTGCAACAGCCACCCGCCCGCCCTTCAAAACCAGAAGCCCCACCGCCCCGTCACCACCGCGACCACCGCGAGGATCGCGTTCACCAGCGCGTGCACCGCGACCGCGTCCGCGAGGCGACCGCGGCGCGCGGCGGCCAGGCTGAACACGATCGCGACCAGCACTCCCCCGACGAAGTTGCCGTGCAGCGCTCCGAACGCGAGCGCACTCACGAGCAACGCCCACGGCGCGGGCTTCGTCAGCGGCACTTCTTCGAAGCGCGCACTCACCAGGCGGCGCTGCGCGTAGCCGCGGAAGGCGAGTTCCTCGACGAGCGGCGTGACGACGGCGTAGCTCGCGAACGCGGCGCACCAGAACGCGGCAGCGGCGAGCGGGTGTGCGTTCGCGAGCCATGCGGGCGGCGCTCCTTCGGTGCCGCGTGTCGTGTCGCACACGATCCACAGCGCGAGTGCGGCGGCGGTGAAGAGCCAGACGGCGGGCGAGAGGAGTGCCGAACGCGTCGCCGCGAGCAACGCGCGCACGTCGCCGCGGCCGGGCAATGCCGCGCGCACTCGCCACAGCAGGGCCGCGCCGACGAGCACACGCAGCGGCGCGCTGTTCGCTCCGTGATCCAGGAACGCGCCCGCGACCAGGCCCGTCGCGACGACGGCGAGCAGCGGCAACAGGTAGGCGCTGGTGCCGTCGCGTTCGCGAGTGGGTGTGTGCTCCACGGCGGCGAGCGGCGCAGCGATCACGCCTGCTGCGCCAGAGGCGCCGACGGACGCGAACCAACGCACCCGCGTCGTCAGTGCGACACATCCGAGCGCCACCGCGACGAGCGGCGGCCAACCGGCGTGTGTGTGGAACGCGTCGACGGCGAGCTGCGGATCGTGGAACGCGCCGAGCGCGACCAGAGCCGCGATGCGCACCGCGTTCAGGCTCCACACGACGAGCATCCCCGCAGGCAACAGCCACACGGCGCGCGCGATGCGGAGGCGCGCTCGCAGCAGCGTCATGAAGCTCGCGAAGAACAGCCCGAACAGCGCGAGGCCTTCGAGGCCCGAGCAGTACTTGCTGACGATGACGCGGAACGCTCCGACGCCGAGGATGCGCGTGTCCTGTTCGAGGTGGACGTCGTCCGCGACCAACTCGAGAAGCGCCGCCGACGTCGCGAGCGTCACGTCCGCGAGCGGCCCCCACAGGAAGTAGTTGCCGTCGACGAAGCGCGCGAGCCAGAACAGCGCCGTGCCGACGATGCCGCCCGCAACCAGCGCGCGCCACAGCGGCGCGAGTGCCGCACGCCAACGTTCGAGCGGAACCGCCGCCAGTCCGGCCGATGCGACGAGCAGCGCCCCGTTCGCGAACCAGAAGAACGGCAGACTCGTGTGCAACCAATCGATCGTCGATCCGCCCGCGATCACGAGCTGCGAGAGCGCCGCGAAACTCAGTCCGCACGCGGCGTGCAACACGAGCGCGGCCAGCGCTTCGAGCCCCACGTGCGGTCGGCCGGTGGATGCGACGAGGCGCTCGCCCGCCGCGCGCCAACGCCCGAAGCCCGCCAGCAACGCGACCGCCGCGACACACGCCGCCCACGGCGCGTTGTGCGAGAGCAGCCGCATCGGCTCCGCCCACCAGACGTCCGCACCGCGCAGGTGGTCGAAGTCGAGCGTGCGCAGCGCGAGCGCCACCTCGCCCGCGACGAGTCCGAGCGCCGCGACGACTCGCCACGTCGGACCGTGCACGCGCGCGGTGGCGACGACGCTGCTCGGAAAGAAGTTCATGGGGACGCGCCGTGGGCCGAGCGCACGCTCGTCCATCGGTCGCCCGAGGCGGCCCGATTCAGCACAACCTGCGGCGCCTCGCGAACACTGCCGCGGCGCGACTTCGCCCGGTCGGGCGGACGGCGAAGATCAATCGTGTTCGAGGTAGCCGAGTTCGCGCAGCGCCTCGCGCGCCTCAGCCGTGTCGAGCCGATCGACGGCGTCCGTGCGATGCGCCCGCACGCGCCAGGCCTTCACGATCTCCGCGAGACGCGCGGCTTCTGCGGGGCGTTCGTCCTGGAGCGGCAGGAGTTCCGGGCCCGTCGCGAGGTCGAAGAGTTCGTGCACGCGCGGCGCCGAGTCGGGCAGGAGGAAGCGCTTCGGCGGCGAGTCGACGAGTTGCAGACCGCTCGCTTCGAGCACGACGTTCGTCTCGAAGCCGTGGGCGAAGACGTGCTCGCGCTCCGCGAGGTCCGCGCGCGCGAGATCGATGCCGGGGCGCTCACCCGCGAACTCGATGCCGACGGCGCCCAACACGGTCGGGAAGATGTCGACGTTGGCGGACAAGCCGCTGCGCCGCTCGCCGCGCGCGAAGCCCGGGCCGCGCACGATGAGCGGCGTGTTCCACAACTCCGGGTAGAACCAGGCCGCGTGTTCGTACGCGAAGTGGTCCGCGAGCCCGAACGCTTGGCCCTTCTTCGCGTGGCTCTCGCGCCGTGCTTCGCGCTCCATCGGATAGCGCAGGTACTCGTGCAGCAACTCGCCGTGGTCCGCTGCGAAGACGATCAGCGTTTCGTCGAGCAGGCCCTTGCGACGCAGGTGGTCGAGCGCGCGCCCGAACGCCGCGTCGGCCTGCAGCACCTCGGCGTCGTAGCCGTTCGAGAGCGCCTCCATCTGGCGCACGGCCGCGCGGAACTCCGGCGTCGAGCGCGGTTCTTCGGTTTCGAGGATGGTCACACCTTCGCGCGCCCAACGCCGCGCGAGTTCGTCGCGGCCGGGCCGCGGACCTTCGAACACGTCGAAGCGCGGCTGCGGCGCGTACGGCGTGTGCGGATCGATGAGGTGCACCCAGGCGAAGAAGCCGCGCTCGTCGCCGCTCGCACTCCGGCGTTCGAGCCACGCGGTGAAGCTCGCGACCACCTCGCTGCCCGTCGGGTTCAGGTACTCGAATTCGTCGAAGCCGCGCTGGAACCCGCGGCCCGTGATCAGCGTCTTGTTCGCGACGAAGGCGGCCGTCGCGAAGCCGCTCTCCTGGAACAGCTCGGCGAGTGAGGGGAAGCGCTCCGGCACGACCTGCTCGTCGCGCGTGACCCACAGCCCCGTCATCAACGAGACCATGGACGGGTTGGTCCAGTTCGACTGGCTGCGGTTGTCGAGCCAGAGCGTCGCCTCTGCGGCGAACGCATCGATGTTCGGGCTCGTGGCGCGTTCGTAGCCGTACGCGCCCAGGCGATCGGCGCGCAGCGTGTCGACCACGAACAGGAGGACGTTCTTCGGGCGCGCGACTCCGTCGTTCGTGTCGGCGCCGGTGACGACATGCTCGGCGCCGGTGGAATGCGCGGCGGTCTCCGTGCGCTCGTCACTGCAACTCGCACCGAACACGAGTGTGCACAGCACGAGGGTTCTCACGCCGCGCGCGGCGATCGGCGAGTGGGGGAGCGGCGGCATCGAGTGAGCGCGACTGTTGCCGTCGCTGCGCCGCTCGTTACCCAGCGCGCGAGGCGCGACCTACCTGTCGCACTGGACCCGAAACAAACGTGCAGTCCGTGTGCGTCGAATGTCGCGCCCCGCGCCGAGGTTGCGTTCAGAGCGAACGTCGACTCGCGAGCACGAGCGCGCCGCCGATCAGCAGCAACAGTCCGCTGCCGAGGAGGTTCGCGTCGATCTCGGGCACGCCGCTCGGCGGCGTTTCACACGTCGGATCCGCGGGCGGACAGACCTCGTCACCGCCGCCGCAGGGTTCGTCGTCGCACGGTTCTTCGCTCTCTTCTTCTTCTTCTTCTTCGGTCTCGTCGTCCGGCGGCGGGGGCGGCGGATTGACACGCGGCGCCAGGACGACCGTGCGCACGGACTCGTCGGTCGGGAAGATCGCCGCGATCATGTCGGTGAGCGGATCGCGATGCGGAGCCTGGCGCCGCCCGGGGTTCGACGCGCCGCTCGACCACTGAGTGAAGCGCTCGGAGAGCGGAGACACGAAGAAGCGCGAGTCGACGGCGGCGCCGGGGGCTTCGGGGCCGAAAGCGGCGCGCGGCGCGGCGGCGGTCGCATCCGCCGCGGGGTCCGTCGGCGCGGAGGCGAGGGCACTCGACTCGGTGGGCAGAGCCGTCGAGGTCAACGGCTCACCACTGAAAGGCCTCGGTTCACCGCGGCCGGCCGACGTCGCAGCCGTCGCGATGGCGCCGACGGCGGCGCCTCCGACGACGAACGCAGCGGCGCGCAGGTGTGTCTTCGTGATGTGCATGGGAACGCGCACCTCGAAACTACCTCGCCCAGCGCGACGTGTCGGAACTTCGACGTGTCCGTGCAGCGATCGACGCAAGTCGCTGGCGTGGGGGCGTGTGGCTACGATGCGCCGCCGACCGCGGCGCTCTCGCGCTGCGGTGAGTCCTCGAAGGAGCCGCGCCCATGACTCGACCCGTCTGTCTGTTCACCGGCCAGTGGGCCGACCTGTCGCTCGAAGACCTCGCACGCCGCGCGGTCGAGTTCGGTTACGACGGCCTCGAACTCGCCTGCTGGGGCGACCACTTCGAGGTGCGGCGCGTGCTCGACGAGCCGGGCTACGCGAAGGCCAAGTGGGAGCTCCTGTCCGACCACGGCCTCACCTGCCTGGCGGTCTCCGCGCACCTCGTCGGCCAGGCGGTCTGCGACCGCATCGACGAGCGTCACCGCGCCATCCTGCCCGAACACGTGTGGGGCGACGGCGAGCCGGAGGGCGTGCGCCGTCGCGCCGCGCGCGAACTCTCGGACACGGCGCGCGCCGCGCGGCGTTTCTTCGACGCTGCACCGGAAGACGTGAAGGCGCGGCTCGAACGCAGCGGGCGCGCGGTCGTGAACGGCTTCACCGGCTCGTCGATCTGGCACCTCCTGTACTCGTTCCCGCCGGTGTCGGCGGCGATGATCGAAGACGGCTTCACCGACTTCGCGAAGCGCTTCGGCCCGATCCTCGAAGTGTTCGAGCGCGAACGCGTCGGCTTCGCACTCGAAGTGCACCCGACCGAGATCGCGTTCGACATCGCGAGCGCGAAGCGCGCACTGCGCGCCGTGCACAACCACCCGAGCTTCGGTTTCAACTTCGACCCGAGCCACTTCGGCTACCAAGGCGTCGACTACGTGCGCTTCATCCGCGAGTTCGGCACGCGCATCTTCAACTGCCACGTGAAGGACGTCGCGTGGAGCGAGACCCCCGGCCCGATCGGTGTGTTCGGCGGCCACACGGAGTTCGGCACCGACGAACGCTTCTGGGACTTCCGTTCGCCGGGCCGCGGCAACATCGACTTCGAGGCGGTCGTGCGCGCGCTGAACCACGCGGGCTACGAGGGACCGCTCACCGTCGAGTGGGAGGACTCGATGATGGATCGCGAGGCCGGAGCGACCGAGGCGGCCGCGTTCGTGCGCGACCTCGATTTCGTGCGCAGCACGCGCGCGTTCGACGCGGCCTTCGACGCGACGAAGAGCTGATCGGCGCGCCACTTCAGGGCGCGCCGCCGTCGCGCTCACCGCCAGACACCCACACCGCCCACGCGCACTCTTCCCCCCGATGAACGATCGCCCCGCGTCCGGTGTCCGTCTGCGTCTGTCCGTGATGATGTTCCTCCAGTACGCGATCTGGGGGGCGTGGCTGCCGTTGCTCTGGCCGTTCCTCGCGAACGTGCGCGGCATGGACGGCACGCAGATCGGCACGCTCTTCTCGGTCGGTGCGATCGGAGCGATCGTCGCGCCGTTCATCGCGGGGCAGATCGCGGACCGCTGGTTCGCGACGGAGAAGTTCCTGGCCGTGAGCCACCTGGTCGGCGGCGTGCTCGTGTGGCAGCTCGCGTCGATCGAGAGCTACGGCGGCTTCCTGGCCTTCTCGCTCTTCTACTCGCTCGTCTACTCACCGACGCTGTCGCTGACGAACTCGATCGCGTTCCACCATCTGCCCGACCGCGACCGCGACTTCGGCAAGGTGCGCGCGTGGGGCACGATCGGTTGGATCGCCGTCGGCATCGGCATCGGTCAGTGGTTGCTGCACCGCCACTCGCCCGAGGGTGCGAGCGGTGCGGCGCTCGAAGCCGCGCGCTTCGCCGGCATGGCCGACGCGTTCCGGCTCTCGGCCATGCTCGGGATCGCGCTCGGCGCCTACTGCTTGCTGCTGCCGCACACGCCGCCGACGCGCGGTGCGCAGCGCAACGCGACGTTCGAGGCCATCCGCGAGGTCAAGGGCTCGCGGACGCTGCTCGTGCTGTTCCTGCTGGCGATTCCGGTCAGTTGCATCCACCAGTTCTACTTCGTGCACACGGCGGGCTTC
>JBIKNC010000024.1:0-30158 GCA_044358925.1 Planctomycetota bacterium | reverse complement strand
GTGAAGTGCTCGGTGCGACGACGCGCAAGCTCACGGCGCCGGAGTACTTGGTGTGGGGGGATCCTCTGTGCGCTCCGGCGTGAGACACCAATGAGCGAGGACAGTACTAGTCGAACAACAGCGCTTCGACGGGTCCCATCAGCGCATTCGCGATCAACGCGTGCGCTTCCGGCGACGGATGTTGGTCGGTGGGATGCGCCCACAGCGCACGTGCTTCGCGCCCGAGGAACGCGTCGAGCATGTCGAAGCGCGTGATGCCCTGTGCGTCGCAGAACTCGGCGATCGCCGTGTGCAGGCCCTGGTAGGGATAGCGCCCCGTCTGCGTGCGTTCGAGCATCGGGAACACGACCACGGCGAACGGCACGCCGCGCGCCGTGCACGCAGCGCGAATGCGCACGAGCCCGGCGCGCGTCGCGTTCCACGGCTCCGGCACCAGTTCGAGCAGGAGCCGCGCGTCGGGAAACTCCTGCAGCGCGTACGCGCGATCGGCCCGCAGCTGCTGGAGGTGCACGAGGATGCGACACGCGCCGCCCAGCCAGGGCCGCTCGACCGGCGGCGCGATGAGCGCCATCGGAACGTCGCCCAGGTCGTTGAGACACACTCCGACGATCACGAGGTCGGGCGCGAGCGCGAGTCCGTCGCTCGCGATCCACGCGTCGTAGCCGCCCGGCTGGTGGTCACCGGTGGCGAAGCCTGCGTTGATGACCTGAACCGGCGCGTGACGCGCGGCGAGGCGCTCTTCGAGCTGCTCGACCCATGTGTCCTCCGCCCGCACGCCGTTGCCGAACGTGAACGAGTCACCGACGCACAGGATGCGCGTCTCGCCGGTCGGCTTGTCCGCCGTGAACTCCTCGTCGCGGAATCCGAGTGCGTTCGTGCGCACTTCGATGCAGCCGTCGGCGTCACCGTTCGGTGGCGGCGGCCCGTCGAAGCAGAAGCGCACGTCGAGGTTCGGCGCGAGGCGCCCGCGCGGGCCGGATTCGCCGTCGGAGGGCGTCGAGACGTCCCCACGCTTCACGAAGGACGTGATGGTCGCGAGCGGCACCTGTGCCCCGTCGGGCGTGCGGATGGTCGGCTCGGCGAGCGGTCGCGGACCGAACAGGCGCCACGCGACCTCGGCACAGACGAGCGCCGTGACGAGTCCCCCGACGAGTGCGGCCAGGCGCTTCGCGACGTGTCGGCCCTTCATCGAGTGGGCATACTACGCAGCGAGCATTCGAGCCGAACACCGCGAGATGCACACCCCCGACGACGACGAACGGAAGAGCGCCCTGTGGCCGTGGTTCGTCGTTCCGATCGTCGTGCTGGCGCTCGTCGTGCTCTGGCTGCTGTTCGTCGCCCCCGACCGCGGCTCGACGTTCACGTACCGACCGGGCGAGTGACGGCCAAAGTCACGGGCCGAGTGCCGGGCCCGACGACGAGCTCCGTCGCGCCTCACTCCGAGAGGTCGATGCCGACGCGCCGCAGCAGGTGGAAGCCGCCGCAGGCCTCCGCCACGAGCAGGTGCAGCGGCGTGCGATCGTCGACGGGCACCCGCAGTAGCTCGAAGCGCGCCGCGGACTGCGTGTTCGTGCCGGCGTGGGTGTTCACGGCCAGTTCGAAGCCGCTCGCTCGCGCCGTGTCGATCGCCGCGCGGTCGTAGTCCCAGCGCCGACCGAACGGGTACGCGAACGTACGGCCGTGCCGCTCGCCGAGTTCGCGCACGAGACGCTCGCGACAGCCGGCGATCTCGCGCTGGCGACCCTCGTCGTCGAGCTTCGACACGATCGCGTGGCTGACCGTGTGGCCGCCGAGTTCGACGCCGCCGGCGGCAAGCGCGCGCACGTCGCTCCAGTCCATGTAGAGCATGTCGCACAACGCACGTTCGTCGCCGCCGGCACGTGCGAACAGCACGTCGATCACACGTTCGCGATCCGCGTGGTCGACGTCGTACTTGAGCGCGAGTTTGACGCGGTACACGAGCTTCTCGCGCGCACCCGCGATCGCCGCGCGCACCTTCTGCGCGCCGTTCGCGTCGCGCGCCTCGAGGGCGTAGTCCTGGGCGAAGCGCTCCGCGTCGCCGCCGTCGACGATCCAGTGGAACTTGTGCGTCCAGTTCACGCGCCGCTCGTCGAGCGGCCGCGACTCGAGGAAGATCGTCGCACCCGCGCCGAGTTCCTGCAGCACGGGCAGGAGCCGCGTGCGGTTGTCCTTGTAGCCGTCGTCCATCGTCAGCGCGACGAGCGAGGCGCCGCGCTCGCCGCTCGCGAGCGCGTCGACGCCGCGCGCCACGTCGACGAGCGCGTAACCGTGCGCCTTGAACCAACCGAGCACGCGCCGCAGCGTGCTCTCCTGCATCGTCATGTCGCGCGGCAGGAAGGCGTTGATCGCGTCGTCCTCGATGCAGTGGCCGAACAGGATCGTGAGGCGCCGCGGCGCGACGCGGTTCACGAGCGTGTGCAGTCCCGTGTGGAACAGGACGCGCGCGTAGATCTCGCGCGCCGCACGCTTCGCTCGGTGTTTGAGTGACATGCCGTGATCGTCAACCCATCGTCGCGTCGTCGCGATCGCCGTCCGTGAGATACCACGTGCGTGCGTCGAGCATCGCTCGCGCGACCGGATGGTGTCTGTCGTGCAGGTAGCTGATCACGATCATGTGGTTCTCTTCGCGCGGCGGCAGGAAGCCGGCGCCCGTGAGCACACCCTGCCACCAACCGCCGTCGACGGCCGTCGCTTCGACAGCAGCGGCGCCGGCGCTCTCGAGTTCGCGCAACGCGCGTGCGATCAGTGCCGCGCGCACGGCGGGCTCGGGTGCGACCAGGTCGACGAGGTAGCCGAGCGTCGCGCCCGGCCGCGGCAACTGGATCACGACGTAGCCCTCGAGCTCCGCGCCCGAGCGCGCCGCGAAGAGGCGGTGCAGGCCCGACGGATTGCGCACGAAGCGCCAGTCGAGATAGGCGGCGTCGCGGCACACCATCCAATCGAAGTCGGCCGCGACGCTCGCCCACAGCGCGTCGACGTCCATGGGCGCGCGCGGGGCCGCTTCGACTGCCACAGCGCGCCCGGACTGCTCGAGTCGCTGGAGAGCTCGTGCGCAGCGGCGCGTGTGCACACCCGACATGAGGCCGCACAGTCGCCCCTCGCGGGAGCGCAGTTCGCGCACGGCGCTGCCGCCCTTCAGCAGGAACGTGTGCGGCCGGATGCGGCCGACCACGTTCCAACCGAGTTTGCCGGCGAAGATCGGCGCGCTCTTGCGGTTCGGCAGACCGAAGACACCGGTCCACTGCGCGTCCGCCGTCGCACGCATGCACGCGCGGTCGAGGTCCGAGAACAGGCCGCGCCCACGCGCACTCGGATGGGTCATCACGTCGCCGGTCTCGCCGACGACGGTCGCGTGGCGACCGCGCGACACGACGCGCCGCGGATTGCAGGCGTAGCCCGAGAGCGGCTGGCCGTTCGTGTCGCGCGTCACGAACGACAACGACCCGCCGTGCGGGCCCTGGTCGTAGCGCCAGGCGAGTTCCGCCGCGCCGAGCTGCTTCTTGAAGCAGGCGTTGAAGAGCCGGGCCTGCTCCTCGCGATCACTCGCGGAGCAGGCCCGGATGGAGACTTCGTCGCTCGCGTTCGTCACGCGCTCAATGATCGCCAACTCACTTCGCGTGCAGGTGGTCGATCTTGTTCGACGGCGGCGGCACGAGGCCGAGCGAGCGCCCGATGCGCTTCTTCGCGAAGGCCGGGTTCTCGAGGTAGTACATCGTGCGCTCGACCAGGCGGCGCGCACGCTGCGGGTACGCGTAGTACCACTTCTCGTAGTTGCGGACCATGTCCTTGCGGATCTGCTCCAGCTCGATCTGCGAGAAGTGCTCGTGCACGTACGCCGAGCGGTTCGACGACACGTAGTTGTCGCGCAAGTCCGTCAGGTCGATGTTGGCCTGATAGTTGTCCCAGGACTCGGTGCCGATCAGCGGGTTGAAGACCGACACACGCACGAGGTCCGGCGACGCCATGCGCAGCACGCGTTCCGTTTCCTCGACGTCCTTCGGCGTCTCGCCCGGGCTGCCGACGATCAAGTAGACCTTGGCCCAGATGCCCGCGCGGCGCGTCATCTTGGCGGCCTCGACGATCACTTCCGGCGTGAGGTCCTTCTTGAGCACGTCCAGCATTCGCTGGCTGCCCGACTCCCAGCCGTAGTAGATGCGCCGGCAACCCGCGCGGTGCATGTGCTTGAGGAGCGGATAGTCGACGCAGTCCGCGCGCGTGTTCGCGATCCACTCGAACTTCAGACCGCGACGCAGGATCTCGTCGCACATCTCGTGGATGCGCTTCTTGCGCAGCGTGAGGATCTCGTCGACGAACAACACCACGCCCGGGTTGTAGGTCTTGACGATGTGTTCGAGCTCGTCGACGATCAACTCCGTCGAACGCACGCGGAAGCCGCGGCCCGTGAGTTCCTTCTGGCAGAAGATGCACTTGAAGGGGCAACCGCGCGTCGTGAAGATGTAGGCCAGCCGCTCGGGATTGAGCTTGAAGTAGCTCTCCATCGGCAACAGGTGGCGCGCCGGCAGCGGCAGGTCGTCGAGCTTCTTGATCAGCGGCGGCGCCGGGTTGTCGACCCAGATCTGGCCGTCGCGCACACCGGCGACACCGGCCACGGCTTGAACGTCTTCGTCGCGCCCGCCTTCGAGCGCCTTGATGAACTGCGGCAGCGTCTCCTCCGCCTCGCCCTTCACGACGAAGTCGAAGTGGCCCGAGTCGAGGAAGATGCCCTGGTCGACCGACGCGTGCGGGCCGCCCATGATGGTCGTCTTGCCCTTCTCCTTCGCGTACTTGGCCCACGCGATCGCGCGGCGGATGTTCGGCGTCAGCGCGGAGAAACCGATGATGTCGTTCCGCTCGATGGCGGCTTTCATCTCGGTGTCGTTGAGCACGCGCTCGTCGGCCAGCTCGATGGGCAGCTTCGCCTGTTCCATCGCACCGCCCAGGTAGGCGATGCCGAGGATCATCGAGAGCGGGTCCTCTTGGACGTGGGGCTTGACGTAGGTGAGCAGCGTCTTGCGCATGGTGGTTCCAACGGGCGATGTGGTCGCCTGGTCTCTCGACAGGTCTCTCGCAGGATCTCGAGCGAGGTCGCTCCGGACGCGGGGCGACGGCGCAGGCTCTGCGCACGGCTCTCCCTTCGCGATCCGGTGCTCCCCTGGACGCGCGGCGCGCGCCCCCGGGTTCCTCCGTCGGCCGAAAGACCGGGGCCGACTGGAATTGGAATCTACCCCGGTGCCTCCGCACCCGCAACGGAGCCTCGCCGGGCCAGAGCCGCGGTGTAGACCTCGTGGAACTCGGCCGCGAGGCGATCGATCGTGAAGTGCTGGGCCACCCTCTGTCGGCCGGCTTCACCCGCCGCGCGCGCCTTGGCAGGGTCGACCAGGAACTCGCGGATGCGCGCCGCGTAGCTCGCGACGTCGAACGGATTGGCGATCGCACCCGTCACGCCGTCGAGCACGACTTCCCTGCTTCCGCCGAAGGTCGTGGCCACGACGGGCTTCGAGTGTTCCATGGCCTCCAGGTTCACGAGGCCGAACGTGTCGAAACAGATCGACGGCGTGACGAAGACGTCCGCGGCTCCATAGGCGCACTGCAACTCTTCGCCGTCGAGCCAGCCGGTCGGCACGACCGCGTGATCGACGCCCAGACGCTGCGCAAGTCCTCTGAATTCACGGTCGTACACGTCGCGTTTGCCCATGACGACGAGGCGCACGTCGGGCAGATCGCGCACGAGCAGCGCGAGCATCTCGAGCAGTTTTCCGACGCCCTTCTGCTCGTGCAGGCGCCCGCCGATCGCGATCACGCGCTTCCCGGCCAGGCCGACGCGCTGCTTGAATGCCGCGACTTCCGCCGCCGTCGGCAGCCGCGGCTGGGGGCGCACGGCGTTCCAGACGACGCGGTCGACGTGGATGTCGTTGGCCTCGATCGCCGTCCTGAGTTCGTTCGAGACGGTCGTGAACTGGTGCACGTCGCGCTCGAGCACGCGCCGGATCGCCGCGTTGCGCCCCGGGCGAAAGCGCAGCCGCTGACACGGGATGCACTTGCTCCAGTGCGCCGGGTAGTCGCGTTCGAGCCCGCCAGCCGCCTCGCCGCCGTGGAAGCACGTCAGCTTCTGGTAGCAGAACGTCATCACGTCGTGCGCCGTGAAGACCACCGCGGCGCCGGCCGCACGGGCGGCCGTGAGGCTCCCGTAGCCGAGGTGCGTGTGCACGAGATGGCTGTGCACGACGTCCGGCTTCCACGCTGCGTAGAGCTTGGCGAGCGGCTCGCGCACCCGCGCGTTGTCGAGGCTCACCCAGCCGCGCCAACGCAGCTCGTAGTCCGAGTGCATCACGAAGACCGGGCACCCGAGGATCTCCTCCTCGCGCAACTCGCCGGGCGGGCAACGCTTCGGATCCTGCGTGCACGTCGCGATCGCGGTCGCGTGGCCCTGCGCGCGCAGGTGCTCGGCGTGCTGGTACATCTGCCGCACCGAAGATCCGATGCGCGGGTCGGAGAGCTCGTTGAGGAACAGGACTCTCACGTCGCCTCCTCCGCTGTCGCCACTGCGGGCGCGCGCAGATCGGCGTGATGGCGACCGCTGCGGAAGTAGAACGCGATGTAGGCGTAGTGCACGAGTACCCACGACTGCACGGCGACGAGCCCCCACGCGACGCCGTAGCGCGGATCGTGGTGCACGAGCCAAGCGAGAACGGGCATGGTCACGAAGATGCCCACGATCGAGATCACGATCGCGACGCGCAAGCGGCTCGTCGCGACGTAGAAGCTGTCGAGCGCGCCCGCGAAACCCGTGAGTGCGAGTCCGATCGCGAGGATGGCGGCCAGACCGGCGACGGGGTCGTGGTAGTCCGGCTTGTAGACCTTCACGACCAGCAACACGACCGGGTACGCGAGCGCCAATCCGCCGGCCACGAGCACACCGCCGAGTGCGGAGACCTTGAAGAACAGACTCTTGAAGCGCTGCGGATCGCGCCCACCGACGGCGTGCGACAAGCCGGGCAGCGCCGTGCGGCTGATGCCCTGCAGCAGCACGACGGGGATCTGCATGATGCGCTGTGCGACGCGAAAGTAGGCGACCCACTCGGACGAGTCGGAGAGTCCGCGCAGCTCGCCGACGTGTTTGAGGATCAGACCCGGCAGCACGTTGACGGCCAGCGCGTCCGTCGAACGCAGGATGCCCATGCGCATGCCGAGCGGCAGTCCGCTGCGCAGCGGCACGTCGCGCACCCGCGCGAGCGCGGCGCCGACCGACGGCAGGTAGGCGCCCGGTCGCCGCGCCTCGCGTCGGTGCGCGATCAGCGCGATGACGCCGCTCAGCGCCGACGCGACGAGCGTGCCGATCACCGCGGCCCTGGTCGTCGGCTCGATCAGCACGGCGCCGACCACACACACAAGGCGCACGGCTTCGATGCCGGACTCCATCAGCGCCAGCGCGCGCATGCGTCGCCCGCCCTGCAAGGCGCACGTCGCCATCGTCTTCGGCGCCTCGAAGATCGGCGACAGACACAACCACCACGCGAGTTCGGCGATCGCATGATCGTGGGTGACGAACTCGACCAGAGGCACGACGCCGATCGGCCCGAGCGCGAACAGCAACACGCCGATCGCGACCTGTGCCTTGAACGCGAACGCCAGCCAGGCCGCGACCTTCTCCCACTGCTCACGCGCGCGCGCGGCGGCGACTTGGCTGACGACCGCTTGCTGCACGCCGGTGCCGAGCAGCATGTAGCAGAGGCCGTAGCCCATGATCGCGAGGAAGTAGTCGCCCTGCGGCCCCGCGAGGATGATCTCGGCGAGCAGCACCGACGACAGCAGCGCCGACGCCGCCACGAACAGACCCGACAGCTGCAGGAGCCCCGCGTCGCGCGCGAAGCGGCTCTGCATCAGGCGTTTGATCACGCGCGTCTCCCGCGGCTCGCTAGCGCCTCGGCGTAGACCTCGAGCACCGCCGCGGCGTTCTTCGCCCAGGTGTTGGCGCGTGCGTGTTCGCGGCCCGCGGCTCCGAGCCGCGCACACAGCGCCTCGTCGTCGAGCAGGCGCTCGAGCGCCGCCCCCACCGCCACCTCGTCGGGCGCGGCGAGCAGTCCTGTGCGCTCGTGCACGATCGCGTCCTCCGCGCCGCAGTCGAGCGTCCCGAGCGCCGGCCGCCCCGCCGCCGCCGCCTCGAGGTACACGATGCCGAAGCCCTCGAAGCCGCCGTCGGCCGCGCGCACGGGCGTGTGCACGAACACACGACAGCGCTGCAAGAGGTCACGCTTCTCCGCTTCGTCCACGTTGCCGACGAGATGCACGCGGCTCTCGACGCCGGCGCGCCGCGCGATCTCGAGCAGACTCTTCTCGTACTCGTCACCGGGCCGATTGCCCACGAGCACGTGGTGCAGGTCCGGCCTCTTCGCGAGCGCTCTGGTGACCGCCGTGAGCGCGAGGTGGTGGCCCTTGCGCTCCTTGAGCTCGCCGATGCCGAGCGTGAACGGCCAGTGGTGCCACATCCGATCGCCGACCTGTGCCGGGATCTCGAGCGGACGCGGATCGACGCAGTTCGGCACCGTGCGCACACGCGCGCGCCCGACGACGAGGCGCCCCTCGTCGTCGACCGGCGTCCCTAGCGTCTCTGCGAGCCGCTTCGCCGTGTAGCGCGACACCGTGACGAGCCCGTCGAAGCGCCGGTACGCCCAACGCGAGAGCCGCGCGTGCCGCCGATCGAGGAGCGGCTGCACCGTGTACGTGCCGTGCGCCGTCGCGACGAACGGTTTGCCCGCGAGCTTTGCCCCGAGGAGCCCGACCAGGTTGTGCGGATAGTCCTTGATGCCGTGCACGAGGTCGACGTGCCGCGCCGCGCGCGCGATACGCCACGTCGCCTGCACCAGGCTCGGCCAGAAGCGCGACGGCGCCATGTAGAAGAAGTAGTCGGGCGGCAGCGCGACGCGCACGGGCCAGTGCGCGGGCACGTCCTTCGACGTCGGCCGGTGTTTGCGCGCGAGCAGCACCGTCGGCTCGAAGCCGGGGCGCGCCGCCTCGAGCGCCTGGATCAAGCACAGCGCGTAGCGCCCGACGCCGTCGAGGTCCGACAGCGAATCCGTCAGGTAGAGCACCTTCACGCGCGCTGCTTCTCCTCCTCGACACGTTGCGCCATCCACGCGACGAGGCGGCGCGCGCGGCTGCTCCAGGAATGGCGCGTCACGGCGATGCGCGCGCGCGTCACGAGTCGGATGCGCAGGTTCGCGTCCGACAACACGGTGCCGAGACCACGCGCGAGAGCGTCGGGATCGTCGGGTGCGACGAGCCACGCCGTGCGGTCGTGTTCGAGCACGTCGCGCAACGACGGCAGGTCGCTGGCCACGATCGCCACGCCGCTCGCCATGGCTTCGAAGACCTTGAGCGGCGAGGTGTACTTCGCACTGATGGCGGGTGTGCTGCGGTTCGGGACGACGGCCACGTCCGCCGCGGCGAGCCAACGCGCCACCTCGACCGGCGGACGGAAGCCCTCGAAGCGCACGTTCGCGAGCGCGCGGTGCCGCTCGCGCAGCGCCGCGACTTCGTCGTCGCCGCCGCCGACGACCACGAAGCGCGCACCCGGCAGACGCTCGGCCGCACCGAGCAGCACGTCGACGCCCTTCCACTCGAGCAGAGACCCCGCATACACGACCGTCGGCAGATTGCGTGCGAGACCGAGTTCGTCGCGCACGCGGTCCTTCGGCAGCGGGTCGGCGAAGGTCTCGAGCGCCACGCCGTCGTGCTCGACGCACAGAAGCTCTTCACGCGCTCCGAGTTCGCGCAAATCCTCTGCGACGCCGCCCGAGATCGCCACGACGCCGGTGGCACGTTCGAGCACCTCGCGCAGCCAGCGCACACGCATGCGGCCGGCCGGCACGCGGTGGATCTCGACGAACACGGCGCGCCGTCCGGAGCGCACGAGGTGCAGCGCCGCCTCAACTTCGCGCGACAGCACCCAGGACTCGCCGTTCGCGCGGCGCACCGCTTGCGCCGCGTTGTAGGCGAACGACAGTTCCTGGATGCGCGCCGGCAGGAACTGCAGGCGCCGCGGCACGCGATCGACGAAGTCGACACACGGCACGGCTTCGACACGCGGACGCGCTCCGTCCGGTATGCCGTAGTACTCGAACAGTTCGCGCCCCGGCGGCAGGCTCGGCGTCGGCACGCGGCGCGCGTGCAACAGGCGCACGTCGGCGAGGCGCGCGCGCAGACTCGCGGCGACGTGCAGCACCTGCACGGCCTGCGCGCGCACGCTGGGCACGCGCGCATTGGCGACGAGTTCGAGTCGCACCGGGAGGACGTCGGTCGCGTTCACTTGCCGTCCGCCTGTGACGCGGCGCGCAGCTCGAGCACACGTTCGCGCAGTTGCTCGCCGCGGTAGCTGTCCCAGCCCTCCGCGTAGCCGAGCTTCTCGAGCAGCTCGCGGTCGCGCGCGAGCTGCGCCTGGTTCGTCTCCGTCTCCACGTCGCGATCGGATCGCACCACCGCTTCGACGTCGATCGGCAGCGTCGCGTTCCACGCGAGGAGCGCCGCGCGCAGCTCCTCGACGCGCGTCAACACCTTGGCGCGCTGCTCGGGATCCGCGTCCGGCGTGCGCACCAGGAGCTGGAACAGGTCGCGCCGCTGCAACGGATCGCTCGCGAAGTCGTGGTACCGGACGGTGCCCAGGTCCTCCTCGAGCGCCACTCGCCAGCCGTCGTCCTTCACGGCGTAACGATCGAGCACGAGCATCTCGTCCTCGTCGCTGATCGAGATCAGGCTGGAGTCCTCGGCGAAGGTGTACGGCCGCCAGTCCGTGCGTTCACCGCGCACGAGCGGCAACAACGACGCGCCGTCCAGCAGGTCCTGCTCGCTGCGCACCGCCGGCGCCTCGAGACCGAGCACGTCGAGCACCGTCGGGAACACGTCGATGCTCTCGACGTGCTGCGCCACGCGCACGCCCCGCGGCGCGCCCCTGAGCGCAACCTCCGGCAGGCGCATCACGAGCGGCACGTGCAGGTTCGAGCGGTACATGTGGTTGTGCTCCCAACGCCCGCCCTCGCCCAGGTCCTCGCCGTGGTCGCTGGTCACGATCACGAGCGTCCGGTCGAGCACGCCGCGCTCGCGCAGCAGGTCCACGAGCACACCGATGTCGTGATCGGCCTTCGACACGCCGCCCATGTAGAGCGCGTCGATCTGCCGCCGGTCCTCGACGTTCGGCGTGTACTCGCCGCGTTCGATCGCGCGCCGGTGCTCGGCGTCGAAGAGCGTGATCGGGCCCTCGTACTCCGGGTCGACGTAGAGCTTCCGGAACTCGTCCGGCGGGTCGTACGGCGTGTGCGTCGAGTACAGGTGCACGAACGCGAAGAAGCGTCGATCGGCGTGGTCCGCGAGCCAGCGCCGCGCCGTGTCGAGGTGCAGATCGGGCGTGAAACGCGTGCGCAGTTTCGTCGCGACCGCACCGAACGCCGTCCACGCGCGGAACTGGCTCCAACGATCGTGGGTGCGCACGAGTGCGTTGCCGCGCATCAACTCGCAGATGTCGTCGAAGCCGCGCGCGAGTCCCGAGCCGTGTGACAGCGCGCCCGTCAGGAACGCTCCGGTCGCCACGTCTTCCGGTGCGAGCGCGGTGCCGTTCGCCGCGAGCTGCGCCGTGTCGCGAGCGACGAGCCGGGCCGCGTCGTAATGCGACGCGATCGTCACGTTGTCCGGCAACGTCGTTCCCGGCGCCATCTTCACGAGGCCGTGGCGACGCGGGTACTTGCCGGTGAAGAACGAACCGAAGCTCGTCCACGTGTACGGCGCCTGAACGAACGCGTGTTCGAACACGATGCCTTCGTTCGCGAGGGCGTCGATGTGCGGCGTGTGCGCAGCTCCGTAGCCGTACGCGCCGAGCCGATCCGCTCGCAGCGCGTCGACGAGCACGAACAGCACGTTGGGCAGCTCGCGGTTGCGCTCGCTCACCTCGCCGGTCGCGTGCGCGCCGCGCGCTTCGCTCACCATCCAACCGACACCGACCGCGACGACGCCGAGCGTCGTGCCGAACACGGCGCGCCGCGGCAGGCGCAATGCGATGCGCACAGTCACCAGCGCCGCGACGACGGCCGCGATGACCACGCCGCTCGCCATGGCGAGGCTGGCCGGTGACGCGACCGGCAGGCCCGACTGGAAACGCAGGCGCAGGACCCAGAACCCGAACGCGAAGACTCCGGCCGCGAGCGGGAGCGCGGCCGCGAGTCCCGCGCGGCGCGGCGCGAGCCTCGCCACGACGAACGCCAGCGCCGCGAACGGCGCGAGCGCGAGCAGCCAGTGCGCACTCGTCGCACAGGCGCCCAAGAGGAAACCGTCGAGGCCGCGCGGCGCGTTCTCGAGCAGGCCCTCGACCGGTGCCGCGCGCAGTCGCAGCACGGCGCGCAGAGCGTCCGCGACGCCGACCGCGAGGCCGGCCGCGCACCAGCCGACGACGACCGCCGTGCCGGGGCCGCTGGTCGGGGTTCTGGGGTTCTGCACGTCGTCCATGCTCGCCCGTGCAAGGTAACCCGCTGCGGAGCGTGCGCCGTCAGGCGAGTCGGTAGCGCGCGCGGCTTCCGTCCCGCTCGACGTCTCGCGCCGCCCGCGGCGCCGACCACGACAGATCGCGAACGGTCTCCGCTCCGAACAGCCGCTCGTCGACGCGGAGCGCGCCGTCCGCGAGCGCGAAACCGCGCTCCAGACGCGTACCTGCGACCGCCGTTCCGTCGCGCCGCGCGAGTGCGCCGGCGAGCACGAGTTCGTCGCCGTCGAAGCGCGCCTCGACGTCGCGGCAGAAGGCGCTCGACACACGCGCACTGCCGAAGGCCAGGACGTCGCGTTCGAGGTGCCGCAGCGGCAGGGCGAGTGCGCCGAGCCGCTCGCCGCGGCGCCACGCGACACGCGCGAGCCAGACCGAGAAGCGCAGGTCGTCGCCGCCGGCGCGCCAGCCGCGCAGCGCTTCGAAACGCCCGTGGGCGCCGTTCCACTCCCCGGCTTCGTGCGCCGAGAGGCGGCAGCGATCGAGCACGACCGCCCCGCCCGCGCGCACGTTGCCGTCGTTCGCGCGCACCGCTCGCACGATGCCGTTCCCGACCGGCGAGCCGTGCAGCGCCGACCCGGGCGGCCGCGCGCCGCGCACGAAGACCGACAGCGCTCCGGTGTCGAAGCGCGCGAGCTGGGTGTCCGCGAACCAGCGCACGCGCGGCGCGCTCTTTTGCTCGTCGACGTCGTCGCCCTCGGGCAGGAACTCCAGCGCGCGCGCCGCCCAGCAGGCGTGGCTCGCCCAGAAGAGCGCGCACTGGTAGCTGTCGCCGCGGCCGGGGCCGGGCGTGTGGCTCTGCGGCCGGCCGTCGGGCAAGAGGTGCGCGCTCCACGCCGCGAGCGCGCGCCGCGCCGCGATCAGGAACTCCGGCCGACCGAACGCACGCGCGCCGCTCGCGAGCGCGTGGGCGTCGAACACGTTCGAGACCACTTCGCTCGTCGCGCCCCAGTACCACGGCTTCGCCTCGACGACGCCGCACTTGTGACCATCGGGACCGATCAGCGCGTCGACGAACTCGAGCGCACGCCGGGCGCGGCCCGCGAACGGCTCCGCGTTCGTGTCGAAACCCAAACGCTCCGCCGCGAACGACTGGAAGCCCGTCACCCGCGACTCGTAGAAGCTCGACGCGTCCGCGGAACCCGCGTGTTCCGCGCCCCACGCGAGCGGGTGGTACGGGTGGCTGCCGTCGCCGCGCTGCACGCCGGCGATCAGATCCATGGCTTCGAGCGCGGCCGCGCGCCACTCGTCGTTCGGCGCGAGCGCGTGAGCACTCGCGAGCCCGGTCAACGCCCACGCGCGCTGCGCCGGGATGCCTTTGTCACGACAGGCGTACTTGAGGTACGTGTCCGTGTGCAGCAGCGCCGCGTGCCGGAACGCGGCCGCGTCGTCGGCCGCGAGTTCGTGCGGCACGGCGAGGCACAGCGACGCGAGCGCGTCGGCACACGCTCCGCCGTCGATGACGCTGTTCGAGCAGTTGAACGGATCGTGGCGCCCCGGCCGGAACGTGTGGCACGGACTCGTGCCTTCACGTTCGAGGCGCGCGACCAGCCGCCGCCCCTGACGCACGGCGAAGTCGAGGTGCGCGCGGCGGCCGGTCGCGCGGAAGAGCTCGAGTGCGAGGATGGCCGCACACGCACTCTTGCCCGTGTGTTCGAGGCGGTGGTCCGGACACACGAGCCGGTGTGCACCGTCCTCGAGTGTGGCGAGCCAACCGAGTGTGCGCTCGAGCGCCGCGATCGTGCTCGCGCGCCCAGGCAGCAGGCCGGTCGCCGGCGCCGTGCTCATTGCCCCAGGAAGCGCCGGTACGCGGCGAGCACGGGTCCGAGCGGTTCGGTCGCGCGGCCGCGCACCTTGGCCCAGGCCGTGCGCACGACGAGGTCCGCGATCGTGAACGTCACACAGGCCTTCACCCACCAACCGCCGAACACACCGCCGTGGTGTTTGCGGAAGTACACGAGCCGATCGTGGTGCCACTGCGACAGGAAACCGGCGAAGCGCGACGTGCTCGCGCCGACGTGGTGCACGACCGTCGCCTCCGCCACGTAGCGCGTCTTCCAACCGGCGGCGCCGAGGCGTTTGGACAGATCGACGTCGTTGTAGAAGAGCCACAGACGCTCGTCGAACAGACCGATCGCGTCGAGCGCGCTCTTGCGCACGAGCAACACCGCCGCCGGCGGCTGCACGACGTCGCGCGAGTCCTCGTGGCTCCACTCGCGCATGAAATAGCGCACGAGTTCGCGCGAGTTCGGCAGCCAGCGTTCGAGCGGCGTCGCGAAGAACAGCGGCGTCGCGAGCGTCGGGAAGGCCATGCACGTGCGCTGCGTGCCGCCCGAGCGGTGCACGAGTCGCGGAGCGACCGCGCCGTACGCGGGGTGCTCTTCGAGCCACGCGACGAGCAGCGCGAGCGCGTCCGCGTGCATCTCCGTGTCCGTGTTCAAGAGCAACACGTGTGTTCCGGTCGCCAGGCGCATGCCTTGGTTGCACGCGATCGCGAAGCCCTCGTTGCGCTCGTTGCGCACGAGTTCGGCGCTCGGGAACTCGCGCGCGATCATGTCGGCCGAACCGTCCGCGCTGCCGTTGTCGACGACGACGACCTGGTGCGGAACGTGCGTCGACCGATACAGGAACTCGAGAGCGATGCGCGTCAGCTCGAGCGTGTTCCACGACGGCACGACCACGCTGACCGTGGGCGAGGAAGCCTGCGACACGGCCTTCACGAGCGCCCCCCACCGCGTGTCATCTCGCGCACGAGGCGCCGCATGAGCGCGTCGACCTCGTGGTGCTGCACGACGACGTCGCGCAACGCCTCACGACTCGCACCGCCGCCGCCCGCGAGCCGCAGCACACCGCCGGCGAGAGACTCGGCATCGCGCGGCTCGAAGAGGTGTGCGTGCCCACCGTCGGGCAGCTGTGCGAACACACTCTCGAACGACTCGTTGCACGACAGCGGCGCCACACCGCAGGCCATCGCCTCGAGCACGACCTTGTCGATGCTGCCCGTGTGGCTCGAGTTCACGAGCACGTCGGCGCTGCGGTACAGACTCGGCATCTGCGGATACGGCACGTGTCCGAGCCAGCGCACGCGCTCGCCGATCTCCAGTTGGTCCGCGCGCGCGCGCACGGCCTCGCCGTACTCGCCGTCGCCGCTCGCGAGTCCCCCGCCCGCCCACGTGAGTCGAACGTCGTGCCCGCGTCCGACCAGCAGCGCGAGTGCGTCGACGACCGTGCGCGGATCCTTCGCCGGCGTGAGCCGACCGGCCGCGAGCAGTTCGATGCGCGCGCCGCCGCGCCGCGGCTCACCGGACGCGCTCGGCGAGAAGTGCACGACGTCGATCCCGTGCCCGGTGACGACCTTCTTCGCGCTCGCCATGCGGAAGCTCTCGTCCGACGCGGTGAAGACTTTCTGCACGAGCCGCTCGGCGCGTTCGAGGCGCGCGTCGACGGCCTTGTGCGTGTACCACAGGAACAAACCGGCGCGTTTGCGCCGCGCCCACGGCGCCGCGAGCAACGCATAACGCGGCACCAT
Organism: Planctomycetota bacterium; assembly: GCA_044358925.1. Taxonomy (GTDB): domain Bacteria; phylum Planctomycetota; class UBA1135; order UBA1135; genus Rohdeia. Next base: position 14,088 of record JBIKNC010000024.1, on the reverse strand, counting down.
GTGCGCGAGGACCGTGTCGAAGCCGCCGCCCGGGCCGCTCTCCAGTGCGGAACGCAGTACCGCGTGGTAACGCAAGAAGCGCCGCACGCGGCCTTCGCGGCCGATCTCGACGCAGTCGACGTTGTCCGGCAATGCGAGGTCCTTGCCAACGGCGAGCGCGACCACACGCACACGCTCGCACTCCTTGGCGAGTCCTTCGACCCAGCGAGGCACGAACCCGAGGATGCCGTCCTCGCGATCGAGCACCTGCGTGAGGAACAGGAGTTTCACGCGGCACCTCCAGCGTCCGCGCCCACGTCCTTGCCCGCGCGGCGAACCGGCACCGAGCCCACGAGCGCATGCAGTCCGCGCGCGTAGCCGCCGATCACGTCCGCGTATTCGAACGCACTCGCGATCGTGCGCGCCTCGCGACCCATGCGCTCGCGCAACGCATCGTCGCCGAGCAACTGGCCCAGAGCCTGTGCGATCGACGCGGCTTCGAAGCCGCACAAGAGTCCGCCGCGACCGTCGCCGAGCAGCTCGGGCATCACACCCACCGGCGTCGACACGACCGGCGTGCCGCAGGCCATGGCTTCGACCGTCACACGCGGACCGCCTTCGCACGTCGACGCACACACGACCACACGCGCGCGGCGGTACACGTCGACGAGGGCGCGGTCGTCAGCGAGCCACTCGATCAGTTTCACGCGCCCCTCGAGTCCGCGCCGTGCGAGCGCCGCTTCGAGCTTGCCGCGCAGCGGGCCGCGCCCCACGAACGTCGCCGTCAGCGCGGGCCGCGTGCGCGCCACTTCGGCCAGCGCGTCGACGAGTGCGAACAGGCCCTTGTTGACGACGAGCCGTCCGACGAACAGCACGTCGCAGTCGCGCTCCGTGGGCGCGGGGGCGAAACGCTCGAGGTCCATGTAGAGCGACGGCAGCACGACGATGTGTTCCTTCGGCACGCCCCACGACTCGAGCAGGCGCGGCATCTCGATGCGGTTGACGACGCGGAACGCGCGTGCGCGTGTGCGCGCCCAACGCACGTAGCGCTGCGCGACGAAGCGGTCGAAGACTTCGCGCGCGTCGGCCGGCACGGGCACACCGGGCACGTGGTGGATCTCCGACAGGTACGGCACGCCGGTCGTGCTCGACAGCCGCGCCGCCGCGACACCGTTGTAGAACCAACCGTAGTCGTGGCTGACGATCAGATCGTGGCGGTGTTCGCGCACGAGTTCGCCTCCGCGCCCGACCAGGAACGCAGGCATGCCGAAGCGCCCGCACGTCGCTGGATGCAGATGCACGTTCTCGAACAGGCGCGTCGTGGTCACGGCTCCGTCGGCCCGCGGCGAGAGCACGTCGATGCGCTCGAACCAGCGCGAGAACTCGCGCGCCAGGTGATGGAAGGGTCCGTGTTCGCCGGTCGCGCTGCGGCGATCACCCGAGAGCATCAAGAGCCGCACGTGTGCGCCTCCGGGTGCAGGACGGTGTGGCGCGCCGCGGCGCGGTCGTAGATCGCGACGAGCCGATCGGCGAGTGCGGACGGCTCGTGCGCTCGAGCGCGCGCGCGCGCCGCGAGGCCCTGGGCCCGAGCGAGCGCCGGGTCGCGTGCGAGGCGCGCGAGTGCCGCGGCGACCGCAGCCGATGTCGCGTCGCGGTGCAGCACGAGCCCGCTGACCTCGTGCTCGACGAGTTCGCGGATGCCGCCCACGTCGACCGCCACGGCGGGGCGCGCCGCAGCCGCCGCCTCGATCAGCGCGACCGGGAGGCCTTCGTTGGCCGAGCACGACAGCACGGCGTCGCTCGCCGCGTACACGGGCGCGAGGTCCGCGCGCGCGCCGAGCAGGTGCACGTGCGGCGCGCTCGCGCCGGCGGCCTGCACGAGTTCGTGTGCGAGTGCGCCGTCGCCCGCGACGACCAACTGCGCGACCACGCCCAGCGCCTCGAGTTCGCGCAGCACCGCGCCGGCGAACGCGGGACGCTTCACCGCGGCGAGCCGACCGACGAACGCGATCGTGAAACGTCCGGACGCGAGCCCGAGTGCGGTGCGCGCGGCGAGGTCGGCGGGCAACGGCTCGAGCGCCGTGAACGCTTCGAGGCGCACGCCCGGCGGCGAGACGACGATGCGTTCCGCGCTGCACACACCCAGGCGCACGAGGTCGTCCGCTGTCGCGCGCGAGACCGCCACGATCACGTCGGTGCGGCGCGCGAGTCGGCGCTCGAGCAAAGCCAAGCCGCGCGCGAGCGGCCGCGCGAAGTAGCCCTCGAGCACGTGCCCGTGGAACGTGTGCACACGCGCCGCGCCGCGCGGCGCCGCCAGCCGCCCGAGCAGCCCGGCCTTCGACGCGTGGGTGTGCACGATGTCGGGTCGGAACGCGCGCAGCTCGCGCACGAGGAACGCGAGCGCACGCGCGTCGGCCAGCAGCGCGGGCCCGCGCGCGAGTCCGGGCACACGCACGACGTCGACGCCGCGCGCGCGCAGCGCTTCGAACAGGTCGCCTTCACCCGTCTCCGGCTCGCCGCAGAACACACGCACGACATGGCCGCGCCGCGCGAGGAGCGGATCGCCGGCCTCGACTTGGCGCGCCGGACCGCCCAGGTTGAGGCGCGAGAGGACGCGGGCGATGCGCATCGAAATGGGAGTGTAGCTGCGGCGCCGCGCGGGCCGCGCGCGCCTTCTCAACGTCCGAGCAGGACGAGGTGGTACGCGACGAGCAGCGTGTAGATGCCCGCGGCTGCGTACACGCCGAGCCGCGCGAGCGAGAAGTTCTTGTGCACCGTCAGCACGACCAACGCGACGCCGATCAAGAGGCTCTTGGTCAGCACGAAACCCACGCGCCCGGTGCGCAGCAGTTCGTCGGCCACCGGGTTGATCTCCGCTCCGCCCGCTTGCAGGTGCAGCAGCGTGAAGTAGGTGTCCGCGCAGTTCATCAGCGCGATCCACAGGATCAGGAGCCACCAACCCACGCCGTACACGTCGACGTAGGTGCCTTCGACTTCTTCACGACGCCGCGGGCCGCGGCGCTGGCCGCCCCACAGCGCGAAGCGCGAGAAGCGCGGCGTGGGGCGCGAGCGCCGCTCGACGCGATCGCGCCGCTCGGACGCATCGGCGAGCGCGCCTACGAGCGCGCCGGCCTGGATGTCGTCCGGCGCGTTCACTTCGAGATCGCCCTCCACTCGCTCCGCTTTCGGCTGCACGCCCGTGTCCGCGTCCAGGAAATCGTTTCCGAGGCCCCCGATCAGCCGTTCTCGGCCTCTTCGTCCGACGGCGGAGCCGGCGGAACCTGCGGCCCCTGGGCCGGCGGGTCGAAGAAGTCGGAACGGTAGGGCGACGCATACATCGAGCCCGACTGCCACGGCGGCGCGTACGAGTCGGGCGGCAAGGTCTCGAAGTGGAAGTCGGCCGAGAGGAACTCGCGCTCGCGTCCGCCGCGTGCATCGAAGACGACGCGGCGCGACGGCAGCAGGATCGAACGCGGCACCAGTCCGTCCTGGGCGTCGATGCGCGCGACCAGCTTCGCGAGCCCCTCGTCGCCGAGCGTCTCGCGGTGCTCCTCGAGTTCCGCGCGCAGACCCGCACGCCATTTCGTGCGCAGCTCCTCCGGAGCGTCGAGCGTGACCCAGTCCGTGTACTGCACGATGATCGTCACGCCCTCTTCGAACGGATCGGCGAACTGCAATTGTTCGATGCGGTGCGTGGTCGGGTCGACCGAGACCGTGAAGACGTTGTTCCAGTGGCCGTACTCGGCCTCGAACGGCGCGGGCAGCCGCAGCGTGTAGATCGCGAGCGTGCGTCCGTCGACGCGCTCGTTGCGCAGGAACACCATGGCGGGGTCGAACAGCGCCAGGCTGTGCGGCATCAGGCCGTAGAAGTACTCGCCGAGGAAGACCCGCTGCGCGTTGGTGGCCGGCTTCTCGGCGCGGTAGACGGTGTCGTCGGATTCGGCCCAGTACGTGTCACCGCCGCCGACCTCGCGGCGGAAGAGCGGTCGCAGGTCGCCGTTCTCGTTGAGTTGGGTGATGAGTTCCAGCAGCAGGTAGCCGTGGCCGACGCCGTCCGCGAAGAAGAAGCGCGGCGTCAGGTCGTTGACGCGCCACGGTTCGCCCGGCCGCAGGATGCGCGAACGGTGGATCTCGAGCTGGTCGTAGCGCACCCCGCCGACCTCGGGCCACAGCAGGTAGTCGTCGAGACGGCCCGGCAGATTCGCGCGCGCGCCGGCCGCAACGAGGATGCGGTTGAGTTCGAGGCGCCCCTTCTCGAGGGCTTCGGGATCCGCGGGCCGCGTTTGCCGTGCACCGCGTTCGCCCTGCGCGGGCGGGCGCTCCTGAGCCGGACGCGGGCCCTCCGGCTCCTGCACGACCGGTCCGGCCGCCACGAGCGGGTGCGCGGCCGCGCCCTGAGCACGCAGGCCGGGAGCGACGAGGGCCAGGGCGGCGGCGAACACACACGAGAGGAGCACGATCGAACGCGACATGACGGTGCGCTACGGGAGCGCCGGCCCTTGGGTTGGTTGGAGGCCAGGGAGGCGTGAGTAGACGGCGAGGGTCTCGTCGATCATGCGCTCGAGACCGAAGCGCGCGATGCACACCGCTCGCCCTTCTTCCCCGAAGCGCGCCCGCAGGGCCGGATCGGCGGCGAGTCGGGCGGCGGCGTCGGACCAGGCGGCGGCGTCGCTCGGCGGGACGAGGAGGCCCGTACGACCGTCGTCCACGACCTCGGGCACCGCGCTGACCTGCGTGGCGAGGATCGGACGGGCGGCTGCCATGGCTTCGAGGAAGACGAGGCCCAGGCCCTCCCAGAGCGACGTCATCGTGAAGACGTCCGCCGCGGCCACCAGGTTCGGCACGTCGCGCCGGATCCCGAGGAACGAGACGCGCGCACCGAGGTCGAGCTCGCGAGCCAGCGCCTCGGCCCGCACACGACCGTCGCCGAACGGGTCGTCGCCCACCAGCCACAGGCGCGCGTCGACGCCGCCCGCCAAGAGGCCCGCGAAACCGCGCAGCAGGACGTCGTGCGCCTTCTGCGGCGCGAAACGCGCGACGCACACGAAGACGCAGCTTCCGGGAGCGGCGCCCAGCGCGGCTCGCACCTGCTGCCGTTCGGCGGGCGACTGCTCCGCCGCGCGCACGAAGGGCTGTGGATCGAGTCCGTAGTAGATGCGTTCGATGCGCGCGCGCGGCACCCGGCCGTGCTCCTCGATGAACCTGCCGACGTGGTCCGACAACACGATCGTCGTGCGCGGCAGTCGGCCGAGCAGTCCGTGCACGAACGACACCAGTGGTCGCTTCAGCACCTGCTCGTCGTTGTGTTTGCTCGCGACGAGGCGGGCGCGCCGACCGAGCAGGGTCGCGAAGGCCGCCCCGAACATGTCGGCCTTCAAGAGGTGCGTGTGCACGACGTCGGCGCCGCGCACGAGGCGCGCGAGTGCGCGCAAGCCCGCGACGCCGCGCACGTGCAGCACCTCGCGCGCGCCCGCGGCGGTGAAGTCCGGCGCGAGCGTGCCGTGACCCTTGAGGTACGCGACGACCGGCGCGTGGCCGCGCGCAGCCTGTCCGCGGACCTGCGCGAGCAGGTGCATCTCGGCACCGCCGACGTCGAGCGTGGTCACGAGGTGGACGATCTTCATCGGCTGCGCTCCCGCGCGAGTGCGACGGCCTCGACGTAGACCGCGGACAGTCGCTCGACCATCGTCGTCAGTGTGTACTCGCGCGACACGAGCGCGCGCCCCGCGGCTCCCAGAGCGCGTCGTTGTTCGTGGGTGCACGCCGCGGTGCGCACGAGCGCCGCGCCGAGTTCCTCGGTCGACTCGATCGCGTGCGTGAAGCCGCTCACGCCGTCCTCGACGAGTTCGACGGCTCCGTCGACTCGCGCCGCGACGATCGGTGTGCCCGCCGCCATGGCTTCGAGCACGACGTACGGCAGACCTTCCCAGCGCGACGGCAGGAGCAGAGCATCGAGCGAACGCAGGATGCGCGGCACGTCGCGGCGCCAGCCGAGGAACGTGACGCGCTCCTGCACACCCAGTTCCGCGGCGAGCGTGCGCAACGCACCTTCCATCTCGCCGTGCCCCGCGAGCACGAGTTCGAAGCGCTCACAGCCGGGCCGTGCGAGTGCACGCACCGCGAGGTCCTGCCCCTTCGCCACGTTGAGCAGTCCGACGACGCCGACCAGCAGCGCGTCCTGCCGCGGCTCGCGCCCGAGCAGCTCGCGCGCGCTGTACGGCAGAGCGCTCTCGAACGGCGCGGGATCGATGCCGTTCTTCACGACGCGCACCTGCTCCGGGTGCACGACGCGTTCGCGGCACATCGTCGCCTTCTCGCCGGCACTGACCGCGACCACCAGGTGCGTGCGGCGCGCCAGCGCGACCTCGACCGAGCGAAAGAGCCGGCGTTTGGCCGCCCCGAACATGTTCGCGAACAGGAACGCGAACGTGTGCGGTGTGTGGACACGAGCACCGCAGCCCGCTCGCAGCGACGCGACGCGACCGAGAACACCCGCCTTGCTCGAGTGCGTGTGCACGACGTCCGGCCGCACGCTGCGCACGCGCTTGGTCAGCGCACGCACGTGCGCGAAGTCCGTGAGCGGCTCGATCTCGCGCACCATCGGCAGCTCCTGCACGTCGACGCCGGCGCGCGCGAGCCGCTCGAGATCGCCGCGGAACTCCGCATGCCGTTCACAGGCCGCCGTGACGTGCACGTCGAGCCCCGCCGCGACCTGCCCGAGCACCACGTCGACGAGGTGTCGACGTGTGCCGCCGATCGTCGCTTCCATCACGTGCAGGACGCGCATGCGCAGATCGTCAGTGCGCGCCGGTGCCCTTCACGATCGCGAAGAACGTCAGGAAGATGATCACGAGGTCGAGCAGCAGCGAGCGGTTCTCGACGTAGTAGATGTCGTAGTCGAGGTTCTGGTGGATCGCTTCCTTGCGCGCGTAGGAGATCTGCCACAGGCCCGTGATGCCGGGTTTCGCGCGCAGACGCTCGCGTTCGAGCGGCCCGTACTGCTCGACGATGAAGGGCATCTCGGGGCGCGGCCCGACCATGCTCATCTCGCCCTTCAGCACGTTCACGATCTGCGGGATCTCGTCGAGGCTGTAGCGCCGCAGGACGCGCCCGACCGGCGTGATGCGCGGATCGCGCTCGTCCGACGGCGTGATGGCGTCGCCGCTCATGTGCACGTACATCGTGCGGAACTTGTACATGCGGAACGGCTGGCCGTCCTTGCCGATGCGCACCTGGCGGAAGAAGACCGGCCCCGGCGTGTCGCGTTTGATCAGGAGCGCCGCCACGACGAACAACGGTGCGCTGAGCACGAGTGCGATCACCGCGAGAACGACGTCGAGGGCGCGCTTCGCGAGGCGCGACGGCAGACCGAGGCGGCGCTCGGCGCGGCAGATGAGCGGGATCGAGTCGAGCGTCTCGATGCGCACCTTCTGCGTGAGCAACTGGTAGAAGCGCGGCACGACGCGGTACGTCACGCCCAGGCGCTCGAGTTCGTCGACGATCAGGAGCATCTCGTCGCCCTCCGCCTGCGGGAGCACGACGAAGGCCTCGGTCACCTTGTGGCGCGCGACGAGCTCGGCCAGTTCGTCGAGCACACCGACCACCGGCACACCGTCGACGACCGTGCCGACTTCGTTCGCATCGGTCGCGACGAAACCGCGCAGTCGCAGGCCCAGCGTCGGCACGAGCACGAACTTGCGCGTCAACCAACGCGCCGTGTCGCCCGTGCCGATCACGATCGCGTTGCGGTTGCCGATGCCGCGCCGGTACAGGCTCTGGATCGCCTTGAACGAGACGAAGCGGCTCACCGCCGTGAACAGGAACAGGCACACGAACGTGATGCCGATCGTGGCGCGCGAATAGGCGGCGGGATCGAAGCCGAAGTCGAGCGCGACGCGCAGTCGATCGACGAGACCCGCGTCCGCCGCGAGGTCGATGGTGTGTTTCGCGAGACCGCGCGGGTCGACGTCGCGCAGGAAGACGAGCAACGTCACGACGGCGAAGAAACACGCCGCGGTGCTCTTCGCGATGGCCTCGAACTCCTCGATGTTGAGCAGGCTCTTGACCGTTCGGTACATGCCGAAGGTCCAGAAGCAGCCGAGGCTGACGATGCCGATCAGCACCCACAGCGGCAGGTAGACGTCGATCGGGATCTGTGCGCCCGGCCCGCCGAGTTGCGCGCCGACCTGGAAGGCGAACAGGCACGCCACCAGGACCACCAAGAGGTCGACACCCGCCTGCACCAGCGTCGCCAGCACCTGGAAGTTCCGGCGCACGAAGTTGCCGGCGCTGGTGCGCATGGAACCGGGCTCGGCGTTCACGGGTTGGACGGGGAGATGGAGCGCTGGGCGAGCTTCGCGAAGACGCTCGGCAGGGTGGCGGCGGCGCGCGGCGCCTGCTCCCCGAAGTGGAGCGCGAACGCGCGCGACGCGAACGGCCCCTGCGTGTCGGAGACGGCGCGCAGGGCCGCCCAGGGTACTCCACAGCTCCGAGCGACCCAGGCGGCGGCTGCCGTCTCCATGTCGGCCACGGCAGGCCCGCCGGTGGAGCGCCGCCGTCGCAGCCAGCGCCGCCAGGGCATGATCGCCGCGCGATCCGCGGTCATGTACACGGCCGTCGGACCCGGGACGAGGGCGCGCCACGTTCCCAGGAGACCGTCGTCCGCCGCCTCGGCGCCGCGGCGCGGGAGGAACAGATCGCACTGCACGGCGGCGGTCGCGTGGACGAGGGCCCCGATCGGCTGATCGAGCGTCAGGCCGCCGCACACACCCACGACGAACAGGCCGATGCGCGGGCGCGGCTCGAGCAGCAGCGTCGCGGCGCGCGCGGCCGCGACCTTTCCCACCCCGCCGACGACGCTGCGGAACACGAGCCCGGCGACCTCGCCGGTGCCGAACTCGAGGCCCCCGCGCGTCGTTCGCGACGTCGTGTGTGCTTCGAGCGGCGCGAGTTCCTGATGCAGCGCGGCGAACACGCACACGTCGACGGTCGGCATGTCGGGCGATGACGGCATGGGGTGGCTGCTACAGTCTGCCGCTCGCATCGCGCTCGCGTCCCCTCGCACGCTCCCACATGAGAATCGCTTTGACCGGGTCCACCGGCTTCATCGGTGGCTACATGGCCAAAGGTCTGGTCGCCGCCGGCCACACCCTGCGCCTTCTGTGCCGCCCCGGCCGCGAATCCGCCCTGCCCGACGTCCCGGCCGCCGCGCGCGAAGTGCACCTGGGCGACCTGACCGACGGCGCGAGCCTGAACGGGTTCCTGGCCGGCGTCGATCTGCTGCTGCACCTGGCCAGCGCGCACGACTACTTCGACGACGCGCAGATGAAGGCGCTGAACATCGGCGGCACCGAGAACCTCATCGCCGAGGCGAAGCGCAGCGCACCGGGCAACTTCCGCTTCTGGGTCATGTCGTCGGCCGTCATCGGTGCGCCGGTCTACTCCTACTACCGCGACACGAAGCGCATCCAGGAGAAGATGATCAAGGCCGAGCGCTTCGAGTGGGCCTCGTTCCGCCCCACACTCGTCTACGGCGTCGGCGACCACCGCCACACGGCGCCGCTCCTGCGCCGCTGTGCCGCGAAGGGCGGGCGCTTCGTCGTTCCCCACGACGGCCTCTCGAAGATCAATCCCGTGCACGTCGAGGACGTGGTCGACGCGATCATCCGCTTCTTCGACTTCGAGCGCGGCGTCGACTGCATGTACGAACTCGCCGGTCCCGGCGGCATCCCCTACAACGACTTCGTCGACCAGACGATCGCGGCCGCGGGCGGCGGTGTTCGGCGCGTGAACATCTCGCGCCGCTGGGCGAACTGGGCGATCTTCTTGAAGGGCCTCTTCAAGGACACGACCGAGGACCGGCGCGCGTCGGCCTACTTCTCGCTCCACCACGACCACGACATCTCGAACGCGCGCTACGAACTCGGCTGGGAGCCGCGCACGTACGCGCAGGGCATCCGCGAGGTCGCGACGGCGAGTGACTGGTGGAAGTTCGACGAGAAGGGTGTGCGGCTCGTGAAGTGACGGCGAGCGGCTGAGAATCGGACTCACGGCTGAAGTGCGTAGCGATCGTCCAATCGCAGCGGCTGCGTTCTGCATCCTTTGCGCTGACTTTGCGTCCTTTGCGTCCTTTGCGGTGAAGTGCAACGCACCGAGTTGGTGCCCGTTGCACTTCACCGCAAAGGACGCAAAGGACGCAAAGGACGCAAAGTCAGCGCAAAGGATGCAGGGCGAACTGACAGCGCCTGCAACTTGGCAGCGCCTTCAACTTGGCAGCGCCTGCGCCTTTAGTGCTTGCCTGAACAGCACGGCTGCGCGAACGGCGTGAGCACACCGCGGCACCGCGACGCCCAACCACGGACCGAACAGCAGGCGGACGACGAGGACGACTCTTTCCTGGGTGGTTCGGGGGGCGGGCGCTGCTCGCGCGGCGCCGTCGCTGGGACTTGGGCCGAGACCACGCGCGGCCGCGCCCCGCCCGTGGAGCTCAATCCTCGTTGGCTCTCAACTTGGCGAGCACGGCGAGGTCTTCGATCGTGCTCGTGTCGCCGGTGCTCTCGCGTCCTGCAGCCACGTCGCGCAACAAGCGGCGCATGATCTTGCCCGAGCGTGTCTTCGGCAGCGCGTCTGTGAAACGCACGTCCGCGGGCCTGGCGAGGGCACCGATCTCCTTCGTGACGTGGATGCGCAACTCGGCCGCGAGTGCGTCGCCCGCCACGATGCCCGGCGCCGGTGTGACGAACGCGCAGATCGCTTCGCCCGTCAGTTCGTCGGGGCGCGCGACGACGGCCGCCTCGACGACCGACGGGTGCGCGACGAGTGCGCTCTCGATCTCCATCGTCGACAAGCGATGGCCCGAGACGTTCAAGACGTCGTCGACGCGCCCCATGATCCAGAAGTAGCCGTCGGCGTCGCGCCGCGCGCCGTCGCCCGGGAAGTAGCAGCCCGGGAAGCGTTCCCAGTACGCAGCGCGGAAGCGCTTCTCGTCGCCCCAGATGCCGCGCAGCATCGACGGCCAGGGTTTGCGGATCACGAGGTAGCCGCCTTCGTTCGGGCCCACTTCGCGACCGTCGCCGTCGACGATCGCGGCATCGACGCCGAAGAACGGCAGCGTGCACGAACCCGGCTTCGTCGGCACACAACCCGGCAGCGGCGTGAGCATGATCGCGCCCGTCTCCGTCTGCCACCACGTGTCGACGACCGGACAGCGGTCGCCGCCGATGTGTTTGCGGTACCACATCCAGGCTTCCGGGTTGATCGGCTCGCCGACCGTTCCGAGCAGGCGCAGCGACGAGAGATCGAAACGCGCGGGGTGCTCGTCGCCCCACTTCATGAATGTGCGGATCGCCGTCGGCGCGGTGTAGAAGATGGTCACCTTGTGGCGCTCGACCATCTGCCAGAAGCGCCCCTCGTCCGGCGCGTTCGGCGCGCCTTCGTACATGACGACCTTCGCGCCGTTCGCGAGCGGCCCGTACACGATGTAGCTGTGCCCGGTGATCCAACCGACGTCCGCGGTGCACCAGTAGACGTCGTCGTCCCGAAGGTCGAAGACGTACTTCATCGAAAGGTGCGTCTGCACGAGGTAGCCGCCCGTCGTGTGTTGGATGCCCTTCGGTCGGCCCGTCGAGCCGGACGTGTAGAGCAGGAACAGCGTGTCCTCCGACTCCATCGCCTCCGGTGCACACACACTCGAGACCTGCGTGCGCGCTTCGTGGTACCAGACGTTGCGCGGGCTGTTCGAGACCTCGTTCCCCGTGCGCTTCACGACCAGCACCGTGTGCACGGCCGGCCGAGTGGCCACCGCCTCGGCGACGGCGGGCTCGAGCGGCAACACTTTGCCCCGTCGCCAACCGCCGTCCGCCGTGATCACGGCCGTGCAGCCGCCGTCGTCGATGCGATCGGCCAGTGCTTGGGCCGAGAAGCCGCCGAACACGACCGAGTGGATCGCTCCGATGCGTGCGCAGGCGAGGCACGCCATCGCGAGTTCGGGGATCATCGGCATGTAGATCGCGACGCGGTCGCCGCGCTTCACGCCGCGCGCCTTCAGCACGTTCGCGAAGCGCGCCACTTCGTCGCGAAGCTCGCGGTACGTGAACGTGCGCACATCGCCCGGCTCACCCTCCCACACGATCGCGGTGCGCTCGCCGCGCCCGGCGTCCACGTGAGCGTCGAGGCACACCGCGCTCGCGTTGAGGCGGCCGCCCGTGAACCAGCGCGCGAAGGGCGCCTTCGACCAGTCGAGGACCTTGTCGAACGGCCGCATCCAAGGCAACTCGCGCGCGGCGCGACCGAAGAACGCCTCCGGATCGCTGAGCGACTCGGCGTGCATCCGCCGATACGTCTCGAGGTCGCCGATGCGCGCGCGCTGCGCGAACGCGGGGTCGGGCGGGAAGACGCGCGACTCGTGGAGGATGCTCTCGATCTCGCTCATGAAGGCATCGTAGGGTCGAGAGCGCACATCCGCAGAACGTTGGCGCCCGCCAGTTGCCTCCAACTCTCAGCCGCGCACATTCGCCGTGTCCTGCCTCTGCCTTCCTTTGCTTCGACTTTGCGTCCTTTGCGCCTTTGCGGTGAAGTGCAACCGCACGGGATCCGTATCTGTTGACGGGATCCGTACCTGTTGCACTTCACCGCAAAGGCGCAAAGGACGCAAAGTCAAAGCAAAGGAAGGCAGAGGCAGGACACGCCTGCGGCCGAAGGGCGTCCTGCGAATTGGCGAACGCCTTCGAACTCGAACACGCCTTCACGCACGCGTGCGGAACAGCGTGAAGTAGCGCGTCACCTTGCTCAGCAGGCGCGCAGGGTTCTTGATCTCGCGCACGAGCCGCCGCGGACGCAGATAGAAGCGTCGGTAGGCCTCGCGGATCTTCGCCTCGATCTCGTCCTTCGACATGAACTCGTTGCCTTCCATGGCCTGGAAGCCGGTCATGGTGGCGTAGTCGAAGTCGCGCTCGCCGCGCAGCATCTTGTAGAGCGGCGTGCCCGGATAGGCGGTCACCGCACAGAACTGCACCTGGTCCGGATCGAGGCGATTCACGAGGCGGATCGTCTCCTCGACCATCGCCGGCGTCTCCTCGGGGAAGCCGATCATGCAGAACGCGCGCGTCTCGATGCCGACGCGGCGCGCGGTGCGGAAGACCTCCTCGGCCTGGTCGAGGTTGGCGAGTTTGTTGCCGCAGTGCTTCTTCTGGATCTCCTCGTTGCCGCTCTCGACGCCGAGTGAGATGTGTTTGCAGCCGGCAGCGGCCATCTTCTCGAGCAGCGGCGTGTCGAGCGTCTTCACCGCTGTCTCGCACTGCCACTCGAGTTCCATGCCGCGCGCGATGATGCCGTCGCAGATCTCGTGGATGCGGTCCTTGCGCGTCGTGAAGATCGGATCGCGGAACACGACGTGTCGCAGTCCGTGGTTGAAGTACAGGTCGTCGAGTTCGGCGAGCACGCTCGCGGGCGAGCGGAAGCGGAAGCGCAGGCCCTGCGCGAGTGTGTAGCCGCAGAACGAACAGTTCAGCGGGCAGCCGCGCGAACTCTTGATCGTCGTGATCGGACCGGCGATGCCCGGGAAGCGGTAGCCGTGGTTGTCGAGCAGGTGCCGCGCCGGGATCGGCAGGTCGTCGAGGTTCGCGATCTTGTCGCGCTCGGGCTCGTGCACGATCTCGCCGTCGGCTCGTTTGTACGTGACACCCTCGACGCCGGCGAACCCGTCGCGCGCGAAGGTCGCCGCATCGGCGACCCGGCGCACGAGGTCGCGCACGGTGTACTCGGGCTCGCCGCGCACGACGCAGTCGACGTTCTCGCCGCTGAAGATCTCGCCGGGTGTGTACGTGACCTGGCTGCCGAGGATCGCGATCGGTTTGTTCGTGGCGCGGCGCAGTTCGCGCGCCAGTGCGAGGTCGCGATCGAGCGACGTGCTCGACGAGTCCATGCAGAAGAAGTCGGCGCCGCTCTTCGCGAGGCTCGCGAGCGCAGCCGCGCCGTCCTCGCCGCGCACGTCGGCATCGTGGATGGCGACCGTGTGGCCGTCGGCCTCGAGCACACTCGCGACGTGCGCCAGCTCGATGGGCGGATACAGGAGCCCCGGGTTGACGGCCATCCCGAAGCCGCCCATCAGGC
>JBIKNC010000176.1:0-9302 GCA_044358925.1 Planctomycetota bacterium | reverse complement strand
CGGCGCCCTGGGCGCATGCGGCAACGGCGCTCTGCGCCGTTGCCGCATGCGCCCAGGGCGCCGCGCTGCGTGAGGTTTTTTGCTACGGCACCGTATTCTCAGTCCGACGCCGGCGGCGCCATCGTCTCGATCACGTCGGGCGGCGGGTTCAGCTCGTCGAGGATCTCGACGTAGGACAGGTAGCGCGTCGACGCCAACTTGCCGGCCTCGACGGCGTCCGCGACCGCGCAGTCGGGTTCGTGGTCGTGCGCGCAGTTGGGGAAGTGGCAGCGACCGCGGTAGGGCGCGAAGTCGGGATACAGGAACTCGAGTTGCCTGCGGTTGATGCCGAACAACCGGAACACGCGGATGCCGGGCGTGTCGACGACAGCCGTGGTCGCGTCGATCGGGATCCAGCGCGAGAAGGTCGTGGTGTGTTTGCCGCTCGACCAGTACTTGCTGATCTTGCCGATCGCGAGGTCGAGGCCGAACAGCGCGTTCAGCAGCGTCGACTTGCCGACGCCCGACGCGCCGTACATGACGGACGTCTTGCCGACGAGCCGCTCGCGCAACGCTTCGAGGCCGAGATTCGCGGTCGCACTCGTCTCGAGCACCGCACAGCCCGCACGCTTGTACGTCGCGTGGATGCTCTCGACTTCACCGCCGCGGTCGAGGTCGACCTTGTTCAGCAGCACGATCGCCGGAATCTCCTCCATCTGGCACGCCGCGAGGATGCGGTCGGTGCGGTTCGACGAGAAGCCGGGTTTGCCGATCGAGTTGACGATCACGACCTGGTCGACGTTCGCGAAGAGGACCTGTTCGCGCGGGTCGTGGCTCGAGCTGACCTTCGAGAGTTTGTTGCGGCGCGGCAGCACCTCTTCGATGCCGAGCGACGTGCCGTCCTCCGTCAGCCGCACGAGATCGCCGACCGCGACCGGGTTGCGCGTCTCGCCCAGCTCCTCGAACAACTTGCCGCGCGGCGCGGCTCGACGCGTCTCGCCGTCCACCAGCACGTCGAAGGCCTTGGCGTCGCCGCGCAGGACGCGGCCGATGATGACGGGGGAAGCGCTGGTCGGCGCGGGCGTGTCGGGTGCGTTGGGCTCGCTGGGCTCGTTGTGGGTCAATCGGCGGCTAGGCTACCAGCCGCGTGAAGAACGAGACGATCACCTCGCGAGCCAATCCGCTCGTCAAGCTCGTGCGCGACGTCCGCGCGCGCAAACGCGAAGATCTCGTGATCGTCGAGGGCGAACGCCTCGTCGGCGAGGTTCTGGCCCTCGGTCTCGCGGTCGAGGTCGTGCTCGCTCGGGAGAACTTGGTACTCGAGCCGCACGTGGCCGCGCATCCGGCGCTGCGCCGCGCGAGCGCCGACGTGTGTGCGGCGGCGAGCGGCCTCGACAACGGGCCCGGCCTCGTCGCGCTGGTCGCCGCCCCGCCGTGGCGCGCGTTCGACGCCGCCGCCCTGCCGAACGGCAACGCGCTCGTCCTGTGTGTGAGCGGCGTGAGCGACCCGGGCAACCTCGGCGCCCTCGCGCGCTCCGCCGAAGCGGCCGGCGCCGCGGCGATCGCGGTCGCGCCGGGCGGCGCGCATCCGTTCGGCGACAAGGCGCTGCGCGGTTCGATGGGTTCGCTGCTGCGCATGCCGGTGCTGCGGCTCGACGACGCGCGCGCCGTCGAACGCGCCGGCTTCACGTCGGTCGTCGCGGCGACGCGCGGCGGCACGGACTTCCGCGCGTTCGATTGGAAGGGCCGCATCGCGTTGTGGGTGACCGGCGAAACGGGCGCGGCCTCGGTCGCACCGCCGGCGAACGCACGCGCCGTCACGATCGCGATGCACGGTGCGGTCGAGTCGCTCAATGCGGCGTGTGCGGCGACGCTGTTGCTGTTCGAGGCGGCGCGCGCGCAACGAGGCCCGCGGTGAAGGACCTCTTCGACGCGGACGACATGCCGGGCGGATCGGTGCGCGAGCGCACCGTTCGCGGACCGGACGCCGCGCCGCGCAAGGACGCGCCGCTCGCCGAGCGCATGCGTCCGCGCACGCTCGGTGAACTCGTGGGGCAGACGAAGCTCGTCGACGACGAGGGTGTGCTCGCGAAGATGCTCGCGAGCAACCATTGGCAAAGTTTGATCCTGTGGGGCCCGCCCGGCTGCGGCAAGACGACCGTCGCGCGCCTCGTCGCGAAGGCGAGCGGCCGCCGCTTCCGCCCGTTCTCGGCCGTGCTCGGCGGCATCGCGGAGATCCGCAAGGTCATGCAGGAAGCCGAACACGCGCGCGCGGACGGGCGTGGCGCGACCCTCCTGTTCGTCGACGAGATCCACCGCTTCAACAAAGCGCAGCAGGACGCGTTCCTGCCGTTCGTCGAGAGCGGCGACATCCTGCTGATCGGCGCGACGACCGAGAACCCGAGTTTCGAACTCAACTCGGCGCTCCTGTCGCGCGCGCGCGTGCTCGTGCTGGAGCCGCTCGGCGAAGAGGATCTCGTCGCCCTGCTCGAGCGCGCCATCGCCGACACCGAACGCGGCCTGGCCGGTGCGCTCGTCGCCGAGCCGCGCGCACTCCTCGAACTCGCACGCGCCGCCGACGGTGATGCGCGCCGCGCGTTGACGCTGCTCGAGACGTGTGCATTGCTCGCCGGGACCGGCGGCGAGCTCACGCCTGCCGTGCTGGCACGCGCGCTCCAACGCAAAGTCCTGCGCCACGACAAGAGCGGCGAGGAACACCACAACCTCATCAGCGCGTTGCACAAGTCGGTGCGCAACTCGAACGCCGACGCCACCGTCTACTGGCTGACGCGCCTGCTCGAGGCCGGCGAGGACCGCTCCTTCATCGCGCGCCGCCTCACGCGCATGGCCGTCGAGGACATCGGCCTCGCCGACCCGCGCGCCGTCGAACAGGCCGTCGCCTGTTGGAGCACGTGGGACCGCCTCGGCTCACCCGAAGGCGAACTCGCGCTCGTGCAGTGCGCCGTGTACCTGGCGCGCGCGCGCAAGAGCAACGCCGTCTACAAGGCCTACGGCGAGGCGCGCGCCGACGTGCAGAACAAACCCGCCGAGCCGGTACCGCTGCACTTGTGCAACGCGCCGACGGGTCTCATGCAGGCCTTGGGTTACGCGAAGGGCTACCGCTACGCGCACGACGACCCCGCCGCGGTGCAGGAGATGGAGTGTCTGCCGCCCGGCCTCGTGGGGCGGAAGTACTTCGAAGCGAGCGACGGAACCGGCGAGAACGGGGCGAGCGACAGCCCGCGTTGAAGTCGCGCCCACGGTGCTCACTTGCCGAGCCGCCAGTCGGCAGCGTGCTCGACCGCCTGAACCCGCTCGCCGAAACGCCGCGGAGCCGGCAGGACTCGCGTCCTGCCGGCTCCGCGGCGTTCCGTGCACCTCGTTTCCGTGCACGCTCGAGGTCACTCGGCGTCGCCCGATGGCCCGCTGAGGACTTTCTTGAAGCACCAGATCGTGAGCCCGACGACGAACGACAGGGATCCGATCATGAAGATGACTCCGAGGGTCGTCATGGCGTCACTTCCTCTCCGCTTTGGCTGAGACGAGGTCTTCGTCGGGTTCGCGTTCACCGTCGACATCGAGGCCGGCCGCACGCCAGCGCCTCTCACCGATGTAGGTGCACACACACAGGAAGGCCGTCACCGCGAGCACGAGGAAGATCGTGTTGCGAGCGACCGCGTTCTCTCCAAGGTCGGCGATCCAGTCTCCGAGGTTCTGCACGCCGAAGACGCCGATCGCGGTGAGCAGGTAGGCCGGAGCGATCCACTTCAGGACGAACTGGATGATCGGCGGGATGCGGAGTCGCGCGCCGTGGTGCGCTTCCTTCATGCCGGGGCCCATGCCCCAGACCCAGCCGAAGCAGATCACCTGGACCGCAGCGAGCACGACGATGAAGAACGTGCCGACCCAGTTGTCGATCGTGCCGAGGGCCGTCATGCCGCCGCTGAAGTAGATGCACCAGCTCGAACCGACCAAGCCGAGGCCCGCGACGATGGCGATCGCCTTGTTGCGCGTCACGCCGAGCGACTCCTGGATGAAGGCCAGCGTCGGCTGGTACATCGAGATCGAGCTCGTGATGGCCGCGAGGAAGAGCATGAAGAACCACAGCGCGCCGAAGTAGTTGCCGGCGGGCATGTGGGCGAACACGACCGGAAGCGTCGTGAAGCCGAGTCCGAACGTGCCGCCTGCGACCGCGTCGGCCACGCCCGCCAGTCCGAGGAACACGAACGCCGCGGTCAACGTGATCATGCCGCCGAAGCCGACTTCGAAGAACTCGTTCGTCGCCGACGCCGTCAGGCCCGACAGCACGAGGTCGTCTTTCTTCTTCATGTAGCTGGCGTAGTTGATGATCACGCCGAAGCCGACCGACAGGCTGAAGAAGATCTGGCCGGCGGCCGCGAGCCAGGCCTTCGACTGCGTCAATGCGCCGAAGTCCGGATTCCACATGTAGCCGAGGCCGTTCGAGACGTTCTGGCCGTTGCCGTGGTCCGGCAGCGTCAGCACGCGCACGAGCACGCAGGCCGCACACACCGCCATCGCGGGCATGGCCCACTTGCAGAAGGTCTCGATGCCGCCGGACAGGCCGCGCTTCACGAGAACGATGTTGATCGCGAAGACGACCAGGAACGTCCAGACGATCGGAGCGAGGCCGCCTTGGAAGAGCGAGCCGTGCGCCTCCCGCCCGATCATCTCCGCGAAGTGGGCACCCGAGGCCGCGGTCTGATCGGCGAGGGCCGCGTCGCTCGCGACACCCACGGCCGTTCCGCCGAAGATGGCGCCCATGTACTCGAAGAAGTACGTGAGGCACCAGGCCTCGATGAACGTGTAGTAGAAGGAGACGCCGAGCGGGATCAGGACGCCGATCACGCCCAGATAGCGCGCGACGCGACCCTTGCCGACGACGCCCATGATCGCCGGCGCGGAGTGGAAGCCCTTCCGACCTCCGTAGCGGCCCATCGTCCACTCGGCCCACCCGATCGGGATGCCGAGGAAGATCAGCGCACAGAAGTACGGGATCATGAACGCCCCGCCGCCGTTGTCAGCCGCCTGGCCGGGGAAGCGCAGGAAGTTGCCGAGTCCGACGGCGGATCCGGCGACCGCGAGGATGACTCCGAGGCGGCTGCCCCATTGCTGCTTCTGTTCGCTCATCGTGTGACGTTCGACGACGGGTTGGTTGGACGACCGGTCGGACGGTAGCGCGATCACGGGGCGTCGGGCAACCCGAGTTCACCGAGTTCGTGGCGCCGTGCACTCGTTCACTGCTGTGTTCCACTTCCGGCGCGGTAGGTTGGCGCGCCGTTCGACACAGCTCGACACACCTCGACACAGTCCGTCACCGACCACCGCACGGCGCCACAGCGAGGGCGCCACAGCGAGGGCGCCACGACGAAGACGCCATGCCGAAGAAGCGCGCCGCCAAGAAGACTGCCCGCCGACCCGCGAAGCGTTCCGACGCGTCGCCTGCGCCGAAACTCCTCTCCGGCGGCAACCCGCAGATCGGCAAGGGCGACGGAGACGCGCCCGTCGAGGCCTATCTCGCCGCGATGCCCGGCTGGAAGCAGGGCGTCGGCCGCCGCCTCGACGCACTCGTCGTGAAGACGGTGCCCGGCGTACGCAAGGCCGTGCGCTGGAACACGCCCTTCTACGGCCTCGAAGGCCGCGGCTGGTTCATCGCCTTCCACTGCATCACGAAGTACGTGAAGGTCACGTTCTTCAAGGGCGCGGCGCTCACGCCGCCGCCGCCGATCGAGTCGAAGGTCGCCGAGGTGCGCTACGTCCACCTCTTCGAGGACGAGCCGTTCGACGAACGCCAGCTGCGCGACTGGATTCGCCAGGCCGCCGCGCTCCCCGGCGAGAACTGCTTCTGACCGACTGGAGCGCGGGCCTGCGCCGCCGTCACTCGAGCGGAACGGCCGCGCCGTTCGCCGTGAGGCTCACCACGCCTTGCGGGTCGACGGTCGCTGCGAACTTCGTCCGCCGCTCGGCATCCGTCATCGACAGCGTCGTCCGCCCGTCCTCCCAGAGTTTGAACTCCGCGCGCGGGCGGCCTTCGTCGTCCCACAGGGTGATGCCCGCCCAGCCGCCGGCCATCACTTGGTGCGAGAACTCGCCGCGCACCTTGCCGGTGCGCGGATCTTCGAGTGAGAACTTGCTCGCGCGCACGATGCGGAACGTCGCGTCCTTCGGTTCGTCCGGGAGCGCGAAGCTCACGATCGGCAACGCTCCGAGCAGCACCGCGAGTGTGAGCCCCGTGCGCCGCAAGGTTCGGTTCTGAGCTTCGAGATGTGCGAGGCGCGCTTCGATCGTCGAGTTCTTCATGTTCGGTCCGCGAGTCGGTGAGCCGAACTGCTCGGCACCGTCCGCGATCCGAGCTTACGCGCCGTGCGCCGTCGTGGCCTTTCCGCGTGTCTTCACGAAGAGCGCCACGAACACCACCGCCAGCACCAGCGGCACCACCGCGACCTGGCCGAGCGTCTCGAGGCCGGCGGCGGATTGGATCTCGGCCGAAGCGCTCGCGAGTTCGGCGCCGTCGGGCAGGCGCGCGGCGATGCCCTTGTCGTAGAGCTTGCCGATCAGCGGGACCATGTACGCGGCGCTCAGCATGCCGACGCCGCCCATGATCGCGAGGCCCAGCGCGCCGGTGGACGGGAAGTTCTCGCTCACGTAGCCGAGCATCGTCGGCCAGAAGAAGCAGACGCCGAACGCGAAGATGGTCGCGGAGGCGAAGAGCATGGGGCCGGTCGTGACGCTCATCAGGTACAGGCCGGCGGCGCTGAGGAGGGCGCTCGCGACGAGCATGCCGGTGGGCGAGAGCTTGTGGACGAACGGCCCCGCGAACTGACGGCCGACTGCCATCAGGCCCGTGATCCAGACGAGGACGAGGATGCCCGACACACCGGCGTTCTCGAGGATCTTCGGGACCCACTGCATGGGCCCGAGCTCCGTCGCGGCGGTCGCCATCATGCACAGGACCATCAGGAGGAAGCCGGGGCGCACGCAGGCCGCGTACATGGCGCCGGTCGAGATGCCGCTCGCGACGCGCTCGGTGCGCGGGAACTTCTGACCGAAGAAGAGGTAGCCGTAGACGAGGAGCGGCAGCGCCATCGACGCGAATTGCGACTTCCAACCGAGGTCGGCTTTCGCGAGCGCGAACGACAAGAGGCCGCCGATCACGATGCCGCCCGGGAACCAGACGTGGAAGTGGTTGAGCTTCGTCGTCTTGTCGTTCGGGTAGATGGTCGCGATGAGCGGATTGCAGGCCGCCTCGACCGAGCCGTTCGCGATGCCGAACAGCAGCGTGCCGGCGAACAGGCTCCAGAAGTCCCACGCGAAGATCGTGAGCGCGATGCCGGCCGCGTGACCGAAGAAGGCCAGCCACACGATGCGCTTCATGCCGAGCGCGTCGCACAGCGGACCGCCGAAGACCATCGCGAGCGTGAAGCCCCAGAAGGCCGTCGAGTTGATCCAACCGACCTGTTCGTTCGAGAGCGTGAACTCCGCCGCCCACGACTCCGCCGCAGCACCGCGCAACGCGAAACTCATCGCCGTGACGATCAAAGCAACGCAACTGGCGGTGAAGAGGCGGGAGTTGTTCATCGGTGGGGAGGGACGGCGACGTCGGGCCGCGAAACACGCGGTCGGAGGTGGGGGAGCACGGCCGCCGCCATGCTAGCCGTGAGCGACGCGACGCGGCGGACGAGTGGCGCGACGTGCGAACGGACGTGCGCGCGGTCGTCGAAGCGGGGTGGGCCAGGTCGCGAGATCCGGCGATGCGGGCCGACGTTTCATCGACGTCGAAGGAGAACGACCCGGCCGATGCCGACGTCGACGACTCCGAGCACTCGGTCGAAGCGCTGCACGCTCGAGCCGCCCCTCACCCTCGAGGCGGCCGAAATGCTCGTCACGCCCTTCGTCGATCTGCGGCACGCGCACCAAGACGAGCGCTCAGCTCGCGCCACGGTGGGTGGCTGCGTTGTGCCGAGGTCGGCCCGGACAGCGAAACTCGGTTAGCTTCAGCCGACGCTCCCACCCGCGTCGCAACTTGCCATGGCTCGCACCTGCTCCCTTGCCGCCGTCAGTGTCCCCGCAGCTCTCCTCGGCGTCGATCGTGCCGCGTCGGATCGCGTCGTCGACACCGAACTCGCCGCCGACACACTGCTCCGCCCGTCGCAGCACCACAACCTGCGCACGATGGCGGACGACCTGTACGAAGGCCGCCTCGTCTGGAAGAGCGTGCCACTGCGGTTGAACCTCGAGCTCCACGAGCGCTGCAACGAAGCCTGTGTGTACTGCGACGTGCCGCGTGGCAGCGGACGCACGCTCGGCACGCGCGCGCTCGAGCGCCTGCTCGACGAGGTCGGTTGGGGCGTCGTCGAGGTGATGCCGTTGCTCGGCTCGGAGCCGACGCTCGGGCCGCTCGAAGAAGTGGCACGCCTCCTACGGCCGCACAACGTCTTCCTCAACCTCATCACGAACGGCGTGCGCATGACGCCGCGCCTCGTCGACGCGATCCTCGACGTCACGTCGCGCATCCAGTTCTCGATCCCGTCGCACCGCCTCGACGCGTATCGGCAGGTGATGCCGATCTCGGACTTCACGCGCGTGCTCGCGAACCTCGACCACGTCATCGCCGCCGCGCGATCGACAGGCACACAAGTCGCGGTCGCCGTCGTGCCCACGGCACACAACCTGACGCATCTCGACGAGTGGGTGCGCTTCTTCGCGGACCGCGGCGTGGATCGCGTCGTCGTGTCGAAACTCTTCGAAGGCACGAAGCGCTACGACGAGTTCGCGGCAGAGCTGCACCTCGACGCCGACGTCGTCCACGACGCGTACGAGCGCATCCTCGGCGCGGCGATCGAACGCGACGTGTTCCTCGAGACCTGCGCCGACGCGCTCGTCGGTCGGCGCGAACTTCCGCTCTCGAAGCCGGGGCGCTTCCAGATCCTCCTCGAGACATCAGCGCTCGCCGATCTCTACCGGCCCGGCTTCTGCATGGCGACGGCCACGACCGCGTTCGTTCAGGCCGATGGCACGGTTCAGCCGTGCGTGCGCGACCGCATCGAGCTGGGCGTGCTGCCGAAGGACGACGAGCCGGCCGTTTCGTTCGACACGATCTGGAACGGGCCGGCGATGCAGGCGCTGCGGCGCACGCACTTCACGCGGGAGTTGCGCCCGCACTGCGCGAAGTGCTCCGCGTACTTCCACGGGCATCCGTGAGAGAGCGGCGCGGCGTGCGGTGGGCAGTACGGTGCCGCACCAAGAACTGCCACCCGGCGGGGGGGGCGGCGCCGCGGGGGGGCGCGGCCGCGCCCGCCCCGTGG
>JBIKNC010000023.1:0-30595 GCA_044358925.1 Planctomycetota bacterium | reverse complement strand
AAAGCGCGTTCCACCGTCGAATCGGCCGCTGACGTCCGTGCGCACGACGACCGTGGTGCGCACGGTCGCGATCCACAACAGCGCGTCTTCGATCGGCTCGCCACCGGCCGTGCGCACTCCGCCGAACACGTGCGCATTGCCGAGCTCGTAGCACTCACGTCTGCCGTGGTGCTGCGGCAGCACGACCACGGCGCGGTGCAGTGGTTCGGCGCCGAGCTCGATCGCGATCAACACCCACGGACCCACCAAGCCGTCGAAACGCGCCACGCCGCCGACGAGCGGCGCTTCACGACGCTGCTCCACATCGAACTCCGCCGCCGCGTTCGCGTGGTCGACGTCCTGTGCGAACACCCGCCCGCCGACGAGGCGCCCGTGCACACGCACCTCGACCTCGAGCGTCCCCGGCGGCAGTCCCGTGTCTTCCACAACCGCGCTTGCGAGCGCTTCGTCGAGCGCTTTGTCGAACGCCTCGATGAGCGCGTCGTCGAGCGCTTCGATGATCTCGTCGGCCGCCGGCACCGCGCTCGCGCGCCGCGCGTCGGTCGGTTCGAGCTCGACGTCCTGCCTCGCCTTCGCCGGAGCCTCGGTCGCGTCAGGCCGCACCCGCTTGCCCTGCCAAACGTCCGTCTGGAGCACGAACCACGCCGCGACGGCGAGCGCGCCGACGAGCGGCAGGATCCAACGCAGGTTCGGCTTCACGCGTTCACGCTACCGCGACGCCCGCGCGGCGGGGCGCGTGACGAGCACCACGCCCGCGATCACCACGCCCGCGCCGCCGAGCATCGCGAGTGTCACCGACTCGCCGAGGAACAGCGCGCCCCAGGCGATGCCGAACACCGGCACGAGGTACGTCACGACCGTCGCGTGCATCGGATCGACGCGCGTGATGAGTCGGAAGTAGATGACGTAGGCGACCGCCGTGCACACGATGCCGAGTGCCAGTGCCGCGCCCCATGCGCGCGCGTCGGGTGGCACCGCCGGCCAACTGAAGAGCGCGAACGGCGCGAGCGCGAGTGCCGCTGCGAGCAGACTGCCCGTCGACGTGACGAACGGCGGAACATTGACGAGCGCGCGCTTCCCGTAGTGGACGCACAGCGCGTAGAGCAGCGCGGCGACCAGACCGGCCGCGACCGCGAGGCGCTCGTCCGTGGCCTGCAGCTTCGGCCACACGAGTGCGAGCACTCCGGCGAATCCAAGGGCGAGGCCGAGTGTGCGCCGCGGCGCGATGCGCTCCCTCAGCCACAGCAGGCCGAACACGGCGGCGAACAGCGGAGTCGTTGCGTTGAGAACGGACGAGAACCCCGCCGGCAGCGTCAGCGTCGCGAACGCGAACAACGCGAACGGCACAGCCGCGTTGAACACGCCGAGGACGACGAGCGGTCGCACGTGGGCGCGCATGCCTCGCAGGCGGCCGCTGCGCGCACCGACGATCAGCAGGAAGAGCGTCGCGACCACGAGGCGCACCTCGATGAGCGCGATCGGCCCGAACTGCGGCGCGGCCACACGCATGAACAGGAACGACGCGCCCCAGATCGCGCCCAACAGGAACAGAGAGGCGAGATCGCGCGGCGACATGGCGTGGCCGTCGCGCGACGCGCTTCAGCGCGAAGAGCTTGACGCTCTCGCCCCCGAGTTCGTCACTCCGACCCGCCACACCAGGCGAGCGCCGCACGAAACGCGAGACTCTCGAACGCCGAGGCGGACGCGCTCGAGGATCCCGAGGGATCGGTTCGAGCGTGTCCGCCATGTGACTGCGCGGCCGAGGCGCCGCCTCTCAGTTCACTTCTTGTCGCACGGTTTGGACTCCTTGAACTCCTTCAACGCCTTCTCGGTCGCGCGTGCCAGCGCCTTCGACAGCTGCGACGGGTCGACCATGATCCACCCGAGCTGCGGTCCGGTGACGGACGTGGGCGCCTTGAGCAGGATCCAGTCAGAGGTCTGGACCGCCTGAAGGTTGCGGCGCTCGATGCTCGTGAAGTACGGGATGAAGCAGAAGTGCCAGTCCCAGCACGTTTCGAGTTTGCAGCACTGGTAGTCGATCTTGATGAAGTACTGCGGGTTGATCTTCTTGAAGGCGTCGACGACGGGCTTCAAGACGCCGGTCGGGGGATCCTGGAAGTTGAGCTTGTCGAAGAGGTCTCGAGCGCGTCCCTTCAGGGCCGACTTCACCGCCGCCTGTTGTGCGTAGTCGTTGAGGAAGATCAGGAAGTCGGCAACCGCGCAGATCTCCTCGATCTCGTCCGGGTTCATCAGCAGCCCATTCGTCACGCCTCCCATGCCGAGGCCGAGTGCGCTCACTTGGAAAACGTGGTCGTCGCACAGGTGCGGGCAGTCCGTCTCGTCATCGTCCCCGTCGACGCACGCCGTGAGCATCGACGCGACCTGCTGGAGGTCACTGCTGAGTTCGTGCAGCCCGATGTGGACGGAAGCGGCGAGCAGGTAGTCGACGTGCGGGACGGGGTTGTTCGCGATCTCCGTCAAGCTCTGAAGCGCGTCTTGGTGGCCGTGGAGCGCGAACAAGGCCTCCAAGCGTTTGGCGTCGATGTCGGCGATGGCAAGCTGAGTCGCGGACATCCCTTGGATCTCCTCGACGACGGACTTCAGCGGCGCACCGCCGCCGATCGCGAACTTGCAGGCCTGTGCGACCCCCGAGGCGATCTCGTCGATGTTCTCACCGCGCGAACGCAGCGTGCGAGCAATGCTCTCGAGCTCGCTGACGACACGGTGGATGCGGGCCTTGGAGTCGAGCGGTCGAAGTGTTCCGGTTCCGCGCAGCCCGACCAGCATGGCCTCGATCCCCTTCGCGGCTTGCCCATACTCACCGGTCTGAATCGCTTCGGCGGCGAGTTTGCAGCCGACGGACGCGTCGATGAGCGACTGCGCCGTTCGCTTGACCATGGAGTTGTTCGAGGGCAGCGCCTGAGCGAGCTGCACACCCGCATCGGACAGTGACTGTGCCGCGACGGCCAGTCGCACGGAGACCCACAGGTCGAGGTCTGCCGTCGTGATCTCTTCTGCGTCGGGGTCCGGATACTCACTGCCGAGCCAAACACCCGACAGTGCGAAGCCGTCGGCGATGATCGATGCGCCGAGACGCGCCTGCTCTGCCGACAAGAACTCGTCTGCTTCTGCAGCCGCTGACGTTGCGTGCAGCGGAACGGCGCACAGAACGAGTGCGCTCGCCCAGTTGCAGATCGAGTCGCGCACACGAAGCGTGATTCGAGTGCGCGAAGAATGTGAGTTGGTTCGAGTGCCGGAGGGGCCTGCGTACTGTGTTCGGGTCACCATGGAGTTCACGTGTTCGGAAGATCGACGTCGTTGCCGATCGGTCTTCTCCATTGGTGTAGAGGTCGACTGAGAGAGTCGACACGACCCGTCTGATTCGGACGTGGCGCGTTCGTTCGGACGAGCACACGCTTGGATGCATTCGTGGCGCATCGCGATGCGCCGTCGGCGCGCCACGCTCTTCGAGCGTCGTCGGTGCGTGGCCTCCGCGACCCGTGCGCACGAGAAGCGCGTCAGAGAGGCGGGGGTGACTCGTCAGCGCTGCTCTTCGGCGCGAAGTCGAACTGCATGCAGTAGCCGATGCGCCAGAGTGGGAACGACTGCTCGCAGCGGAAGCCGACGAAGTCCTGGTCGCGCCAGCCTTGGCTGTCGAGCGCGTGCCCGACGAGTTCGACCTGGCGCGGGAAGGCCTCACACGCCGCGGCAGCGCGACCGCTGCCGAGCACCTGCAGGCGCGGCGGGTTGGGGACGCGTGTGCTCCAGCGGTCGCGTTGCGCCGTGAGGCTCGAGGACCATGCGTGGGTCGACAGCGACGGGATCGACGTGCGCGCCAGGTCGCGGTGCAGGAACACGTCGAACACGAGGTGGCGCGCCGGGTAGCTCGACAGCGACCAGACTTCGAGCAGCGGCGGGTCACCATCGTCCTCCGGCGTGTCGAACGCCGAGACGCGACTCGCGAGCACGACGTCGAACGGACCGCGCGCGTGTTCGTCGTCGGTGTCGACGCAGTACTCGACGCGACTCGCTCTCTGCCGCGCCGTGATACGTGGCCGCGGTGAACTGGAGAACTGCTCGAGCAGCACGTTCGGACTCGCTCCCGCCACCGCGCGTTCGTCGAGACTCGTCGCGAAGTGTGCGGGCGCGCGCTCGTCGTGTTCGCGCGCCAGGTCGCCGAACTGCGCGACGACGAGCGGCATCGCGACGGAGCGCGACTCGTGCCCGATGAAGCCGCACAGGTAGACGCTCACCCGCCGCGACGGATCGTCGACCGACGGGCCGATGCACCAGATCGCGCTCTGCAGGTCCGACCAGCGGCCGGCCAGATCCGCGGCCGCCTCGTGGAAGGCCTGGCGTTGTTCGAGGTGGCTGCGGAGCGCGGCCTGGCGCGACGTGCGCGGAGCGGCCTGCTGCGCGGCGGGAGCGAGGAGGATGCGACCGAGTGCGGCCTTGCTGCGGCCGACGCGCTTCAAGAACTGCGCGAACTCCTCGACCGCCGACTCGCACGCCGCCAGGTCCTCGGTTTCGACGGCGGCTCCGCGCAGGGCGTCGAGCAGGACGCGCAGACCCTCGAGACCCGGCAGCCGCACGAGCAACTCGACACCCGGCGCCTGGTCGAGCGCCGAGACGAGCCGCTGGCAGGTCGTGCGCTCGATGCCGAGGTGGCGCGCGAGCGCGCTCGCCCCGCGCACGTCCGCCGGGAGGCTCGCGAGGACGGTGCGCAGCTCCGCGCGCAGGCGGCCGGCCACCCGCTCGGCCACGGCGATGTCGCGCGGCCCGAGGACGCCGCCCAGGGCCGGACGGGGGTCGAGGGACTGATCGCCGGTCGGTCGCGCCATGGTCGAGGGTGCGTGCGGACGAGCTGGACTGCGCCGAGTGTGCTCAGCACACCGGTCGACTGTGCGCGCGTTGTTTTGCGCCGATTGGGCGTTTCGAGCCTACCGCACGGCCGTCTGTCGCGCGCTAGGAACAGTGAGCACTGTGCTCGGCCCCACCGTTCGGGGCGACCTGTCCCTCGGCCACCACCATGAATCTCCACTTCGCTCGTCTCGCGCTCGCACTCGGCGCACCGCTCGTCGGCGGGCCCGCCTTCGCCTCGGACCTCTTCGTCCCCGGCTCGTTCGCGACCATCCAGGACGCGATCGACGCCGCGGTCGACGGCGACCGCATCGTCGTCGCACCCGGCACCTACTCCGAGTTCCTCGACTTCCAGTCCAAGGCGATCACGCTGGAGAGCAGCGACCCGGCCGACCCGGCCATCGTCGCGACGACGATCATCGACGGCGGCAACGACGAGTAGCTCGCAGGCTTCCCGCAGAACCCCGGCACGGGTCTGCGCATCTCGTTCGCGGCGGGCACGGCCGAACTGCGCGGCCTCACGATCCGGAACTTCGCCGACGACTTCAGCGGCTACCCGGCCGCGGTCGAGGCGGTCGGCAACGCCAACTTCGTGATCGACCGTTGTCGTTTCGCCGACAACATCGGCAACGGCGGCGCGGCCGGCGGTGTGTTCCTGCAGGGCACCGCGACGATCGTGGACTCGACGTTCGAAGGCAACGCGGCCGACGGCGGCTACGGCGGCGGTCTGCACCTCGACGGCGGCGACTTCACGGTGACCGGCTGCACGTTCACCGGCAACCGCAGTTTCGGCGGTGCCGGTGGCAGCATCGCGTTGACGAGCAGCGGTGATGCGCTCATCGCGAACTGCACCTTCGCCGCGAACGAGGGCGGCGTCTACGTGAACGGCTTCGCCGATGCCGACGTCATCGACTGCACGTTCACGAACAACGTCGCGAACGGCAGTGTGGGAGCCGGCATCCGTGTCGACGGGGCCCTCGCGACGATCGTCGGCTGCTCCTTCTCGGGCAACCAGGCCTTGGGAGGCTCCGGCGCGGCCCTGTACCTCGACGGCACCAGTCAGGTCACCATCGACTCGTGCGACCTGCGTTCGAACGTGGCGTCGAGCGGCTCGGGCGCGGGTGTGAGCGTTCTCGACTCGGCCGTCGTCAGCATCGTCGACACGGTCTTCTTCGGGCACAGCACACCGAGTGGGAGCGGTTCGGCACTCAACCTCGCGAACGACTCGCAGACCACGCTCGAGCGCACGACGATCGCCGGCGGTCTCGGATCCGCCGCAGCGATCCGCCTGCGCGACTCGGCCGCGCTCGTCGCCAAGAACACGATTCTCTGGAACCACACGTCGACGTTCTCGATCACCGGCTTGGCGACGACGTCGTTCACGTACTCGAACATCCAGGTCGCGCAGCCCGGCCTCGGCAACATCTCCCTGCCGCCGAACTTCCGCAGCCTCGCGACGGGCGACCTGCGCTTGGTCGCGACGTCGCCGTCGATCGACGCCGGTGATCCGCTCGACCTGCCCGCCGAGACCGATCCGTTCGGCGACAGCCGCGTCCTCGACGGCAACCTCGATCTCGTGCTGCGCGTCGACCAGGGCTTCGACGAGTACGCGCCCTCGCGCCTCTCGGTCACGGGGACGCCGACGCCAGGCGGCTCGATCGACGTCAATTGGTCCGCGGCGCCGGGCACGTTCTTCCTCGGCTACCTGATCTACGGAACGACGCCGACGGCCATCGTGCTCGACCCGGTCGGCACGCTCTTCATCGACCCGTTCCTCGGTGTCGTCCTCACGTGGCCGGCCGCGCCGAGCAACGTCACCGTGAACCTCTCACCGTCGCTCACGCCCGGTCCGACGGTCTACCTGCAAGCGGTGGGCGTCGCGCTGACGGGTTTGACCTGCACGAACCTCGCGAGCTTCACGCTGCAGTGAGACGTCCGTGAACCGCCCCGACGGGCCACTCGACGACGGAGCGGCGGCCGGTGCGCACACGCGCCCGGCCGTCGCTTCGTTCAGTAGGAGCTCGGCGACAGGTGGAGCGCCGCCGCGACGCTGAGCGGCAGATAGGCGAGCGCCACCAGCGCCTGCGTCCGCCGGCGCCGCGCCGCGATCGCGACGATCGGCAGCACGATCAGCGCGGCGAGATACGCGCCCTCGACCGACCACGGCGAGATGCTCCACAACTTCCAGTCGACGAGCAGCGCGAGCACGAAGTAGAGCGACAGCGCGACGAGCGCCCAGCGCCCGTCGCGCTCGAACGCTGCGCGCAAGTCGTCACCGGGCGCCAGCTCGTTCGGCGGCAGCACGAGCGCCGCCGCGACGAAGAGCGACAGCGCCAACGCGACGAGCAGCAAGAACCGGTCGAGCGTCCAGACCTCGACGATCGAGCCGAGTTCGACGATCGCCCACCAGAACTGGATCTGCCACAGGAACACACACACCGCCCACACGAGCGGGATCCAGTCGAGCCGCGCGTGTGTGCGCGACCGGAAGACGCTCACGCCCGCCGCGAGCAGGCGAGTGACGCCGATGCCGAGCAGCATCGAAAGGGCGACCGCGATCCAACGAAAGGAGTCCACGGGGCGCAGGGTAGCGGCCTGCACGCGGCGCTCGCAGTCACAGGCGTTCGAACGTCGGCAGCGACACGTACACGACCGGCATGTGGCCGTCGTCGGTGCGCAGCCACGGCACGTAGTCGATCGACGTGCCGAACCACGTGCAGGTCGGATCGAGCGCGAGCCAGCCCTCGTCCGCGAGGTAGACCTCGACCCACACGTGGCCGGTCGGCGGCGCGGTCAGCCAGCCGGCGACCTCGCGCGCGGGCAGACCGGCGGCACGCAGCAGAGTGACGAGGGCGTCGCTCTTGTCCCAACAGCGGCCGAAGCCCTGTTCGAGCACCTGCAGGGCGCCGTGGCGACTGCCGACGGGCTCGCCGCCGTAGCGGATGTTCTTGGCGACGTGCGTGAACACGGCGTCGAGCTTCTCGCGCGGCGACATGTCATCCGTGACGAGCCTCGCGACGATGGCGCGCGCCGCTGCGTCGTCGCTCGGCCAGTGCGCCGTCGCTGCCGTGCCGATCGGCTCACCCGCGCGCGGCTCGTACCACGGCGCGATCGTCGTCACGGCCGTCACGCGCACGAACGGCAGGCCGCAGCGCCGCGGCAACTCGCCGAACGTCGCCACGAACACGTCGCCTTCGCGCCGCGTCGCGAGCGCCGCCGGCTCGAACGTGTATTCGATCGCGTGGCCCGCCGTCGGTGCCGCGAGTCGCAGCGTGTCGCCGAAGGTCCAGTCGCTGGTGAGTTCGGCGATGCGCGCGTCGACGTCCTGCGGCGCGGCGTGTGCGTCGCGGCCGAGCACGAGGTTGAACACCTCATTGCCCTCCATGTCGTCGCCGCGCGCAACACACACGATCTCGAACGTGGCGGAGAGCCGCACCGGTCCGTTGACGCCGAGCCCGAGTCCGTGGCGCAACGCGCTCGCCGCGAGTTCGTTCGTCTTCGCGAACTCCACGACGTCGCGCCCGTGCCGCACGATGAAACGCTCGCGCCCGCTCGAAGCGAGTTTCGCGTGCAGCGCCGCGGCGCCCGCCTCGTCGCTCGCCGTGATGGTGTTGACCTGCAGCGCCGCGCCGCGCACGTCGTAGAACCGGTTCGCGACGCCATCGAGCGGCACGCCGAGCTGCTCCTCGAAACGCACGAGCTGCCGCTCCTCCACCACGATTTCGCGCGTGCAGCGCCAGCCGCTCGGCAACTCGGCGACGGGGACCGCATCCTGTGCGAACAACCGGGCGGCCAGGGCGAGTGCGATCATCGGGTCGGCGGGGGCGCTTCGGCTGAGGCGCGTCGGTCATCAGTGCCCCGCTGCCGCGTGAGTCTAGTTTCGACCTCGCAGCCCGAGCGCGAGCGCTTTCCGCGACTTTCGTGCATCCTCGACGGCCCGTGCGGGTCCCTCGCTGGCACGATGGAAGCGAAGCCTGACGTGAACGGCGGCATGGACCTCACGAACGACGTCCTCGAACAGCAGGGGCGCAATTTGCGCGCGCTTGCACGCAGCCTGCTGCGCGACGCGCACGCCGCGGACGACGTGGTGCAGGAGTCGTGGCTCGCCTACTTCGCGCAGCCCGCCGGTGTTCCGGGTCGCCTCTCGGCTTGGCTCGGCACGGTGACGCGGCGGCTCGCGTCGCGGCGCATGCGCGGTGAGGGTCGGCGGCGCGCGCGCGAGGAGTTCTGTGCGACACCGGAGCCCGTCGAGGCGTTGCCCGAACTCGCGCTCGAACGCGAAGAGGCGCTGCGCGTCGTGACGGCGGCGCTGCTCGCGCTCGACGAGCCGTTCAAGAGCACGCTCATCCTGCGCTACTACGACGAACGTTCGCCGACAGAGATCGCGAAGCTCCAAGGCCTGCCCCTCGCGACGGTGAAGAGTCGCCTCGCGCGCGGACTCGAGCGGTTGCGCGAGAAGCTCGGGACCGAGTTCGGCGGCGACGCGGGTCGGCGCACGCGGGCGCTCGGCCTGCTGGCCGGTGTTCCGCTGCGCGAACTCGTCGACGGCGCCGCCGCGCTGACGGCGAGCGCGGCCCCGACGACGGTCGCCACGACGAGCGCTGCCACCAAGGCGCTGGGTGCGCTCGCTGCCGCATGCCTCCTCGGGATCGTGTTGTGGAGCTCGCGCGACGAACCACATGCGCCGATCTCCCGCAGCGCCGAGCCGCGAGCGGGGCTCGACACCGAGAGGACCGATGTCGCGCAACTCGCGTCCGACTCGGCGCCGGTCGCAGCGCGCGGCGCACAGGCCGACAGCGCTCCCGAGCGCCGCGCCGTGGCGGCGGCCGACGAGTCGCGCGCCGATCCGCTCGCGCTCCTCGCGAACGAGACACTGTTCCCCTACCGCGTCAGCGGCGTCGTGCGCGACGAGTTCGACCAGCCACAACCCGGCGCGCGTGTGTTCTTCGCGCCGCGCGGTTTCGTCGTGAACCGCATCGCGGCAACCGACGACGAGGGGCGCTTCGCCTTCGAGTTCGACGGTCGCCGCGCGACGTTCGACGGCGTCTTCACGGTTGCGGCGGGCGAGACGTACCTCGATCTGTGCGAGGTGCGGCTCGTGTCCGGTCGGGAGTTCTCGATCGACGTCGCCGTCGATGCACGAGCGAACTCGGGCGCGAGCGACAGCGGGTCGGGCGACACGTGGCCGCTCGCCTACGCACCGGAGTGTCTGCACCTCGCGAACGGTCGTGTCGTCTTCGTCGACCCGCCGCCGCAGGTTTCGTGCACGCGGCCGGCGGAAGGGCTGTCGTTGGAGCACATCACCTGGGCGCAGCATCAGGACGCGCTCGTGATCGACTTCGCCGCCCTGCTCGCGGCGAGGGGCTGGGGCACGGTCGATGTCGTGATGACCTTCGACGCGGGCGTCGTGCAGCTCGATTTCGACCACGTCATGGCGGAGGAGAACGCGCCGGTCCCGAGCGTGAGCGGCGTCGCCCGGCGAGCGGACGGAACACCGGCCGCCGGAGTGCGCGTCGCGTGGCGTTCGCCGGACGGGAACTGCGGCGACGTCACGACCGACGCGGACGGCGCGTTCGCACTCGCGGACCTGCCGCCCGGTGAGGTCGTCCTCCACGTCGGCGGCGGCGACGAAGGCGTGGCGCGCGCGCGCATCGAACTCGGAGCGGGAGCGGGCGTCCTGTGGCACCCGTTGCTCGACCGCGGCGCCGAGGTCAGCGGGCGCGTCGTCGATGCGCAGTCGCGCGAGCCGCTCGCGAACGCGCGCGTCGAGTTGTGGAGTGCGGCCGGACCGCTCCTGTGGTGCGACTCGACCTGGTCCGACGCGGACGGTCGCTTCGCGCTGCCGAACGTGCCGGCCGGTGCGTTCGAGCTGCACGTGCGCCCGGTGGGTGATGCGAGCGGTGCGAGTGTGTTTCCGACGTGCGTCCTTCGCCCGGTCTTCGGTGGCAGCGACGTGGGCGAAATCGCGATCGATGCGCGCCGTGAAGCCCTCGGCGCCATCGCACTGACCGTCGTCGACGCGAGCGGCGCCCCCGCGACCGATGCGCAGGTGATCGTGTGGCACACGGCCTCGGGCCGCGGTGTCTTCGTCGACGCGACGGACGAGCCGGGCAGCTTCGCCCTCGGCGCCCTGCCGAGCGGTTCGTACCGCGTCGAAGTCGTGGGCAGCAGCGGCCGCTACGACCTCGGTGTCGTCGCGCTC
Organism: Planctomycetota bacterium; assembly: GCA_044358925.1. GTDB lineage: Bacteria > Planctomycetota > UBA1135 > UBA1135 > Rohdeia. Next base: position 19,533 of record JBIKNC010000023.1, on the reverse strand, counting down.
GATGCAGAAGCCGAGGCCGTGCTCGACCTCGGCGAAGTGCGCCTGTCGCCGACCGGCGCCGCGCTGATCGTCGTCGAACCGAACATCGCCGAGACCGATGTGACCGAAGTCGCATTGAGCCTGTGGAGCGCCCACCCCGACGTCTTCGGACACGTCGCCTCACTCGACAGCCGGTGGCGCCGCGCCGTGCTGCCGCTGCACGCCGGCGCCTACGTCGTGTGGACGTCCGACGCGAGCGGCGCGACCCGACGCGCACCGATCGACGTGCCGCCGGGAGCCGCCGCGGGCCTCACGCTCGAACATTCCCCGAGCGGTGCCATCACTCCGCGCCTCGGCGCCGTCGACCGCGAACTCGGCACCGACGCGAGCGCCGCCGCGTGTGCCGCGTGCCACGCGCCGCGTTGAGTGCTCGATCGAGTGGCGCAGCGACGTGTCGCGCGCGCCAAACGACGAATATTCACGGCACGAGTTCGACGGCGACCGCGTTGCTCGCTGCGAGTGCACCGCTCACCGGATCGAGCGTCACCGCCGCGTGGTGCAGCACGAGGCCCGCGAAACTCGGATCGAGGCCGTTCGGCACCCGGAACTGCGCATCGGCGCGCCCGAGCTCGTTCAGCACGCCCCAACCGTTCGAGATGGTGAACGTCGGCCGATCGAGCAGCGTCGACGTGTACGCGTCGAACACCAGCGGCAGTGTGTCCGACGAGTTCGGCAATGCAATGCCCGGCGACGTTCCGCTGACGCTGCCGAGCATGAAGTAGAAGCGTCCGGCGCCGGCGAGGCCGAAATCGAGGAGGAGGTCTTGGGTGCCGGAACTCGAGATGGATGTCGCAGGGTTGCCGTGAAGCAGACTGGCGCGGTCGAAACCTATGTATGCGCCTCGACGCGCCGTGCCAGAGTTGCAGACGTCGAGGCCTCCCGATCCGGCGATCACACGAGTTCCATCAAGTTCGATAGCCGACCAGTAGGGCAGCGGACTCGACATCGAGTGACCCGATGCGACCTCGTACTTGAGCCGCCAGTCTCCAGGCGCAAGCCGCTCGAACAGCGCGAGACCAGCATTCGCCGAAACGATGGCTGTATCTCCATCCACCGCCACAGCTGTTGCGTGGAACCCCGAACCGAAAGCGGCTGGATGATGGAGCAGAGCACCCGTCGACCATACGCCGAATGAATCTCGTTCGTACACAACTGCTGAAACCATGTTCTGCGGGCTGACGCAGTAGCCGACGACGAGACGATCAGCTTGAAGATCGATGGCGTATGCGAATCCGTAGGCTGCAAAACACGGAGGATCGAATCGGTGCACCTCGACCCAATTCCCCAGCGAGTCGCGTTCGAACAAGAAGACGGCCCCGGGCGTCTGAAGCGGGAAGGGCGTCGGCTGAGAGCCAACAGCCAAGCGACCCTGATCGAGGTCCATGGATGTACCGAAGAAGTAGGCACTCGGCATGGAACTAGGCCGAATCACTTGTGTCAGCCACCAACCACCCATCGGACCAACCTGATACTCGAAGACAGTTGGGTTGATGGCCAGAGGTGCGGCGATAAGCAGTCGCGAGGAATCGAACTCCAATTGGGATCCAAAGAGGCTCGTCGGCTGCGAGCCCTGTGCCGGTTCGGGCGGAGCAATCTGGCCCAGCGAGATGTACCAGCCGAACGGAGCGCGCAGCCAAACTTCGACAAAGCCTGTGTAGGACGAACCAATGAGCGCAGAGCTAGGTGCACCGACAGCGACAAGTGCGCCATCCGAGGCCATCGAACGGCCATAGTCGGTGATGTTCGAGGGACCCGGTGGCGGCGACGGAAACAGCTTCGCGACGAGCACCCAAGGCATCTCGGCGGCTGAACGCTCGTAGACGTATACGCTTCCTCGCTTGGGTGAATTCGACTGATCCTCGGGCGCGCCGACGAGCATGCGGTTGCCATCGACTTCGATGCTCGAACCGAACCCGTGGCCAGCCAGTGGTTGATACGAAGTCACGAGGTCGGGAGGGCAGACGACCTGATCCGGCCAGGCAGTTTGTGCGTGGAGTGCCTTCGAAAGAACGAAACAGGCGAGCAGTGACGATCGGAGCATGGCGCGTCGATCGTAGCGCGACCTCCGAACATGCGCAGGAGACCGCCAACAGATGACGAGGGGTCGGCGTTCCGCGGCGTCGGCCGGCGCGGGTGCGCGGCGGACGCTGCTGCATGAAACTCGCTCTCGCTCTTCTCGTCGGTTGGTTCGTGTCGTCGTGTTCGGCGGCGGGGATTGGGGCTCCGGTTGGTGCGGCTTGGCGCGACGACGTTGCGGTCGAAGCGACCGTGTCGGAGGGACTGAAGCGCGTCGAAGTGCCGAACGGGGAGGATGAGGTGAACGACACCGGAGCGATCGCGCGCCAGGTCGTACTCGACGCGGGGCTGCGGCTCGTGGTCGTGTCGGCGGACGAGGCGCGCGAGGCGGTGCTCGCGGCGGCGAAGGCGGCGGGCGGGTATCTGCAACAGAGCGATGCGCGCTCGATCGTCGTGCGCGTGCCGGCGGCGAGGTTCGAGGACGTGCTCGCGGCGATCGAACGGCTCGGCGAAGTGGTCGAGCGCAACGTGCGCGCCGAGGACGTGACGGAGGAGCTGTTCGACATCGAGCTGCGCATCGAGAACGCGCGGCGCTCGCGCGAGCGGATGCTGGCGCATCTCGAGAAGTCGGAGCGGCTCGAGGACACGTTGAAGCTGGAGGCGGAGATCGCGCGGCTGACGGAGGAGATCGAACGTCTGGAAGGGCGCAAACGGCTGGTCGCGTCGCGCGTGGCGATGAGCACGATCCGCGTCGAACTCAATGCGCCGCGCGTCGTCGAGTCGGAGAAGCGCGGCCTCGACGTGCCGTTCGAGTGGGTCACGCGCCTCGGCGACGGACTCATCGCGGGTTCGGTCGAACGCTCGACGCGCTCCGCGTGGTTCTTCAACGCGGAGCCGAGCTTCGACGCGCCGCCGGACTTCGCGAAGTACTACCGCACGAAGACGCGCGTCGAAGCGCTCGAGCCGGACGGCGTTCGCATCCGAGTCGAGCGTCACGACAATCACGACGAGGCTTCGCTGGGCTTCTGGCTGCGCCTCGCTCGCAAGAGCCTTGTCGAAGGACGCGCCATCGCGATCACCGACGAGGTCGCGATCGACGAGAACCGCGGGCTGCTGGTCGGCTCGCGCGAAGTCGGGCGGCGCAGCGAGGGCTACTTGCTGCTCGTGCGTCGCAACGACGATCACGTCCACACGTTCGAGGCCTGGGGCCCGCTCGAGCGCTTCGACGAGCTGCGCGCTGCGCTCGAAGCGAGTGCGCGCACGCTGCGGCCGTGAATCGCTCAGCCTCTTCGCGGACCGGGCGGCGGGCTTCGCTCCGCGTCGCGGGCCGAAGGGTGAGACGTCCACGCGTCGCGACTGCCGGTACGCTGATCCACATGCAGCGCGAGCGCGATGAACGGGAGTTCGACGAACTCTCGACCGAGCAGAAGATCGAGTACGTGATGTACCTGTGGGACCGCATCGGTGCAGCCGCTGACGAAGTGCCTGTGCCCGACGAAGTCTTGGATGAGATCGAACGGCGCATCGACGAACACGATCGACATCCCGAGGATTCGGTGACCTGGGAAGAGCTCAAACTCAGGATCTGGGGACCGCACCAGTGACACCAAGCGTTCGATTCGGAGCCCGAGCACAGCGCGACATCGCGAGTGTGTCTGCCTGATATGCGACGCGAAGAGTGAGTTTCGACCTCGAGTCGATGCCCTGATCAAACCCGCTCGTCCGTGTGATCGCGCAATCGCCCCGTTCCTCGCGTTGCGCGCGCGAGTCCTTCTCGTCGATTGAATGAGCGGCGTGGCGCCTACCACGGCACCAAGGTCCTGAACCACGCCGCAGGCGAGAGAGTTGCGCGCGCTGGCGCGCGTGCAGAACCGGGCGGATCTTCGGCGCTCGCACACCGGGGCGCGGATGGCTCGACGCGCCCATGCGGCGCTTCGATCGCGGCTCGGCTATCGTGAGTGCATGCAGAACGACCGCGACGAACGTCCGTTCGAGGAGCTCTCCATCGACGAGAAGATCTTCCACGTCTGGGATCTGCAGAAGCGCATCGAGGAGGAGATCGCCGGCATGACGCTCTCCGACGAGCAGATTGCCGAAGTCGAGCGTCGCTATGAGGAGCACTTGCGCGATCCGCAGCCGTGTCCGACGTGGGAAGAGGTACGCCGGGATCTGTTCCCCGATCTGCGATGAGCCGTCCGCTCCACATCCTGCCGGCAGCTCACCGCGACCTCGCACGCATTCGAGACTGGTACGAGAAGGAGCAGGCAGGCTTCGCGGCCAAGTTCGCTCTCGAGGTCGACGAGACGATGCGGCGCATCGCGGACAGCCCTTTGGCTTTTCCGTTGTTCGCGAAACGAACTCGTCGGGCACGTCTGCGGCGCTTTCCGTACAGCCTGTGCTTCGTCACGACATCCGAGAGGCTGCTCGTGACCGGCGTCATCCACAACCACCGCGGGCCGAACACCTGGCAGAGCCGCGTACGCGAGAAGCAGCCGGGCGCGTACGAAGCGCGACCTTGATCGCCGGCGCGCCTCGCGAGCAACGTCAGCCCGGCTCGTCCACGTGATCCAGCAAGTGCCCGAGCTTCTCGCGTTTCGCGCGCAGGTACTTCGCGTTCATCGGATTGGGCGGCGTGATCAACGGCAGTTGGCCTTCGAGGCTCAATCCATAACCTTCGAGGCCGGCGATCTTGCGCGGGTTGTTCGTCAACAGGCGCATGCGGCGCACGCCGAGGTAGGTGAGGATCTGCGCGCCGAGGCCGTACTCGCGCAGGTCGGGCGCGAAGCCGAGCGCTTGATTGGCCTCGACCGTGTCCATGCCCTGGTCTTGGAGGCGGTAGGCCTCGAGTTTGTTCGCGAGGCCGATGCCGCGGCCCTCTTGGCGCATGTAGACGAGGACGCCGTAGGGCTCGGCGGCGAGTTTCTCGAGCGCCAAATGCAACTGTGAGCCGCAATCGCAGCGCAGTGAGCCGAACACGTCGCCCGTCAGACACTCGCTGTGCACACGCACGGTGACGACGGCGTCGAGCGCGGCGCGCGGGCCGTCGAGGCCGGGGCCGGGCATGGACTCGGTGCACAGTGCGAGGTGCTCGCGGCCGTCGATCTTCGAGCGGAACATGTGCACACGGAACTTGCCGTAGCGCGTCGGCATCGGCAGGTCCATCTGCACCGGCTCGATGAGGCGCTCCTTCTGGCGGCGGTACGCGATGAGGTCCGCGATCGTCACGATGCGCAGGCCGTGTTTGGCGGCGAAGACCTCGAGGTCCGGCATGCGCGCCATGGTCCCGTCGTCGTTCATGATCTCGCAGATCACGCCCGTGGGCCGCGAGCCGGCGAGCTTGGCGAGGTCGACCATGCCTTCGGTCTGACCGCCGCGCACGAGGACGCCGCCGGACTTCGCGCGCAGCGGGAAGATGTGGCCGGGGCGGACGAGGTCCTTCGGCGTCGCGTCGGGCGCGGCGGCGACGCGGATGGTGCGCGCGCGGTCGGCGGCGCTGATGCCGGTGGTGACGCCCGTCGCGGCCTCGATCGAGACCGTGAACGCCGTGCCCATGCGCGACGTGTTGTGCGGGACCTGCGGCGGGAGGTCGAGCTGGTCGGCCAGCTCCTCGCTCATCGGCATGCAGATCAGACCGCGCGCCTCGCGGACGATGAAGTTGATCGCGGCGGGCGTGACGTGCTCGGCGAGCATCGCGATGTCGCCCTCGTTCTCGCGACCCGGGTCGTCGACGAGGATGATCATCTTGCCCGCCTTGAGGTCGGCAATGGCTTCTTCGATGCGTGCGATCGGCATGTGGCACTTCGGTGAACCGTTCGTCGCGCGGCCGAGCGGCGGCCATCTGCGACACTGGTTCGAGCCCGACGGACCTGACATGCTAACGCTCGCCGCGCGGCTGCTCGCCCGCGGGAAGTCATGACGCCGAGCCGCACGCCGAAGACCGCCTCGAATGCCCGCCGGACTCGCTCGCGCACGCACGCGCTGCTCCGAGGTGCGGCACTGGCGGCGGCCCTGGGTCTCGTGACGGCGTGCACGCCGAGCGCGGCGGGTCGGAACGCGATCGACGAGACGCTCGGAGTGCGCGGCGCGCCGGTCGCGCTCCCGGCGCGCGCGGAGTTCGCGGAGATCGCGAGCCTCGAGGAAGCGCGCCGTTCCGGCAACGGGCGTCTGCAGGAGTTGCTCGTGCAGGGCGACGCGGCCGTGCGCGCGCGCGCGGCGCAGGCGCTGGGCCGTTTGCCGATCGATCGTTATGCCAGCGACGTGACCGAGCCGCTGTGCCTCGCGGTCGGCGACACGGACGCGGGCGTGCGCGCGACGGCGGCGCGCGCTCTCGGGTGGCGCGGCGATCAGGCGGCGGCGGGTGTGATCGCGCGCGCGTTCGAGGATCCCGATCCGGCGGTGCGGGCGGCGCTCGTCGACGCGGCCAGTCGCCTGGGCGGCGTCGAGTTGGCGCGCCTCGTGATCAAACGTCTGTACGACCCGGTGTTGTCGGTGCGGCTCGAAGCGATCGGCGCGTGTGCCGCGCTCCCGACGGACGGCGCGGTCGCGGCGGAGATCGATCGCGAGCTGCTCGGTGTGCTGAACCCGCTGCGTCGGCGCGGCGCGGTCGGCGAACCGAACGAACACGAGATCTGGATGACGCTGCACACGCTCGGTCGGCGCAAGTCCGAACTCGGGCGCGGCGCGTTCCTCGAACACGACCGCGACTCGGCGGACGAGGCGCGCATCTTCGCGATGATCGGTCTCGCGCGGATCCGTTCGAGTCCGGAAGGTCTGCACGCACTCGAGCGCGGCGTGTCGGACGCCGATTGGCGCGTGTCGGTCGAAGCGCTGCGCGGACTGGCGGTGCACGCCGACGAGAACTCGCTGCCGGCGGTGCTCGGAGCGGTCGAAGCGCGCAACGCTCATGTGCGTCGCACCGCGGCGGAAGCACTCGCAAGTTTCGCGGACCAAGCCGACAAGTTGCGCCCCGCGTTGTTGAAGGGGCTGCGCGACAAGTCGTCGTCGGTGCGCGCGGCGGCGCTCGTCTCGTTCGCGGGTGTGTTCGGAGCACAGCCGGCGCAACTCGATCAAGTCGTGCAGCAGGTCGAAGCGTTCGCGAGCGAGAGCGACGTCGTCGCACGCCGCGGCGCGGCGCAGGCCTGTCGGCATCTCGGCGCGGAGCGCGGCACGGCGCTCGCCGTGCGACTGATCGCGGACGGCGAGGCGTTCGTCTCGACGATGGCGATCGAGTCGCTGGGTGAGATCGCGAGCCCGGCGGCTCTCGCCAAGTTGCGCGAGATCGTCGCGACGGACACGGACAACGGTCGACGGTTGTCGGCGGTGCTCGCGTTGCGCCCGCACGCGAGTGCGAGCGACGTCGCGGCGCTCGCCGCGGCGGCGACGAGCGCGGTCGGCGACGTCGGACCGGAGCTGACGTGGAACGCGCTCCAGAACTTCGCGACGCTCGACGCAGCCGCACTCGGCGACCAGGGTCGCGACGTGCTGTCGAGTTCGCTGCGTTCGCAGAACCCGCAGGTGCGCGCGGTCGCCATCGACGTGTGGACGAAAGTCCTCGGTGCCGATTCGTTGCCGCTCGTTCCGCCGCCGACCGCGACGCCGCGCGTGTTGCCTCTGCCCGGCCGCGACTATCCGCGCTGGGAGCGCAACCCCGTCGTCGAAGTCGTCACGTCGCGCGGCTCGCTCGTGTTCGAGCTGCTGCCGGGCGACGCGCCGCTGCACGTCTACAGCTTCGTGCAACTGTGTGAACAGCAGCACTACGACGAGACGCGCTTCCACCGCGTTGTGCCCGACTTCGTCGTGCAAGGCGGCGACTACCGCGGCGACGGCAACGGCGGCCTCGACTGGCGCGGCGAGTCGTTGCGGCACGAACTCAACACGCGCCACTTCCTGCGCGGCTCGCTCGGCATGCCGCGCAACGAGTGGCTCGACTCGGGCGGCAGCCAGATCTTCGTCACGCACCGCCCGACGCCGCACCTCGACGGCAACTACACGCTGTTCGGTCGGCTCGTGCTCGGGTTCGACGTCCTCGACGCCATCGAAGAGGGCGACCGGATCGTGGGGACGCGGATCGTGGACGACGGCCTCGGGCTGTGACGCAGCGCTGAGGCCGCTGCGCCGCGCAGCGCGCGGCGGTCGGTGGCGGGCGGCGGGTGGCGGGCGCGAGCGGGACCCTTCGAGTTCGGCTCAAGAGTCGCCGCCTCGCGCCGCCGATAGGTCGGAGTCGGGAGGGTCCCCCACGCCTCCCGTCTCGGCCATGTGGAGACCGTCCCTCGTCATCGCCGCCGCGGCGGCCGCAGCGACCGGAGCATTCATGCTCGGGCGCGCCGACCATCGAGCGCTCGAGCAGCGCCTCGAGGTCCTCGAAGTCCTCGAGCACGGCGGCACGACCCTGTCGCGCGGCCAGGTCGAACGGGTGCGCGGGCTCGAGCACTCGCTCGCTCAGATCCAAGGCACCGGCGAGGCGCGCAGTCGCGAACGCGACGAAGTGTTCGGGCGCATCGGTGTGACCGAGGCGAACCTCGCGGAACTGGCCGCCGAACTCGACGCGCGCGAACAGCGCCTCGCGGAACTCGAGAGCGCGCAGCGCACGCTGCTCGAAGAGGTGGTCGCCGGGCGGCTCGCGCAGATGCAGGAGTCGTGGGAGGACCTCGAAGCGGCGCTCGCGGCGACGCGCGAGCAACTCGCGAACGACATCGCGAAGGAGCGCGCCGAACTCGCGGAACTGGAGGCGCAGCTCGCGACGGACGCCGAGCCGTCCCCGCAGGAACTGTGGCGCGAGTTCATGGGACCGGTCGTGCAACTGGCCGGCACGATCAGCGTCGGCAGCGGCACGTTGCTCGCGTCGACGCCGATCGCGGGCGAGCCGCGCGCGTGGCGCACCTACGTGATGACCGCGTGGCACGTCGTGCGCGACATGCAGGTCGACGCGGTCGAACCGGTGACGCCGGTGCCGGTGCGCATCTACCTCGAAGGCGGACACACACGCGACGAGACGGCGCGTGTGGTGGTGCGCAACGAGGCGCTGGACTTCGCGTTGCTCGAGCTGGACACGACGGAGCCGGTGCCGCACGGGGCGCTCCTGCCGTCGGCCGAGCAGCTCGCGAACGTCACGACGTTCCACGCCATCGTCGCGGTCGGCTGCCCGCTCGGCACCGATCCGATCCCGACGCGCGGCGAGATCGCGTCGCGCGACCACCGCGTCGAAGGGCAGCGCTACTGGATGATCAACGCGCCGACCTACATCGGCAACTCGGGCGGCGCGGTCTTCGACGCGCAGGGCGGCGAGCTGCTCGGCGTCTTCTCGAAGATCTACAACCACGGCTCGATCCGCCCGACGATCGTGCCGCACATGGGCCTCGTCACCCCGATGGACGACATCCGCGAGTGGCTGGCGACGCAGGGCTTCGCGGTGGACGCGCACGGGTTGTTGGCGCGGCACACGGTGGTCGAGGAAGAGCAGGAACTCGCAGCCCAGAGCGGCGCACTCGATGCGTCGCAGTACTCGGGTGTAGCGACGTTTGCGGACGACGAGCAGCGTTGACGCGTACGGTGCCAGGCACCCTGTCGCCAGATCCGGCACTTCGATGGCGGCGCGCGTGAGGACCCAGCGGCGCTTTGCGCCGCTGGGTCCTCACGCGCGCCGCCATCGAAGTGCCGGATCTGGCGACAGGGTGCCTGGCACCGTACGCGTCAACGAGTCGGTAGCCTGCGAGGATGCAACGCTGGTGGCTCGCGGCACTCGCCGCACTCGTCGCGGGCCTCCTCCTCGTGCGCGTCGCCGACAAAGCGGGCGACGGACGCCAGGCGCTCGTCAAGTGGACGCCGCAGATCGAGGCGTTGCTCGCGGGCGAGAACGTCTACGAGCGCTCCGACTCCGGCCGCGTGCGCACCGAAGGCGTCGACGCGACCGAGAGCGCGGAGGGCTTCCCGACGCCGCCGCTCACCGCGCTGCTCTTGGCACCGTTCGCTCGCCTCGGGCCCGTCGCGGGCTCGGTCGCGTTCGCGGCGCTGAAGCTGGCGTGCGCGGCATTCACCCTCGCGGTCGCCCTGCGCCTCGCCTTCGCGAACCGCGCCGTGCCCGCGCTCGCCGCGGTGATCGTCGTCGCACTGACGGCGCGTGTGATCGCGTCCGACGTCTCGCACGGCAACACGAACCTCGTCGTCCTCGGCGTCCTCGCGGCGGCGCTGCTCGCGCACGAACGCCACATGCCCGCGCTGTGCGGCCTGTTCGTCGCGTTCGCGAGCGTGCTCAAACTCACGCCGCTGCTCTTCGTCCTCTTCTTCCTCGTGCGCCGTGACCGCGCTGCGCTGCTCGGCTTCGCGAGCGGGCTGGTGCTGTTCGCGATCGCGCTGCCGGGAGCACTGCTCGGCTTCGCGTGGAACCTCGAACTGCTCGCGGCGTTCGGACAGCAGATGGTGCTGCCGTACCTCGAGGGTCGGCCGCTCACGCTGCTCGTCACCGAACACACGAACCAATCGCTGTTCGGCGTACTCGCGCGCCTCACCACGGACTCCATCGCGATCGAAGCGCGCACCGGTGTGTGGGAGAGCGACGTCCGCATCGGCCTCGTGCACCTCGACACGGCGGCTTTCACGTGGCTGCACCGCGGCGTCGCGTTCGCGCTCGTCGCCGCGACGATCGCCGCGCTGTTCGTGCGCAACGCGAGGAGCGACGGCCTGCGTGCGTTCGCACTCCTGTCGCTCGCGATGGTCGCGCTGTCGGAGCGCTCTTGGAAGCAGCACTACGTCGTGCTCGTCTTCCCGCTCGCCTATCTCGTGGCCGTCGCCTTCGAGCGCCCCGGCCGCGCGCGTTCGTTCGCGCTCGCCGCACTCGTGCTCAGCGCGCTGACGCACGCACTCTCGGGCGAAGGCCTGCTCGGCGAACGCACGAGCGACCTCCTCGAAGCCCACGGCGCCTTCCTCCTCGGCGCACTCGCACTCTTCGCGGCGACCGCGCTCGTCTACTCGCGCTCGTCGGCGCCGCCCGACGCCTCGCCTTCGCCCGGCTCCAGGTAACCGAGCGCCTCGAGCTTCGCACGCACCTCGTCCGACACCGTCATCGGCCGCGAACGCCGACTCGCACTCGCGCGCGCCGCCACACCGCGCTCGCGTTCGGCGGCGAGCAGCGCTTCGAGCCGCTCCAGACGCTCGCGCGCGTTCTCCGAAGCCTCGCCGCGCAACAGATCGTCCTGCTCGCCCGGGTCGCGCACGAGGTCGTACAGCTCACGCGCCTCGCCGTCGATCGGCGCGACGACCTCCTTCCAACGCGCTTCGTTCGCGCGCACCCACTCGGTCAGTTCGGCGTTGCTGCGGAACTCCGCGAGCAGCTCCGGCGCCACACGTTCGACGTGCGCACGCTCGAGTCGCGGATGCGTCAGGATCGTCTGGTACGAGCCCGTCGCCGGCCGCGTCACGATCAGTTTCTCACCTTCGAAGATCAACGTCGACTGCTCCGCGATGCCGCCGTGCGCGAGGATCGGCACGTCGGCCAGCGCCTCGCCGCGCAGCGCGGGCACGAGCGACCGACCGTGCAGATGCGCGGGCACTTCGAGTCCGACGAGTTCGAGCACCGTCGGCAACAGATCGACGAGTTGCACCGCCGTCGACACGCGGCGCCCGCCGTGCTCGCCACCGGGCAGCCGCACGATCAGCGGCACACGCAGCACCTCGTCGTACAGGATGCCGTGATCGAACCAGTAGTCGTGTTCGCCGACGCCTTCGCCGTGGTCGCTCGAGAACACGACGATGGAATCGTCGAGCCGGCCCGCGCGCTCGAGGAACTCGTACAACTCACCGAAGTAGTCGTCGACCTCGGCGATCTTCTCGTCGTACGCGTTCTGGTACGGCTCGACGCGCACGCGCGGCGGCGGACCGCCGATGCCTTTGCGCTCGCCCCACGCGACGTACTCGGGCACGACGCCCCACGCGTGCAACTGTCCGTAGCCGACCGGCACGCGCCGCTCGACGTCGTACACGCCGTCGCGGTCCCAACGATCGCGATAGCGCCACTTCGTGAAGTACGGACCGTGCGGGTCCATCGGCTGCAGGAACGCGAAGAAGGGTCCGCGTCGTTCGCCGATCCAGTCCATCGCGCGCGGCAGGATGTGCGCGAAGCCGCCGTCCGTGTTCGACAGGTAGATCTCGGCGGCGCTCGTGTCGAACAGGTCGAAGCCCTGCGCCATGCCCATGCCGGAGCTGACCCACGGGTTGTCGATCCACGCCGCCGTCGCATAACCCGCGCTCCGCAAAGCCTCGGCCCAGGTCCAGCGGTTGCTCGCGAGGTTGTTCGACTCCCAGCCCTGCGGCTCGGCGATGCCCTCGGTCGCGACCTCGTGCGCGAGCGGATAGTGGCCCGTGAACTGCGACAGATAGCTCGGCGCGGTCCACGGCGCGTTCGCCTGCGCGTTCTCGAACAGGATCGACTCGCGCGCGAAGCGGTCGATGTTCGGCGACGTGTTGCGCGGATAGCCGTAGGACGACAGGTGTTTCGCGGCGAGCGTGTCGACCGACACGAAGATCACGTTCGGGCGGCGTTCGGCGGGCGCGGGTTCCGCGAGCGCGAACTCGTCGATCACGAGCGGCGCGTCACCGACCCACGTGAGGCGCAGCGAGCCGGTGCTCGCGCGGAACGCATCGGCGTGATCGGCGAGCACACCGCGCCACGAGATGCGGAAGTCCTCGGGCAAGAGTGTCACGGCGTCACCCACCGCCGCGACGCTCGAGTCCTGTGTGTCGAACGCTCCGAACGAGAGCGACAGCGCGCCGTCGCCGGTCGTGTGCGCCGCGAGCACGAGTTCGCGCGCGCCGATCGCCGACAGGTGGTGCACGACGCCGGTGCCGGGTGAGAGGACGAGCTGCCCAGCCTGCGCCTCGACGCGCCGCGGTTCGTCCCACGCGATCTCCGCGATGCCGAAGCCGGCGTGCTCGAGCCCCTTGCGCGGCGCCGGATGCGTCCCCGTCTTCGCGACCTCGAGCAGCAGCAGGTTCTCGCCCTCGCTCCACGCACGCGCCGGCGCCGCGACCTCGATCCAGGTGGGTTCGCTCGGCAGTGCAAACGTGCCGAGCTCGACGCCGGAGAGCTCGATGCGCACTTCGCTCGCGCCTTCGGGCGCGCCCACGAGATGGAGCCGCAACACGCGTTCCTTGGCTCCGAGCGACCGCAACACGACGTGCGCGCGCCGCCCTTTCGACCAGCACAGCTCGACGCCGCCGAGGCGCGCCGTGTCCGCGTGCCACTCGCCTTCGCCGCCGTCGCCCCAGCCAGTACCGCGCTGCGGGCGGAGCGCGCCGTGCTCCTCGTACACCACGTCCGGCGCGCGCGCGAAGAGGCTGCCGGGAGGCGGTGCGTCGCTCCCGCACGACGCGAGCGACGCCGCCGCGACCAGCAGCGCGGTCGGCAGCGCGGTGCGCGCCGCACCGCCGCGCGTCGATCGTGTCCGTCGCCTCGGGAGCATCCATCCGAGGCTACCCGGTCCCTCGCCCCCTCTGCGCGCTCCGTGCCCGATGTCGGGCCGGCGCCGACGGTTGCGCGGCGCCGCCTCAGGGGCGACGCGGCGTGCTCACGGCCGGATCTCGAACTCGATGGCGTTCGAGAGCTCGCTCGCGAACGTCAGCGTGTCGACGATCGCCGCCTGGAGCGTGACCTCGAGGCCCACGAGCGCGGGGTTGTTCGGCAACGCGACGGGCACGGTCGCGAGGCCGCCGCTCATCACGCCGTACCCGAGCAATGTCGGGAACCGCGTGAGCGCGAGGAGCAGTTCTTCCGTCGGCGAGAGCAACAGCCCGCAGCCCGCCAGGTCGACCCCCTTCGCGCCGTAGTACGTCGCGACGAAACCGTCGGTCAGCGCGCCGCCGAGCAACTCGAAGTCCGTCGTCGTGCCGATGCGCGCCGGGCCCGGCGGCTGGACGAACGTGGCCGGGTTCACGAGGCAGCCGGGCACGATCTCGAGGAAATCGTCGGCGAACAGCTCCAGCGCGTCGAAGTTCACTTCGATGCCCGGCGCAGCGTTCAGGTTGATCAAGCGGATCCCGAGCGGCTGCCCGGCGAGCGCGTGACTCGCGCCGACCTCGAACACGACTTCGGAGGTCGCGAACACACCTTCGCCCGGATTCAGCGTGTCGTGGTCGCTCGCGAGGACCTGTCCGCCGGCGAGCAGCTCGACGCGATAGCCCGGAAAGCCGTTGAACTGGAACTGCGCGTGCGGCGGCGACGCCACGAAGGCCAGGTTTCCGACCTCGACGCGCAGCGTGTAGCGCGTCGACAGTTGCAGCGTCGCCGCGAGCGTCTGTGCGAGCCCCGCCGGCTGGTTCGCGAACACCGACTGGTTCGCGAAGTCGTCGAGCAGGAACACGACGCCGCAGTTCTCCCCTTCCGGCACGCCGAGGGGATAGAGCCCCGACGCACCCGGATCGAGCACGCCGATCGTGCGCGCGCCGAAGTTCAGCGAGCCGAAGCCGCTCCACCCCGGCGGCGGCGCGTTGGTCGAGAACGAGTCGGACGGGATCGCAGGTGCTTCGAAGCCCGCGTTGGCGATCGCGATCGGCGTGCCCTGTCCGGCCACGAGAGGACTGAGGGCGACGAGTGCGACCAGTGCGCAGAGCTTCATCTCTTCAACCCTACTCCGTGCGGGAACGACCTGGCGACGATTCCGGCCCTCCCCGCGCCGCGACGGCGCTCTCCAACTCCATCAGTGGCGGAAGTGCCGCACGCCCGTCGCGACCATCGCGACGTTGCGCGCATCGCAGGCGGCGATCACGTCTTTGTCGCGCAGCGAGCCGCCGGGCTGGAGGATCGCGGCGACGCCGGCCTCCATCGCGAGTTCGGGGCCGTCGGGGAACGGGAAGAAGGCGTCGCTCGCCATGACGGCGCCAGTGACGGCGGTGCCGGATTTCTGGATGGCGAGGCGCACCGAGTCGACGCGGGACATCTGGCCGGCGCCGACGCCGAGCACGCGCGTGCCGGTGGCGATGACGATCGCGTTGCTCTTCACGTGTTTGCAGACGAGGTTCGCGAAGAGCAGCGAGCGCAATTGAGCGGTCGTGGGTTCGCGCTTCGTCACGACTTGGCACTGCTCCAGTGTCTCGGCGGCGAGGTCGGCGTCCTGCACGAGGTAGCCGCCGCTCACGGGCACGGCGCGGCGACACGCGCGGCCCGGTGATGTCGGTCCGACCTGGTCGACTTCGACGAGGCGCACGTTCTTGCCCCACTTCGGCACGGTGGTGAGGTGCTCGAGCGCGTCCGCTGCGAAGCCGGGCGCGACGATCGCCTCGACGAAGCGGCCATCGCTCGTCAAGAACTGCGCGGTGGCGAGGTCGACCTTGCGATTGAAGCCGAGCACCGAACCGAACGCACTCACCGGGTCGCCGGCCCACGCGTGTTCGATCGCTTCGGCCAACGTCTTCGCACTGGCGGCGCCGCACGGGTTGTTGTGTTTGAGGACCGCGGCGAACGGCTCCGTGAACTCACAGGCGAGCGCGAGCGCCGCGTCGAGGTCGACGTAGTTGTTGTACGAGAGCGTCTTGCCGCCGAGCACGCGCCCGCCGGTCAGCGTCGAGCCGTTCGCGCCCTTCTCGCGATAGAGCGCGGCCTTCTGGTGCGGGTTCTCGCCGTAGCGCAGTTCGAGAGCGAGGTCGCCGGCTGCGCTCCAGCTCGCAGCGAACGCGGCCTCGCTCGCATGAGTCGAAGTCGCGCCGCTCGTGCTCGCCGCTCCCATACGCGACGCGAGCCACTTCGCGATCGCCGCGTCGTACTTCGCCGTCGTTTCGAAAGCCTTGAGCGCGAGCCGCTGCAACGTCGCGTCGCTCACGAGGTTCGTGGTGCGCAGTTCGCGCAGGATCACCTCGTAGTCGGCCGGATCCGTGACCACCGCAACGTAGCGATGGTTCTTCGCCGCCGAACGGAGCATCGACGGCCCGCCGATGTCGATCTGCTCGACGCCGTGTTCGAACGCGACGTTCGGATCGGCGACGGTCTGCTCGAACGGATACAGGTTCACGACCACGAGATCGATCGGCGCGACGCCGTGCTGCGCCATGGCGACTTGGTGCTCCTTGTCGTGCCGCAGCGCGAGGATTCCGCCGTGGATCTTCGGATGCAGCGTCTTCACGCGTCCGCCCATCATCTCGGGGCTGCCGGTGTGGCTCGCGACGTCCGTCACTTGGATGCCGGACTTCTTGAGCAGCGCTTGTGTGCCGCCCGTCGACAGGAGCGCGACGCCGCGTTCGGCGAGCGCGCGCGCGAACGACTCGATGCCGGTCTTGTCGGAGACGCTGATGAGGGCGCGTTGGATCGCGATGGGCATGACGATGGGATTCTGCGCGAACGGGCCGTGTGAAGTTGGGCGTGAAGGCGCGCGTGAACGAAAGCGCGAGCGCTGATCGCGCTCGCGCAGACGTCGCTCACACGACCATCACAAGTAGTAGGTGAGCCCGATGAAGCCGATCAGGCCCTCGGGGAAGACTTCGCCGTCGACCAGGTTGGCGTCCGTGCCGCCGAGGCCGTTCGGGATGTTGAGCGTGAGGGTGTCGGAGCTCGCGTCGATCGACCACTCGTAGAACGCGCCGATCTCGAGGCTCAACCGATCGGCGACGAGGTACGACAGTCCGCCGACGACACCGAACGTGAAGTAGTCGTCGCCTTCGAGGGTGACGCGCTCCTGGAAGCCGGGCGCGTAGATCACGGTCGCGTCGAGGTCGACGTACGGCACCCAGCCGAGGTCGAGGCCGGCGAACGCCTTCCAGCGGCGATCCTCGCCCAGCGGCGTCGTGAAGAAGCGCGAGCTGAGGATGAAGTGGTAGGTCTCGTAGTCGTCGGCGTCGATGTCGCTCGACAACGGGCGCACGATGTCGGGGTCGAAGGCGCGGCGCTCGACGATGCCGCCGAACGAGACCTGCGGGTGCAGGAAGTACGTCAGCTTCGCGGCGGCGCCGAAGACGGGGTCGAGTTCCGCGGTGTCGCTGCCGCTGCCGAGGACCGGCGAGCCGCTCGTGTCGGAGAGTTCGACGTCGGCTTCGTACACGGCCCAACCGGTCGACGCGCCGACCGCAACGGTGCCGTTGTCGACGGTGCTCCACGGTTCGCGTTCGAGCGGCCGCTGCACCACACTGCAACCCGTGGCGAACGAGAGCACCGTGCACGCGAAGAGCACGGCACGCGGGGCACGGACGAGAGCATGCATGGGGCGAGCCCGCTCACCCGAGGCGGCGGGGGGCCGATGGTAGCATCGCCGCATGAGAACGAGTCAGCGCGCCACGCTCGGTTCGCACGTCGCCGCACTCGTCGTCGCCGCATTCGTTTGCGGATGCACGGACGGCAGCGACGCACAGACGACGGTCATTCGAACGACCGCGATCTTCTCGCCGTCGACCGGCGACATACCGATTCCCAACGACCTGCTGTTCGCAGGTTCGACCGACGGCACGCTCGCCATTCCGCTGCCCACGAATCCGGCGGAGCAGGGCCCCGTGCGCGCGCTCAACGCCCTCGACGGCTGGTCGACGAACGCGCCGATGCGCGTGGCGTTCAGTTTGCCGCTGGATCCGGTTTCGATCGTCGCGGGCACGAGTGTGCGTGTGTTCGAAGTCACGAAGGCGGCCGCGCCGCAACTCGTGCGCACGGCGCCCGTCGCGGCGGTCGTGCGCGAACTCGCGCCGAGTGAATTCGACGTCGGGATCGCGCCGGAGACGCCGAACAACCTGGCCATCGCGCCGACGACGCCCCTGGCCGACGGCACGTCGTACATGGTGCTCGTCACGGACGATTTGATGGGCGACGACGGCTTCCCCGTCATGCGCAGCATCGTCTACCAACTCGCGGCACAGAGCACTTTGGTGGCGCCCGGTGATCCGCTCGCGCCGCTGCAGACGGTGGTGCTCGCGATGCACGCCGCGGCGCAGGACTTCGGCGTCGATCCCGATGCGATCGTGCTGGGCTTCACGTTCACGACGCAATCGGTGCACGCGCCGATCGCGGCGCTCAAACAGATCGCGATCGGCGACGAGCAGGCTCTCATCGACGCGTTGTGCATCGACACGCCGGAACTCGTCTGCACCGACACGACGCCCAGTGCGTTCTCGACACCGGAGCTCGCGATCGATCCCGTCTCGATCGGGTCGACGGCGGTCGTGATCGGTTCGGCTCAGGACGCGGCGGACATCTACATCGGTGGGCTCACACTGCCGTATTACCTCGACGACGCCATCGACGGCGGAGCGCCGAGCGCGTTGTCGAACGACACCACGCCGCTCGCGACGTTCTTCCGCGCGCGTTATCCACTCGGCGCGAGCGACACGGATCGCAACGTGACGCGCTTCAACACGCTGCCCGAGGCGCGTGAGCAGGAGACGGTGCCCGTGCTCCTGTCGGTGCCGAAGGGTCCGAAGCCGCTGAACGGTTGGCCCGTCGTCGTCTACCAACACGGTGTGTACGTCGATCGTTCGACGCTCTTCGCGCTGGCGGACGTGTTCGGGATCTCGGGCTTCGCCGTCATCGGCATCGACTTGCCGCTGCACGGCGTCGAACCCGGCAATCCGCTGTTCACGAGCTACGAGGACGGCGGTGTGCGCGAGCGGACGTTCGGCCTCGACGTGATCGACAACACGACGCTCGCGGCCGGGCCGGACGGCCTCGTCGATCCGACCGGGCAGCATTTCGTGAACCTCGCGTCGCTGCGCAGCGCGCGCGACCTGATCCGACAGGCGGCCGCGGACCTGTTCGCGTTGACGGCGACGCTCGACACGGCCGACTACGACGGCGACCTCGCGCCGGACTTCGACGTCACGCGGCTCTACTTCCTCGGGCACTCGCTCGGCGGCATCGTCGGCAGCGTGTACCTGTCGCAGTCGCCCGAGATCGTCGCGGCGGTGCTCGCCAATCCGGGCAGCGGCGCCGCGCAGGTGCTGGCGCAGAGCCCGAACTACGGCGCTGACATCGAAGCCGCGCTGCTGGCGGCCGGTCTGGTGGCGGGCACGCCGGACTACGAGGCGTTCCTGTTCACGGCGCAGACCGTGCTCGACGGCGGCGACCCGGCGTCGTTCGCGGCGGCGCTCGCGGCGGGCGACAAGCCGACGCTGTTGTTCGAGGTGGTCGGTGAGAGCGGCGTGTCGTTGCCCGATCAGACGATTCCGAACACCGTCGCGAACGCGCCGCTCGCCGGCACGGAACCGTTGATCGCAGCGCTCGAGCTGATTTCGATCAGCGCTGACGCCGTCGACGGCACGGGTCTGCGCGGCGCGGTGCGCTTCACGCGCGGCGACCACACGTCGATGCTGCTGCCTTTGAGTTCCGCCGCGGTGACGTTCGAGATGCAGAACCAGTCGGTCGAGTTCTTCCTGTCCGACGGGCAGATGGTCACGGTGATCAACGACTTCGTCGTTCAGTGACGCGTACGGTGTCAGACACCGGATCCGTCACGGCGTGTGCGAAGTGCGGCATGGAAGAGCAGCGATCGCGGCGGCGCTGTGCGCCGTCGAGATCGCTGC
>JBIKNC010000175.1:0-9495 GCA_044358925.1 Planctomycetota bacterium | reverse complement strand
GCGCGGAGCGCGCGCGTCGTCACGGCGCTCGCATTCCGCACTTCGAACCGGCCGTGACGGATCCGGTGTCTGACACCGTACGCGTCAACTCTTGCGGACCACGTCGCCGGTGGCAACGCGGCCCGGGACCACGACGCGCGTGTTGACACCGCGCAGGTTCAGCTCGCGGCCGCGCTTGCTCGCCACGAATCTCTGCGCGTCGGTGCCGAAGCGCGCGGCGAACTTCGCACAGCCGGTGTGCGGGTGGGCGCTCACCTCCACGACGGCATCGCCGATCGCGAGGCGCGTGCCGGGCGGGAGGTTCGCGGCCGAGAGGTCGAAGTCGACGTAGAGCTGGTCGCCGGCGAACGGCCACAGCTCGCGCGGGCCGGCGATCGTCTCGATCACACGCGAGTTGGTCAGCGTCACCTGCGCGTCGAGGCGCGCCTTGCCGTCGGGCGTCGAGCTGCTGCCCTTCGACTTCCAGCAGTCCCCTACCAGGCCGACGTCGTGGTCGAGGCGGGCCTCGTCGAGCACCTCGCGCGCGTCGGGAGTCGGGCGGCGGACGATCAGCTCCAGCCGTCCCACGGCCTTCGGCGCCGCTTCGATGTGCGGCAGCGCGGCCTCGAGTTCCACCAGCGGGCGCGACGCACTGCCGCGCCCCGACATGCCTTCGGTCACTTGTGCCATGGAGTCGATGCCCTCTGGGCGGCCGTCCCGGATGATACGGCCCGGCCGGCGAGCGGCGCGAACGCGAGCACCCCATGAGCGACAAGGAATCGAAAGAGGACCGTTACGAGCGCGAGTTGCGCGAGCTGCAGATCGAGCTCGTGAAGCTCCAGAAGGACGTCATCGCGCGCGACCGGCGGGTGCTCGTGATCCTCGAAGGGCGCGACGGGGCCGGCAAGGACGGCACGATCAAACGCATCATCGAGCACCTCTCCCCGCGCGAGACACGCGTCGTCGCTCTCGGCAAACCGAGCGACCGCGACAAGAGCACGTGGTACTTCCAACGCTGGGTCGCCCATCTGCCGGCCGCGGACGAGATCGTGTTCTTCAACCGCAGCTGGTACAACCGCGCGGGCGTCGAGCGTGTGATGGGCTTCTGCACCGAGGAGCAGCTCGAGGAGTTCTTCGCGAGCGTGGTCGCGTTCGAACGCATGCTCGTCGCCTCCGGCATGCGCGTGCTGAAGTACTACCTCGACATCAGCCGCGACGAACAGGCGGAGCGTCTCGAAGCGCGCAAGAACGACCCGCTCAAGCAGTGGAAGATCTCGCCGATCGACGCGGTCGCGCTCGATCACTACGACGACTACTCGAAGGCGCGCGACGAGATGCTGCTCGCGACGCACGACGAACACGTGCCGTGGACGATCGTGCGTGCCGACAAGAAGAAGAAGGCGCGGCTCGCGCTGATCCGCGACCTCTTGAAGCGCACCCACGCGCCCGAAGTCGATGTCGACGAGCCGGACCGCGAGATCGTCTTCCGCTTCGAAGAAGAGGCTCTCGGCGACGGGCGCCTCGCGCGCTGAAACTGTCAGCGGTGCTTCAGCGCCGCTGCTCGGGCGGCACGACCGACGTGATCAGCCGCGAGCCGCGATCGCGCGTGAAGAACGTCCAGCCCCACTGCACGAGCACGAGCAGGCGATTGCGGAACAGCGTGATCTGCATGAGGTGCACGAACAGCCACACGAGCCACGCGCGCAGGCCCACCGAGTGCCAGCGCCCGATCATCGCGACCGCGCTGAAGCGACCGACCACGGCCATCTGACCCGGATCCTCGAACACGAACGGTGTGCTCGGCGTGCCGGCGAGGCGCGCCTTGATCACGCGCGCGACGTGCCGGCCCTGCTGCATCGCGACGGTCGCGAGTGCGGGCAGCGGCGCTCCCTTGTCGTCCTTGCAGTGCGCGAGGTCGCCGATCGCGAAGACCTCCGGCCGGCCGGGCACCGAACAGTCCGGCCCGACGATCAGGCGGCCGACGCGATCGAGCAACTCCGGTCGGCCGGCAGCCGCGAGGCGTCCGACGGCCGAGGCCTTCGAACCGGCCGCCCACAGCACGGTGCGGCAGCGCAGCTCCTCGCGCACGCCGTCCTTCTCCAGCACGACCTTGTCGGAGGCCACCTCGACGACGCGCGTGCGCGTGCGCACCTCGACGTGCAGCCGTTCGAGGTCGTGCGTCGCATGCGTCGAAAGGTCGGTCGGGTACATCGCGAGCGCCCGCTCTCCCAGCTCGACGAGCACGATGCGCGCGTCCGACGGATCGATCGAGCGGAAGTCGTGTTCGAGCGCGTGGTGCGCCGTCTCCGACAGCGCGCCGGCGAGTTCGACGCCCGTGGGCCCCGCTCCGACGATCACGAACGTGAGCCACTCCGCTACACGCGCCTCGTCCTCCTCGCGTTCGGCGGACTCGAAGGCGCGGAACAACCGCGCCCGCATCTCCATCGCATCCTCGAGCGTCTTCAATCCGGGCGCGTCGCGCTCCCACTCGTCGCGACCGAAGTACGCATGCCGCGCGCCCGCGGCGAGCACGAGTGTGTCGTACGCCACTTCGCGCCCGTCGAACGCGATCGTGCGCGCCTCGACGTCGATGTGATCGACGTGGCCGAGCAGCACGCGACAGTTCTTCTGGTCGCGCAAGAGGCCGCGCAGCGGCGCAGCGATGCTCGCCGGTGTCAATTCTCCAGTCGCGACCTGGTAAAGAAGCGGCTGGAAGAGGTGGTGGTTCTTCTTGTCGACGAGCGTGATCTCGACCGGGGCGTCGGCGAGCCCACGCGCGAGTTGGAGTCCTGCGAAGCCGCCGCCGACGATCACGACTCGATGGACCATGAGGGCAAAGAGGTTGGCGTCGCGACGAGCGACTTTCGAGCGTGGCGTGCTCGAAAGCTCCGCGCCAGCCACGGGGGCTAGACTTGGGCGCATGTTCGCCCCCCACCGCGTGTCGACGACGACCCTGCTCGCGCCCCTCTTCGCCTCCGTGTTCGCGAGCCTCTTCGCGCCGCTCGCCGCCGCCCAGATCCCGCCCGGCTACTACACGCCGGTGGACACGTCGAGCGCGGCGCTCCTGCGCAGCACGCTGCACACGGTGATCGACGACCACACACGCATCACGTACACGGGCGGCGGTGTGGACACATGGACGGTGCTCGAAGAAGCGCAGCAGGACCCGAACAACGGTGCGCGCATCCTCGACGTGTACCGCAACGCGAGCTACGCGAAAGCCGGCGGCGGCAACACGGACTACAACCGCGAACACGTCTGGCCGAACAGCTACGGCTTCCCGATCGACAACGGTTCGAACTACCCGTACACGGACTGCCACGCGCTGTGGCTGTGTGACATCGACTACAACGGCGACCGCGAGAACAAGCCGTTCCGCACGGCGTCGAGCGGCGACACCGAACGCGTCACGCTCGCCAACAACGGCCAGGGCGGCGGCAGCGGCGTGTATCCGGGCAACTCGAACTGGTTCTACGGCAACAACACGAGCGGCGGCTTCGAGGTCTGGAGCGGTCGGCGCGGCGACATCGCGCGCACGCTGCTCTACATGGACGTGCGTTACGAAGGCGGCACCCACGGCGGCACGGGCGCAGCCGAGCCGAACCTCGTGCTGACCGACAACGCGACACTGATCACGAACTCGCAGTCCGTCGCGAACGAGTCGCTGGCGTACATGGGCGAGTTGTCCGTGCTGCTGGCCTGGCACGCCGCCGACCCGGTCGACGACTTCGAGCGCGCGCGCAACGACGCCGTGTACGACAGGCAGGGCAATCGCAACCCGTTCGTCGACCACCCCGACTGGGTCGGTGTGATCTGGCAGGGGCAGTCGCTCTCCCCCACCTTGACCGCGAACGTGAGTTCGATCGATCTCGGGCCGGGCGGCACACAGAGCTTCACGTTGAACGCCGGAGCGGCGAACGCGGGCAAGCTCTACTTCCTGATCGGCTCGGCCACGGGCACGACGCCTGGACTCGCGTTCGTGCCGCCGATCCCGCTCAACTACGACGCGTACATGCAGCGCACGTTCGACACACCGAACGGCACGATCGCGAACTCTCTCACGTTCCTGAACGGCTCCGGCCAGTCGACGGCGAGCCTGACCGTCCCGGGCACGACGCTCGCCTTCCTCGCCGGCGTGCACCTCGATCACGCCTACCTGGTCTTCGACCTGCCGGGCACGGGCGCACTCACGGCGGTCAGCAATCCGGTCGGCCTCAACCTCACCTTCACACCGGGTGCGAGCCGCCTCGTGATCAACGAAGTCGACTACGACCAGCCGAGCCTCGACACACTGGAGTTCATCGAGATCCACAACGCCGGCGCCGCCGCGGAGTCTCTGACGGGCTGGACCCTCGAACTCGTCAACGGCGCGAACAACAGCGTCTACGCGACGTTCAACCTGTCGACGGTGACGCCGTCGCTGGCTGCGGGTGGCTACCTCGTGCTCGGTACGACGAGCCTGCTCACGCAGTTGCCGCCGGCGACCCCGTCACTCGCGTTCGCGAACGCGAGCGACAACGTCCAGAACGGAGCACCGGACGGCATCGTGCTGCGCAAGAACGGCACCGCGATCGACGCCGTGTCCTACGAAGGCGTGATGGCCGGCCTCACCGAGGGTGGTGCGGGCGCACCGACCGACAGCACGACCGGCTCGATCGGGCGCTCGCCGAACGGCGCGGACACCGACATCAACTCGGCGGACTTCGTCTTCAGCGCGACGTCGACGCCGGGCGCGGCCAACAACTGACACGGTCGGTCAGTGTTCGCTGCGGTCAGTGTTCGCGGCGGTCGTCGGCGCGCGGTGTGAGCACGACGATCGACGCGAAGCCGCCGTCGCCCGAGACGTCGAACTCGAGCGCGCGCCGCTCGGCGTCGATGCGCACGACTTCGTCCGCGCGCGGCAGGAACGGGTCCTCTTCGCCGCTCACACGCACACGCACCTTGCCCGAGCGCCAGGCCACGAACGCTGTCGCGCCCGGGGCCAGGCTCTCGACGACGCGGCGCTCGCGCGACAGGTCGTGTGACGAGGCCTGCACCTTGAAGCGCGCGGCGTCGTGGAGCACGGACACGAGTCGAACGTCACCGCGTTTGCACACGAGCGCGAACGCCCGCATGCGCCGCGAGTCGAGCACTTCGCCGCCCCGGACCGCTCGGCCCTGATCGTCGCGGTCGATCACGTCGGCACCTTCGTCGAGCACCACGTCGAGTCGTTCGACGTCGTCACCGATCGACAGCACGAGCGTGTTCTTGTGTGCACCGCGACACAAGAGCACGGTCCACGCTCCGCCCGCGCCTTCCACTTCGACGGTCTTCCGCCCGAACACGAGGTAGTCGATCTTCGCCATGTTCGTCAGGGCACGCCGTCAGGGCACGACGGGAACGCGCGCCGTGAACGTGAGCGGCGCGTCGCCGTTCGACGCCGTCTGCGCGAGGAACGCGAGCCTCGCTTCCGCGCGCCCGCGGAACGTCTCCGCACCATCGACCTCGATCACGATCTCGCGCGCGAGATCGAACAGCTCGCCGTCGACCAGCACGAACAGACCCGCGAGCCCCTCGCGCGTGAGTCCGTTCCCGACGATGCGCACGGTGTTCGCCGCCCGGTCGAGGCGCGCCTCGACGATCGCGTTCAGGCGCGGCTCGCTCCACCACAACCAGTGGCACTGGCGCTTCCAGACGAGCGTCGGCTGCCACACGATGGTGTCCGGCCGAGCGTTGCGCTCGAAGCCCTCGATCTTCTCGAGCATCGCTTCCATCCCGCCCGGCGGCAGGTCGTGGCCGCGTTTGGACACGCGCCAGTACTCGAAGTCGTAGCCGCCCCAGCGCGCCTGCGCCGCTTCGAGCATCTTCACCGCGACGTCGTTCGCGGCCGGCGGCACTTGCACGTCGTCGTCGCTCTGGTAGACGCGCACCGGCACGTTGCGCAGGTTCGGGATGACGCCTTCGATCACGTCGATGTAGGCGCCGCTCGCGTCCATGATCGGCGTCGGTGCGCCCGCCGTCGGCGCGATGGCGGCGACTTGGTCGGCGTGGTGGCCGCCGAGCGTCCACGAGCCGTACCCGCCCATCGAGTGGCCGACGAAGTAGACGCGGTTCGGATCGACCTCGAAAGTGCGGCGCGCGCGCTCGACGAGTTCGAGCACGAATTCCTCCGTGCCCGAGTCGGTCCAACCGTGTTCGGTCTTCACGAGCACCTCGGGGAAGATCGCGACGAAGTCGCTCGCGCTGCACGCGCTGTCGAGGATCGCCTGCGCACTGCCCGCATCGCCCGAACCGGCGCCACCGCCGTGCATCCCGATCACGAGGCCCTTCGGCGACTTCGTGCGACCGCCGACGATGTAGAGGCCGCGATCGTCGTCGGGCCACAGGTGTTCGCGGCCGGACTTCTTCGCGAGCGTCGGGCCGTCGGCCCACACCTTCGCGACGGTCTTGCGCCACTTGGCTTCGCTCTTCGCGTCGAGCGGCGGCAGGGTCGCGAGCTGTGCGACGATCGCGTCGCGTCGCTCGCGATCCGCTGCCGTGAATTCCTGGAGCAGGACCAGTTCCTCGACCAGTGCGAGTGTCGCCTTGGGGTCCGGCGGCTCTTGGCGTGGCGACGCGCCCGAAGACAGGCGCGGCGACAGGCGCGGCGCCTCGGAAGGCGGCGCGGCCGACGTGAACGCGGCGGCGACGAGTGAGAGGAGAGCGGCGAGGACGGATCCGGTGGCAAGTGTGTGCATGGCGGTCGGTGCGAGTTGGGCGGGAGAGTATCCGCGCCATGCTCCGACCTGGTGCCAAGGGCCTCTGCCGCGTAGCTTGCGTCGCGATGATCGTCGACCTCGCGGACGGGCGGCCCGAGCGGCTGCCGACCTTCGACGTGTGTGTCGTGGGTTCGGGCCCGGCGGGCGCGACGATCGCCAAGGAACTGGCGGGCTCGGGACTCGCCGTCGCCGTGCTGGAGAGCGGTCGGCGGCGCCCGACCCGCCACGGCGACGGCTTGCGCGCGCTCGAGGCGGACGGGCTGCCGATCAAGTCGTACTCGCGCGAACGCGTGCTCGGCGGCACGTCGACGACCTGGGCGGGACTGTCGAGCCCGCTCGACGCGATCGACCTCGCGCCGCGCAGCATCCTCGGACTTTCGAGTTGGCCGCTGTCGCCCGCGGACCTCGCGCCCTTCTACGCGGCGGCGGCGGAGCGCTACGAGTTCCCCGCGCTCGACAGTTTCGGTCCCGCGGGTTTCGGTGCGCTGCGCGCGGGCGGTGACCTCGTGCCGACGTGGCGCGACCTCGAGGAGAAGGTCTTCCTCGCGCGCAGCACGCCGCAGAACTTCGCCAAGGTCTGCGCGGACGTGTGGGAGCGCGGCGACGTGCACGTGTTCCTCGACGCGACGGTCGTCGAGCTGCTCGCGAGCGCCGATCGGCGCGGCGTGCGCGCGGCGCGTGTGCGTTCGTCGAGCGGCGCGGACCTCGAGATCGCGGCGCGTGCCTTCGTGCTCGCGACGGGCGGCGTCGAGAACGCGCGGCTCCTGCTCTTGTCGCGCGGCTTCGGTGAACACGGCGCGGGCAACGCGGCCGGACTCGTCGGGCGCGGCTTCATGAACCACCCGAAGAACTACCACGGTGTGGTGGAACTCGAACGCGCGGTCGAATCGCTGCCGTACTACTTCGGTTGCATGTACCGCGGCTTCGCGGGTTACGCAGGGCTGCGGCTGAAGGAGGAGCGGCAGCGCGAACTCGGGCTGCTCAACTCGTACGTGCGTTTCGAACCGCTCTTCCCGTGGTCCGACAGCCGTGGCGTCGAGTCGCTCGTGCACCTCGCGAAGAACAGCAAGCTGCTCGTCGACCACTGGCGTCGCCGCGGGGAGAAGGGCGACGCGGTCGTCGAGCTGCGCGACTACGCCGAGACCGGCGACGATTCCGATCTCCAGAACGAACGCAAAGGTGCCGGCGCGTGGGCGGGCCTCGTGTGGAACGTCGCCAGCGACCTGCCGAAGGTCGTGCGCTATGCGACGAGTCGTTTGATCGAGCGCCGCCGTCCGAAAGTGCGCCGCGTGCGCTTGCGCAACTTCATGGAGATGGAACCGGCGGCGGACAATCGCGTGGAGTTGTCGGAGCGGCGCGATGTGTTCGGCTCGCCGTTGCCGCGCGTCGTGAGCCGGTGCACGAGCCTCGATCGCCGCTCGCTCGTCGAACTGCACCGCGTGCTCACGCGCGAACTCGCGGCGGCGGGCGTCGGCCGACTCACGACGGAACTCCGAGAAGACGGCGACTGGCCGATCGATCAGGACGCGAGCCACCACCTCGGCACGACGCGCATGGCGCACCGCGCGCAGGACGGCGTCGTCGACGCACACTCGCGCGTGTTCGGGATCGACAATCTGTTCGTCGCCGGCGGTTCGGTGTTCCCGACCAGCGGCTGCGCGAACCCGACGTTCACGATCGTCGCGCTGTCGATCCGACTGGCGAAGGTGCTGCGGCGCGAGGTGAGAGGCGCATGAGTGTGCTCAAGGTGCTCGTGATCGGTGCAGGCGAGCGCGTCGTGCTCGACACGCTGCCGGCGCTCGTGTCGCTCGCGGGCCGCGTCGAGGTCGTCGGTGTGTACTCGCGCACGCCGCGCCGGCTCGCAGCGGCGGGTCGCACGTTCGACGTGCGCGCGCTGGAAGAACTCGACGCGCGCGGCCTCTTGGACGTGGACCTCGTGCACGTCGTCGTCGCGAAGAAGGCGGTGCCGAGTGTGCTGGCTCGGCTCGCTCGACATGCGCGCGGCGGGTCGGCGCTGCAGCTCGAGACGCCCGGCCTGCTCTACAAACACCTCGCATACCGCGACGCACTCGACGCGTGGCGCGCCGTGTGGGTCAGCGAGGACGTGACGACGCTGCCGTGGCTCGAAACGCTGGCGCGTTTCGTCGCGAGCGGCGCGCTCGGGCGCGTGCAGAGCGTGCTCCTCGACCGCGGCGCGTACGCCTACCACGGTGTCGCCCTCGCCAAAGCCGTGCTCGGTGCGCAACACGTGTCGACGGCACGGCGGCGTGCGCTGGGCGGCGGAAAGTTCGAGCGCACGCTCGTGATGAACGACGGCTCGCGCGCCGTGATTCACGAGCCGCGCGTCTACGCCGACGGCCGCTTCGTGCTCACTGGCGAGCGGGGCTCGGTGTCGGACGCCGCGGGCTGTGAACACCGGCTCACGGCGCGCGTCGCGGGTGAGCGCTGCATCGGCTTCGCCGTCGGAGCCGTTGCGACCGACCTGTCGCGCGAGGAGAGCGAATTGCTCGGACCCTGGCGCGACGAAGCCGGCGACGGCCGCAGCGTGCCGCACACCCACGCCCTCAAACGCGTCGGCTTGCGACGCTTGTTCGAGCGCCTCGCCGGCGGCGCGCCCGGCTATGCGCTCGACGCCGCGCTCGAGGACATGAGCGTCGACTACCACCTCGAGAAGCTCGGCCGCTACGTGCGCAATCCGCTGACCGGCGCGCACGCCCGTTTCGTGGGGCGTGTGCTGCGGCTGTTGCGCGTGCGCTGAGTCACGCCGGTGGCAACGAAG
>JBIKNC010000174.1:0-9498 GCA_044358925.1 Planctomycetota bacterium | reverse complement strand
GCCAGATCTACACGGCCGCACAGGGCAGCGCGATCACGAACGACGCGGCCGGCAAGGAGAAGGTTGCGAAGGCGCTGGCCGGTCACGGTGTGACGGTCGTCGAGGTCAAGCGCAACTTCGACGGCTCGTGGAAGCACATCGTCGGATCGCACTTCAACCGCCGCATCACGGGCACGACGCCGGTGAAGTTCAGCGGTCCGGTGAGCCCGAACCACCCGCTGCTCGTCTCGACGATCACGCCGAGTCCGCGCGGCACGCTCAACAACTGCGCGCACGGCTACACGCCGTGGGGCACGTACCTCGCTTGTGAGGAGAACTGGAACGGCTACTTCGGCACGGCCGATGCCGCGTGGACGCCGACGGCGCTCGAAGCTCGCTACGGCGTGACGAAGACCGGCTTCGGCTACAACTGGCACGTCGCCGAGCCGCGCTTCGACCTCGCGGTGAACCGCAACGAAGCGAACCAGTTCGGTTGGGTCGTCGAGATCGATCCGTACAGCCCGAACAGCACGCCGGTGAAGCGCACGGCGCTCGGTCGCATCAAACACGAAGGTGCAACCGTCACGCAGAGCAAGGGTCGCGTGGTCGTGTACAGCGGCGACGACGAGAACGGCGACTACCTCTACAAGTTCGTCGGCGACAAGCCGTGGGCCTTCTACAAGGCGCAGGGCAAGAGCCCGCTCGATCACGGAACGCTGTACGTCGCGAAGTTCGAAGCGGACGGTTCGGGTTCGTGGATCGCGCTCGAGCACGGTCAGGGCGTCCTCACGACCGCGAACGGTTGGCTCGATCAGGCCGACGTTCTCATTCGCACGCGCCAAGCCGGGGACGCGGTCGGTGCGACGCGCCTGCACCGCCCCGAGTGGGTCTCGGTCGACGAGAAGACGGACGAGGTCTACCTCACGCTGACGAACGGCTCGGGCAACAAGAGCCTCGTCAACAGCAACCGCGATCCGAACCCCTACGGCCACATCGTTCGCTTCCGCCATCCGCAGGGCGACCACCGCAAGACGACGTTCGAGTGGGAGGTGTTCCTGATCGCCGGCGACTCGACGTACGACCCGCTCGTGCCGGCGACGCAGACCAAGTTCGGTTCGCCGGACGGCATCTGGGTCGACGACGACCGCCGCGTGTGGATCCAGTGCGACATCTCGAACTCCGTCCAGAACTCGCCGACGGCCGGCTACGACGGCATCAAGAACAACCAGATGCTGTGTGCGGATCCCGAGACGGGCGAAGTGCGCCGCTTCCTCACCGGCCCGCGCGGTTGCGAGATCACCGGCGTCATCACGACGCCGAACGGTCGCACGATGTTCGTCAACGTGCAGCACCCGGGCGAGTCGACGACGTTCTGGAACGCCCAGTTCGGTAGCCCGAGCAACGCCAACCCGACGACGGTCAGCAACTGGCCGTTCGGCGGGCGCCCGCGTCCGACGACGGTCGTCATCCGCAAGAACGACGGCGGTGTGATCGGTACCTGAACTGTTCCTTCAGTTCGAGTGAACGGCGCGAGGCGGCCCACGGGTCGCCTCGCGGCGTTTCGGGTGCGGCTTCGAGTGCCGGCGCACTTGGCGCCGATGCGTCACTTGAACGCGGGCGCGACGAGCGGTTTGCGCTCGAAGAGCTTGGCCTTGCGCAGCAGCGCGACCAGCTCCTTGCCGGGCGTCGTGCGCTTCAGCGCCTTCGCGAGCAGACCGAGTTCTTTCGTCAGCGCGACGAGATCGAGTGCGAGTGCGGCCGCGAGTTTCGTGTGGTGCGTGGTCGGGATGTCGAGGATCGTCGCCGCCTTCTTGGTGTCGATCGGCTCGATGGCGGCGTTCTTGTGGTTCGCATGGACGTTGACGATGCGAATGTTCCAGTGGGCTTGTTCGCTGCCGAGTTGATCGGCCTCCCGTTCGATCTGAGCCTTCAGCGACGCGTCGACGGCCAACTTGCGACCCTTCTCGATCTGCTCGCGCGATTCCTTCGAGCGGTCGGCGGAGACGCCGCGGATGTCGAGGCTCTGCGCTTGCAACGTCGTGAGCTGCTTCGCGTCGCGGGCGTCGAGCGCGGCTTCGATCTGTGCACGCAGCACGAGCATCTTCTCCGCGCCCTTCTTCTCTTCGGCGATGCGCTTCTTCACGTCTTCGACGACCACTGCCCACTCCTCGGCGACCTCGGCCGGGTCCGGGCCGAGCAGTTCGAGCGCTCCACCGACTTCGCGTTCGTAGCGTTTGAGGCCCGCGAACGCCGTCGTGAGGCTGTCCTTGAACTCGTCGAGCTTGTTCGTCATCGCGACGATCGCCGCCGCGTCGTCGGCGAACTCGGGATGCGATTCCAGCTTCTTCAGGATCTCGAGCAGCTTGCGCAGCCGCACGATCAGCGCCCCGACGCGATCGCCCTCGATGTCGACGGCCTTGACCGCAACAGCGAGAGCGCGGCGCACGCCGGCGTCCTTCGAACGCTTGACCTCCTCGCCCAGCGCTTTCAGGCGCTTGTTCGCCGCCGCCGCGTCGGCCGCGACCTTCTGGAACTCCGGCGCGACTTGCGTCGCGAGCACCTCTCTCAGCTTCTTGGGTTCGGCCATGGGGGGCGGCGAGCGCGATCCACTCGCCGGAAGGCGTGGCGCCGTTCGCCTCGTCGGACTGCCAGGCGCTTCGCGAAAAGTGGCGCAGCGCCGCACGCTGCGTCATCCGACCGCGCTCGGCCCGTGCCGCGACCCCGTCCGAGTACGCTGCGTGCGTGCCCGAAGGCGACACGATCCACAAGCTCGCGGCGGTGCTCGCGGGCGAACTCGTCGGGCGCGAGCTGTCCGGCGGACGTGTGCGCGTGCGGCCGGACGTGGTGCTCGCCGCGCGCCGCGTCGAGAGTGTCGCTGCGCGCGGCAAACACCTGTTCGTCGAACTCGGGCCGCGCGACAGAGGCGTGAACGACGACGGCCTGGTTGTGCAGAGCCACCTCGGCCTGCACGGCGGTTGGTACCGCTTCCGGCCGGGCGAGCCATGGACTCGGGGACCGCGCGGAGCACAGCGCGACCTCGCGCCGCGTGCGGACCTCGTGCTGGAGACGGCGCAGCTCGTGTACGTGTGCCACCAGCCGAAAGAGGTGGCGCTGCTCGCGCGCGGCGACGCGCAGCGCTTCGTCGCGGCGCGCAGGCTCGGACCCGATCTCGTCGACGGCGCGCCGAGTGCCGCTGAACTGCACGTCCGCATGACGAGCCTCGCGGCCCCCGACGCACCGCTCGTCGACGTGCTGCTCGATCAGCGCATCGCGGCGGGCATCGGCAACGTGCACGCGCAGGAGGCACTCTTCGGCGAGCGATTGCATCCGCTCACGCCGTGGCGCTCACTCGCGGACGGACGCCTGTTCGCGTTGTTCGAGCGCGCCCGCCTGCAGCTCACCGCGAATCTCGGCCCGGGTCCGCGCACGACGCGCGCCGTGGCCGACGGCCGTGGCGCCTTGTTCGTGTACGGCCGCGCGGGCGAGCCGTGTTTCGAGTGCGGCGCGCCTCTCGAACACGGCCGCCTCGGCCGCGTCCGCCGCGCGACGACGTGGTGCGCGCACTGTCAGCCGGCGTGGGACGCTCTCGGTCGCTCGAACAGCTGACAGCCCTCGCGACGCATCACGCGATCGGTGCCGGACGGCCCGCGGTCTGGCGACAGGCCGACGCGAGCATGAGCGCGGCGAGCGGTCCGTTGAAGAGCGTGCCGATGCGCGAGTCGCCGTCGAGCGAGCTCTGCGGTCCGCGGTGCGGCGCACCGTGCCGAGAAGTCCTCAGTTCCGACGAGGTGCCGTCATGGGTTCGGCTTCGCGCCGAACCGTTCGTCGTCGGTCGGCCGTCGCCTCGTCGGCGGCGGCTCCGACCACGCGCGGCTGCGGCAACAGGACGCGCTCGCGCCGCCGATAGCGCACCCGCAACCACTCTTGAACGGGCTGCTCGACGACGCGCGTCAGGAACTGCGCGAGTTTGGTCGAGAGCCACACCGCGAGCGCGACCATCACGAGGTACTGCCAGAGCGACGCGGAGTCGATCGCCAGACGCACGTGGTCGACCAAGACTTTGCGATCGAGGCTCGGGGAGTTCGAGACGCCTTCGATCACGGCGGGCAGGAAGACCACGATCGCCGCGGGCACGAGGCACGCGAAGTGGAAGAGGTAGATCGAGTAGATGCCGTGCGAGATGGGCGCGAAGCCGCGCCACGCGAGGCCGCGGGCGACGAACGCGGGCAGCCCGCGCGAGGCTCCGAGCAGCACGAGCAATCCGAGTGCGACACCCGTGATCAACACGGCGCGCTGCGCGGTCCAGAACCAGAGCCAGTGCTGCGGCTCGAAGAGGTCGTGCACGTAGCCGGTGCGCGAGTGGAGCGGGAGGAAGCCGCTCGCGACGACCAGGCCCGCACCGAGGGCCAGCGTCGCCGTCGCTCGTGTCTTCGACGCACACCACTGCACGAGTGCGCCCCGGTGCCGCGTGACGACGAGCGCAGTGACGAGCCCGAGCAGGAACGGCGTCAGTCGGAACCAGGTCAGGTAGTACAAGTCCTTCTGGAGCTGCGGCGCTTCGCCGCCGTGCACCAGTTGGTGGTACGGCGTCGTGTAGGCGACGGGATCCGCCGCCAACGCGAACCAGCGCGGCACGAGTGAGAGCACCACGAGCGCACACGCGACGATCAACGGCCGCCGCGTCTTCAGCACGCCCCACACGAGCAGCGGCAGCAGCGCGTAGACCTGCACCATGACCTCGAGCGACCAACCGACCGGCACGTAGTTCTTGCCGGCGTGCGACGTGAGGTCGAAGTGGCCCGCGATGCGGCTCACGAACAGCGCGTTCAGGACGAAGCGATCGAGGTGGAAGCTGCGCCCGATCGAGAAGAGCACGAGCGCCACCAGGAACAGCGGCACGATGCGCGAGAAGCGCCGCACCCAGAAGTCGCGCACGTCGATCGAGCCGTAGCGGTCGTGCTCGCGCACCAGCAGGTACGAGAGCAGGAAGCCCGACGAGAAGAAGACGACCTCCGAACCGAGCGCCTGCCAGACGACGTTCAGGACGGCCGGCAGTTTTTCGATGAACGCGTCCAGTTGCTCGGGCGGCAGCACCTTCGCGAAGAGGAATGCGCCGTGGAACGCGACCACCAGGACGATGCCGAGCGCACGCAATCCGTCGACGACGCGCCGGCGGTGCTCGTCGTCGAGCAACCACGGCGAGACGTTCGTGTCGCAGGCGGAGTCGTTCGGCGGAGCGTCCTTCACGTCGTCTCGCTCGTCTCCGGAGGCAGGCCGTACTTGCCGAGTTTGTTGTAGACGGTCGTGAGTGCGACGCCGAGTTCGGCGGCGGCCGCGCGTTTGTCGCCGCCGTGGCGCTGCAGCGCTTCGATCAATGCGAGGCGCTCGAGTTCACCGAGGTCGAGTGTCGGCAGCGGACCGCGAGCGCCGCGGCGCCGCGCGATGACGTGGAGTTCGACGTCTTCGGCCGTCACGACGGGTCCGTCGGCGAGCGTCGCGAGGCGAACCACGGCGTTCTCGAGTTCGCGCACGTTGCCCGGCCAGTCGTTGCGCTCGAGGAGCGCGAGCGCGGCCGGAGCGAAGCTCCATGCGCCGTCGCGACCGACCGTCGCTCGCTGCAGGAAGGCGCGCGCCAGGGTCGGAACGTCGCCGCGGCGCGCGCGCAACGGCGGCACTTCGAGCACGAGCGCCGACAACCGGTAGTAGAGGTCTTCGCGGAACCAGCCCTGTGCGATGCCGGCGAACGGATCGCGGTGCGTGGCGGCGAGGACGCGCACGTCGACCATGCGCGGGCGTTCGGCGCCGACCGGCTGCACCTCGCCGAACTGCAGCGCGCGCAGGAGCGTCGGCTGAACGGCGATCGGCAACTCGCCGATCTCGTCGAGGAACACCGTGCCGCCGTCGGCCGCTTCGAGGAGGCCGACGCGACGCTGCGCGGCGCCCGTGAACGCGCCCTTCTCGTGGCCGAACAGTTCGCTCGCCACGAGCGACTCGGGCAACGCGCCGCAGTTCACGACGACGAACGGCCGATCGGCGCGCGTGCTCTGTGCGTGCACGCTGCGTGCGACGAGTTCCTTGCCCGTGCCGCTCTCGCCGACGATCAGGACGTTCGCGTCGCCGCGCGCGACGCGCGTGATCAGTGAGCGCAGCTCGACGAGCGCCGGTGCGTCGCCGAGGAGCCGTTCCTCACTCGTCGTCGAGTTCTCGACGAGCCGCCGCAGGTTGCGGTTCTCGCGCAGCATCGCGCCGTGGCGGCAGGCGCGTGCGAGTGTGCTCTCGACCAGGTCGAGCGGCGCCGGCTTCGTGAGGAAGTCGAACGCACCCGCGCGCATCGCGGCGACCGCTTCGGGCACCGCGCCGTGGCCCGTGAGGACGACGATCGGCAGGTCGCTCCTCACGGCGAGCAGTCGGCGCGTGAGTTCGAGGCCGTCGACCTCGGGCATGCGCAGGTCGACGAGCGCGACCGCGGGCTCGAACTCCGCGAGCGACTCGACCGCGCCGCGGTGGTCGGGGAGCGCGTGCACGGCGAAGCCCATGTGTTCGAGCTCGCGCGCGAGTGTGCGACGGAAGACTTCGTCGTCGTCGACGAACAGGACGACCGGCTTCTTCAAACGTGAACCTCGGCGCGGTGCGGGAAGCGGATCGTGAAACACGCACCGCCTTCGGGGCGATTCGAGGCGGCGATCGAGCCGCCGTGCCGGTCGACGATCGCCGCGGCGAGCGAAAGGCCGAGGCCCGTGCCGACGCCCGGCTCCTTCGTCGTGAAGAACGGATCGAAGATGCGCTCGACGTCCTGCGGAGCGATCCCGTGCCCCTGGTCGTTGACGCGCCACTCCTGGGCGTCGCCGACGTCGCGTGCGGCCAATTGCACCTTCGCGCCGCGCGGGCTGGCGTCGCGCGCGTTCAGCACGAGGTTCACGAGCACCTGCAGCAACTCACCGGCGTCGCCTTCGATCGCGCCGAGGCCGCGTTCGACCTCGATCTCCAGGCGCAGGTCCTTGACGCGCAGGAGTTCGCGCGTGAGTGCACCGACCTCGTCGAACAGCTTGCGCGCCGCGATGGCGGAACGCGACGTGCCCGCCGGGCGCGAGAGGTCGAGCAGGCGCGACGTGATGGTGCGCGTGCGATAGGCCTCCGAGACGATCGTCGCGAGGTACTCGCGTTGTTCGCGCGGATCGAGCGTGCCCGCGTCCAACCGGCGCAGCAGGCCCTCGCCGCTCGACGCGATCGATGCCAACGGATTGTTGATCTCGTGTGCGATGCCGGCCGCGAGCACACCGACGTCCGCCAGACGCGCGGCGCGGATGAGTTCGAGTGTGCGCGACTCGATCTTGCGTTCGAGTTCCGCGTGCGAGCGCCCGATCTCGTCCGCCATGTCGTTGAACGCGCGCCCGAGCGCGCCGACCTCGTCGTCGTTCCGCACGGCGATGCGGTGGTCGAGCGCACCGCCGCGCAGCTTTTCGGCGCCCGCGCGCAGTTCGTCGAGCGGTCGGATCGCGAAACGCACGACGGCGGCCCACACGACCGTCGAGCCGACGAGGACCGCCGCGATGCCGCCGATCGCGTAGGTGATCGACGCGCGCGTGCGGCGCTCGACGTCGTCGTTCGCCAGCACCGACTCGCGGTAGGTCTCCTCGGCCAACACGGCTGCAAAACGCCGCGCGCGCTCGAGTTGGTCGAGGACGTCGCTCAGAGCCAGCGTGCGATCGCCGTCGAGCCAGCGCGCCACCGCATCGAGCGCCCCGCCGATCGTCGCCACGTAGTCCTCCTCGACGTTCTCGTGCTCGCTGCGCGACGGATCGAATTCCTCGGGCGTGCTGTCGAGGCGCGTCAGCGTCCCGCGCGCCTCTTCGAGTTGTTCGAGCGCGAGTCGGTGGAAGCGCGGGGTGAGCTCGGCGCGCTCGTCGGACTCGAGCACCGCCGCGAGCGATTCGATGCGCACGACCAGCCGGCTCGCGACGCCCGACTCGCGCGTCTCCTCGAGCAGGCGATCGGCGTCGTTGTTCATGCCGCCGACCTGCCACAGGATGGCCGCGCACACGATCGTCGGAATCGCGACGAGAACTGCCGACAGCCGGCCGAAACGGCGTGCGAGCGAAGCCTGTGCGGCGGACATGTGCGGAGCTTAGCGGGCCTCGAAGGCTGCCCGCGCACGCGGGCCGGAAGTCCGCGGCGGCGCACGAAGGACGTCGAGCCAGACGCTCGGCAACAGCAACGCTCGCGGCGCCAGAGCCGAGCCGGTCGTGTCGAGGAGCAGGTCCGCGATGCGCGGTCGCGCGGCGAGAACGGCGAGAACGCCCGCGGCGACGCGCGGGCTGCGCAGACCGCGCTGCAGGAGGAAGGCGAGCGCGCGCCGATGGCCGAACTCGCGCGTCCGGGCGCGCGCGTAGCCCGACAGAGCCGTCGCGCCGGTGCGCCCGCGCGCGGCCGCGAGTTCGAGATGGGTGTGCAGCAGCTCCGCACCGCGCATCGCGAAGTACAGGCCCTCGCCGGTCAACGGGTCGACATAACCGCACGCGTCGCCGACGAGCGCCGCACCGTCGAAGACCTGCGCGCGGGTGCGCGTCGCGAGCGGCCCGAGTGCGTCGAAGTGCTGTGCCTCGCCGAGGTGGGGCGCGAGCCGATCGCAGAGGTCCGGAGCGCGTTGGAGGTGCTCGCGGAAACAGCCCGCGATCCGCGAACGTCCGCCGCCCGGCGCCGCCAAGTCGACGACCAGGTTCACGCGGCTCGCGCCGCCTTCGACCGGCGAGAGCGCGAAGTAGCCGCCGCGTATGAAGTGCACCTCGGCGCGCCCGTCGAGTGTGAAGCCCTCGACGCGCGTCGTGATGGCGAGGCGCGAGAGCCACGGCACACGCTCGACCACACCGAGTGCGTGCGCGACGCGGCTGTGCAGACCATCGGCGCCGATCGTCGTGCGTGCGCGGACGGTGAGCGGCTCGCCGTGTGCATCGAGAGCGTCGACGCCGAGCACCGCTCCATTCGCATCGCGCACCAGCCCGCGCACCGAATGGCCTTCGAGCACACACACGCCGCGCGCCGCCGCCGCACGCAGTGCGATCTCGTCGAGTCGTTCGCGGCCGAGCGCGAGTCCGTTCGTGAAGGCCTCGTGTGCGCTCGCGATCGTCCCGAAGCGGCCGTCGACGCGGTGTCCGTAGCCGAACAGACTCAGGCCGCCGATCGTGCGCGCGCCGGCGCGGCGCACGTCGTCCAGCAGGCCGACCTCTTCGAGCAGCGGCAGGCACTGCGGTCCGAGGAACTCGCCGCACGGTTTGGCGCGCGGGAAGACGCGCCGCTCGAGCAACACGACCGACCGCCCGGCCGCGGCTTGCCGCAGCGCGAGGTGTGCGCCGGCGGGGCCGCCGCCGACGATCGCGAGGTCGAAGACATCGGGTTTCATACAGCGGCCTCCGCGGGCGTCGCGAGTGCGGCGCGGGAGTGTCTGCGTCCGTCCGTGCACGCGAACACGATCAACAGCGCGGGCAACACGACCAGGTCGGCGATCAGAGCGACGACGACCAC